>DCHP01000004.1 GCA_002315675.1 Rikenellaceae bacterium UBA1749 | reverse complement strand
CGTGTTGGATAATTCCGCGATAATCATATGGATATGCCTCTGTACTGACAGGGCAGCAGGCTATTGCAGATCCATCAGCATACATCATAGTAATGCCCTCATAAGTAGATGTGTTCATCATCATAATTGTGAGAGATTTGGTAAGGTCCATTGACGGATTTGCCTTCTTTGCCCATGCGAAGCAAGGCTCCGAAGCCGGGGTTTTGATTCTATTCTGAGTAAAGTAAGAACCGAACTTGGTATCAACCACAGTGTTGACAGTGCCGATACCGCTCTCATCGGACATCGAAACCACTGCCTTTACATTGAAGTAATTCTTGTATGTCTTGTACGGCTCAACATCAAAGATGTGACCATAGCCGTCCTCGGCGTGGTCAAGGAAAATTCCCTTTGCTATATCTTTGGCGTCATATCCATCCCCAATGAAGACTATGTCGATACCTGGGCCTTCGGTTGCGGTATGATATGTTTTGACATATCCGTCAGCAAACTCATAATCGTATTGTTCAACATCCATAGAGCAAGTGTAATCTTTATCCGAGAGAGTGAACTCCACCTTCCCGGAACGTCCCGTATAGGTCTTGTCGTTTACTGAATTATATGTTCCTTCATTGACCGTAAAGGTTTCGCTGTATGGATGACTCATTTCTGCGACAGTAATGGTGACATCAGTCTTTCCAATTCCAGAGTTAGGGTTTACAGTCACCCAATCAGGCTTGTCTGTAACCTCCCAAGCAAAGCCGGACGGAGCTCTGAGAGTATATGTTCTTTTAATTGATCCATTTAGGGCTCGCATTCTTTCGCGACTGACAGAAAAGTCATAATGGGCAGCAATGCGTTTGAAGTCTTGCCACCCAGATTCTGCTTGATAGTACTTAACAGACTGATACGGAACCTCTACTGTGAAATTGTCCTTTGGAACGCCATCAAACACACCCGATTGTATATTAGGTGGCTCAACAGCATAACTCACAATCTCTGAGATATTAAAGCAAGACTGAAAAGCACCACTTTGAATAGTTTGAAGCGTCGTTGGGATAGAGACTGAAGTAACCTTCGTGCCCATAAATGCTCCATTTTCTATTACAATGACACCTTCAGGAATAATGAGCTTTCCAACACTTAAATCATTTCCAGCAAATGCAGCACCTTCTATTATCTTTAATGTTGATGGTAATACTATTGAGGTAAACTTATTACCAATAAATGCCCCATATGAAACCTTTGTTGTTCCTTCTGGTATAATAAGTTCTCCGGAAAAAGAACAATTTTCAAACGCAAATGATTGGCAAGTATGAGGAAATTCCACAACGTTATTCAAATCCAATAATCCAGTAAAACCGCATCCATAGAATACCATTTCTGGCAAGGATGTAATCTTGTCAGGTATTTTTAAATCTCCAGAGAATTTTCCTGCATTTCCAAAAGCTCTTCTACCCAAAATCTCTAACTCTTCCGGAAGAACAAGTTTGCCTGTAAAATTGTAACATTCATAAAATGCAAGATCTCCTATCTTTTTTAATGACTCAGGAAATGCTAAATTGCAAGAACATGATTGACAATGGTAAAATGCCTCTGGCCCAATTTCCTCCAATACAGGAGAAAAAGATATGGATGATATGTATGTTCCCGCAAAAGCATTTGCTCCGATAGTTTTAAGATTATCTGGAAGTATCAAAGCACCCGAAAGTGTTGTATTTACAAATGCCCCATCTCCTATATTACAGACCTTAATAGGGAAGACAAACGAACATAAGGTCTTTTTTTTGGAAAATGCATAATTGGGTATAATGTCATCCAAAAGAACTGACTCTTTCATGTTAACATTCTCCAAAACTGCCATTGAATCTCTCATAAAATAAAAATCTGACGATGCAACATGTCCTATTATCTTCAAATTCTTAATCTTATCAGGGTTCTTCCCTGCAGTCTTGATGGCTGCTCCGAGAGTCCCAGCTTTCTCAACATTCACCACATAGTACTGTCTTGCGACACCTTCCCAGGAATTAATATCCTGTGTCCAATCGGAGATCTTAGCAGAAAGGAGGCTCAGTTCAACACCTGAACCGTCTCCCTTCTTGGTAATATTAATATTAAAATTCAACTGCTTTCCTGCCAGGTAATCCGTCACATTGTCTACGTGGAAGCAGTAGGTCTTACCTCCGATTGTTATGGAAAAAAGTCTTTCTCCGGCATTAACACTCTGCGGAATCACTATTGCTCTAAATGCCCCGTCAGTTTGAGGGCACATGACAATCCCGTCCAACTGAGGATCACCGACCTTGGTAACAGCACCAGTGGAATAATCAATGGTAGCCTTGCGGGTTGTGTTCATCAAAATGACACTCTTTTCGAGGTTCTCAAATTCCCCCTCATCAAATCCTGCTTTCTCTACAAGAGTTACACTGACGGCAGAAAGTTTGTGATGCATCTGAATCTGCACTGCCGACTCAACAGGAGTAATGTTCTCTCCTTTGCCCCACAGGAAGTCGGATGCCTCGTATCCACTTAGAGAAGTGGATGTCCTTGCGGTGCTTTGGTCCTTCTTCACCTCAAAGTTGGCGTTTTTCACATCGGAGATATCTCCCTGATACGGGTAATAGAGGTAGATGTCTGCGTTCGTATTGACATTCTTGTAGTAAACACTCTTGACCGGAACCCACTTAGTCCCGTTGAAAACATACTTCACATTGTCAGCCTGGTTACCTTCAGCAACTAGAGTCCCGGCGACAGTATTGTTCTCTGAGTAGTTTACGGCATACAAACCAACCGCATCGCCTTCAATAAACCCTTCTGTCGACACTTTGGTTTGAACTTGGTCTATTGAACTTAAAACATTGATGGGAATCATCCCTTCTTCAGGAACGATTCTTTGCGCAGTGTCAAATTCCTTTGCGCAACCAGCAAAAATAAAAGGTAGCGTAATCAAAAAGACTCTTAGTGTTTTCATATGATATTGTTGTTAATTAATTCAACTTTATTCAATTGGGAACCTATGAAGATATATTCCAATACAACCCTGCTATTCGGTTCTTCTGTTACGAGAGGATTATATTTGCAAAGGCCCAATAAGTGTTGCCTTGTTTCCAAATCCGGATGTCCATATCTGTTATTCTTTCCTGCCGAAAAGAATGCATAAGTACCATCCTTATATAAATCCTTGGAATAGTTTTTAATTGAGCCATGGTGTGGGACCTGGATTATGTCATAGTCAATAGATTTTACAATATTGATTGTACTCTTTGACGCAGGGACGTCTCCAGTATATAGGCAATTACATCTATTACATGGGCTCCCCCCTAGCAATTCAATTCTATCAGACTTTTTTGAGAACACCATCATTGAATATTGATTCTGTTCACCCTTAAACTCTTGAAGGAATCGTTCTTTTAACTTTTCAAAATCGCCAGAGTTATCAATAACCACGGAAAGCTGATCATATGTCTCTTCGTTAATATAATCTTTGGTGATACTATCAACCAAACCCTGTTCGTTTATTATTGATAGGAGAAGTGATTTAATCTTATCCGTCGGAGTGTGCAAATAATTTGGTCGATGTAACTCGTACTGCCATACAGATTCAATTGACGATACCACAACCCTTTCCCCTTTGAATACATGGACATTTTTAATATTCGAATATGATTTCTTGTCCTTTTCTTTTATTTCTTTTTCTTTTGAGTCAAAGAAATACCGGATGAAATTGATAAGAAATTGATTCGAGATGGAGTCTTTACCTTCAACTAAATAATTATACACAACATCCAGGGCGAACAATTCTGGTGTAAGAAAAGGAAAATAGAAGTCTTTTATTCCTTCCTTGAACTTAGCTAAGATACGCGGTATCCCATTCATATGATCTGAATGGAAATGGGAAAGGAACATAACGTCAATGGAATTGCGATTAATAGCAAGATAATTTAGTTCTCTCTCTATTGAGATCTTATCCCCACCACAGTCATAAATAGCGAGGAAATTAAAATTATTTCCATTGAAAGACTCTGAATAGAATGCTCCTTGTCCAACAGGATGAATTATTCGAGTGAGGTCAAATTCAATGGCCGAATTACCAATATTATTGTAGAAGCCCATAAAATGCTATAACAAAATAAAGTTATATTATTCCGCATCTCCACTAATTTCTCCATTATTTTCCCAGTCTGAAATGTTCACACCAAGACCATCAGAACCTTGTAATATAGAAAATTCCTCTATTAATGGAAACACGAAACAAGATGGCGTTAAGTATTTGCTACGAACGTCACACCTAAAAGTATCCTTTATTCTTTCCATAGAAAGGACTATTGCCGGCTCCAAAGCAAATGCTGTTTTTATTATGACAAAGATGTGGAGCCTTTTTCGAAAATTCATCGAAAAACACCTTCGCAATATGTATGATATCTTGCGATATCCTTTGCAAGTTAATAAAATATTTTCAACATTGGCACATCGCAGGAGTATCTGCCCATCAAGCACGCCCGCTTTTCTCGACTTCCTTCACCGTTTCAAGCGCCCTTTCCACTTCTTTCTGGAGCTTTTTGGTAATCTTTATCAACTTGATCAGGTACATATTCGCAGAGCGAGTGTTTATCATTGGACTCCCATCCGGTCTGGTCTTTT
>DCHP01000007.1:34651-34961 GCA_002315675.1 Rikenellaceae bacterium UBA1749 | reverse complement strand
CAGACTTGCTTTACATACAGTCATTAACTTTAGCTCTGAGTTTAATCATACGGATATATAACCCCGAGGCCAACTTGTATAGAACTTGTCGCAGAGTTTAATCCTAAACTCCTACATTAAGCGTACGGATACACAACCTCGAACTCTAGCGTATATATAATGTTCTGTCGTTCCCTGTCAGTTCTTAAACCTAAACTCTGATTTTAAGCGTACGGATACACAACCTCGAGCTCCAGCTTATATATAATGTTATGTCGTTCCCTGTCAGTTCTTAAACCTAAACTCCGATTTTAAGCGTACGGATACATAA
>DCHP01000007.1:33720-34466 GCA_002315675.1 Rikenellaceae bacterium UBA1749 | reverse complement strand
GCAAAGGTTACAATGCAGATTCTGCGGTACTTTCTTATCGATGCATCATGTAGCTGCTTGATTTCATCCACTGCATTCATCTTTGCATACAGTCCTGCTATATATGTGGTGTTATCACCTGTCATAGGCCTGTTTTGATGGAAATATTCCTTCAGTTTACTGTCGTTCATTCTGATTCAAGTTTTATCCGCAGTTTTGCCCGTCCTCTTGACAGCAAGGATTTGACTGTCCCCTGCGGTATGTCCATAATAGTTGATATTTCCTTTATATCCCTGTCTTCCATGTAGAAAAGCAGGATAGCGGTTTTTTCGTTGCAGTTTAGATTCTCAATAGCATAATATAGATTCTGGTATTGAAATGTGCCATCAGCCCGTGCCATGTCAGGGATTTGTTGAACTGTATCTGAATCCAATCCGGTGGAGTTTTTTACGTTATATTTCCGGTCACGCCAGCTATTGTAGGCGATTTTGAAAATCCATGTTGAAAATTTGGATGTACCCCTGAATCCTTCACAGGCAATCCAGGCCTTTACGCATGCATCTTGAGCAATGTCATCCGCAGTGAAAGTATCACCACCACATAGAACAAGCAGAAACCTCCGCAGAGGTTTCTGTATATCTTCGATTTCACGGATGAATTGTTCCTTATTCATCTATAATACTATTCTACCTTGGTGAGTTTTTCCTCCTCTGCCTTGATTTCAGCGGCAAAATGCTTACGGGCAATAAAATATATTACAAGAAAAG
>DCHP01000007.1:0-33628 GCA_002315675.1 Rikenellaceae bacterium UBA1749 | reverse complement strand
ACCTAATCCCAACGATAGTAGCGCCCTTGTAAGGTACCTGAAGACTTTACCTTTTACCGTTTTTGGATAATCTTGTCTGGAAAAATAATTAGGATCTACATGAGCACCATTCTCAATGGCTTTAAGTGCAACTTCGGTCTTCCGGTTAATTTCGTTTCTCTTGTCCCATACAATCAGAAATACAATAAGGCATGGAAGAACTACGCATATCCCAATAGGGACTAGAATTTCTACTAAAAATTCCATGATATTAAAGTGTCTTTTTTACTATTAGACCGGAAATTGTAGAAAAAGGTTGCAATATGTTGTCAAATTCTCATTCTGTATGCAATTGGATTATCAGAATGTACATATTATCAGGCATCAGGTTACAAGTCAATTTATAGAGAAAATATACTCTCTTAATTGCTGGTCACTTACATTCATGCTTATATAGTTCCGTTCCTTTTTCTTTATTGTCTCAAATATTTCAGGAATAACAGGATCTTTCCCAATACTATCTTTCAGAACATTTGCAAATTTTGCGCTGTGCGCAGTTGATACATAAAAGCCTTCAGCTCCGGCATCATCATATGCCAGGCTACCCACAGCGCTGTGCGGATCTGACTCATACCCACTTAGGTTATAGAGGCGCGAAATTTCCTCCTTTATTTCATTATCTGAATAACTGAATCCCTTTGTCAGTTTGCGTACATCTTCACAACTTTCGCTGAACAGATTAATCATCCTTTCAAAATTGCTTGGAGCTCCAACGTCCATGGCATTTGCAACTGTCTGCACGGAATCTTTAGGTGAATAGTCTTCGCCATTGAGGAACCTGGTTACTTCGTCATTTGCATTTGTCCCTGCAATAAACCTTCTGACAGGCATACCCATTTTCCATGCAAGCATGGCGGCTGTAATATTTCCGAAATTTCCACTTGGAACTACAATGTCAGGTGCTTCGTCTGACATTGTCATTTTTTTCCACTTGCAGTATCCCCAGAAATAATAGAAGGATTGTGGAATCCACCTAAGTATGTTAATGGAATTGGCACTTGTTATATTGATCTTGTCCCTTAATTCAGTGTCGTTGAACATGTTTTTTACAAGTCTCTGACAATCATCAAAATTTCCCTTGACACTGACAGGAAAAATATTCACTCCAAGTGATGTCATCTGGGCTTGTTGGAAATCACTGACTTTCCCTTCAGGGAACAGAATAATAACCTTGACACCTTTTACTTTCCAGAATCCATGTGCCACTGCACTTCCAGTATCTCCTGATGTTGCTGTAAGTACAATAATATTGTCATTTCTTTTTTTGTCTGATTCAGTCTTTTCGTCATTTTTAAGTTTTCCCATAAAACGACCCATAAATCTTGCACCGAAATCCTTGAATGCAAATGTGGGACCATGGTATAGCTGCAGTGTATATTTCCCGGGTTCAACCTCTTTTATGGGAACAGGAAAATCATATGCATCTTTTATGAGAGAACGTATATCTTCTTCCTTAATATCATCCCCGAATATCAGTGATGCAATATAGGAAGCCATTTCTGCAAATGAAATTTCAGACAACTCTTCAATTTTTCTGATATTAACCTGCGGAAACTTCTCAGGCATAAATAGTCCTTTGTCAGGTGCAAGTCCAAGAAAGGCTGCATCACGTAGTGAATACAATCGGGATTTGCATAAATCCCTTGTGCTATAGAACTTCATAAAAAAAAATCTTTTATTCTTATTCTATAACTCTTGCACCGGCCCCGCCAACGCGTGCAACATAAACATTAGAATCAATATGAAGGAAGGCAAAATGCTCTTTCATAACAGTTCCGATTTTCTCCGCTATTTTACTGTCTTCTGAAATTGCAAATACAGAAGGGCCAGATCCTGAGATGTTCATTGCAAGTGCGCCAATTTTTGTTACTTTGTTTCTTAGTATCTCAAATCCAGGAATGAATCCCTGCCTGTATGGCTCTGCAACGATATCTACCATAGACCTTCCGACCAGTTCGACATCACCAAGTGCAAGTCCTGCAACAAGTCCTCCGACATTACCCCATTGACGAACAGCATGTCTTACCGGTATTTCCTTAGGCATTACCTCTCTTGCCATTTTTGTGCTTACCATTATATTGGGATGAACCACGGTGCAATGGAATTTTGATGGCATTGGCAATTTTACTATATCAAGAGGCTGATATCCTCTTATTAGGACAACACCTCCGATTAATGATGGAGCAACATTGTCAGCATGCGCAACACCGCCACTGATTAACTTTTCACCCTCCATTGCAAATTCAACAAGCTGGTCCTCTGAAAATGGTCTTCCAAGAAGTTCGTTAAGCCCGAATACGGCTGCGACGGAAGATGCTGCACTTGAACCGATTCCACTCCCAGGACGTATTTTTGAAAGAATATCAACCTTGACCTTTTTAGGTTCTCCGTATGCTGCAAGAAATGCCATGATGGCAGGTGTTATTACATTGCTTTCAATATTATCCGGTAATTCGATACCGCTTTGATTGTTTATCTCAAGACCGACACCATCTTCTATCTCAATTTTCAGCGTGTCGCCTGTTGCATCCATTGACATTCCCATTACGTCAAATCCGCATCCCATGTTTGCAATTGACGCTGGGGCAAATACTTTAATACTTTTCATCAATAATCTTTTATAATATGATATAATATAACTCCAATCAAACCATTATCCCGAGTAATTTGTCTTTGCGTGGTCTTCCCCAAAAATGTTATTTGCTATTTCAGTTCGCCAACAACTTTGCAAAAACACTAAAACTGCTTGGAAGAATGTCTTTCCACCAAGCAGTGAATAGATAGGTTTTAAAATTTAATGCAAATATACGGATTCCTGTTAATCAACAGCAACTTCATCCGCAAATATCCAGTTTATTTTCCCTCCGCCAGGCAGCCCAGGTTCTGTAACTTCATTTACTCCGATTACTTTCACGAATCTGGCATTTGTGTTGAAGCTGACCTTTACATCCCTTCTGCAAAGAGGTTCTTCTTCCGGGTTGTTCTCAATTTCTATGGAAGTTATTTCTTCAAAATTCTCACCGTCATGGCTTGTATATACCTTAAGTCTTGACGGAAGGTATACCCATGCTCCGACAGACTGTATGAACCCAACCGATAATGAATTGATTTCTGTGGCTTCCTCCAGGTCTATGGTTACATCAAAGTTGTGCTCGCAGAATCCCTGAAGCAAATTTGAACTAAGGTCAAGTGGACTGTTAAGTCCATCAATGAGTGTTATATCTCCCTTGCCTGAATACTCCTTTGAAACTGGGGTGTTGTAAATAATTCTCTTTCCGATTCCCTTGTGGTATGAAATATTCTGGACTGTAGGTACACTTGAAATCGCATATCCATCCTGGAACAGCAATGCTTTTATTAAAGTGCTCCTGCTTATTGTTATCGGTCCGTTGTATTTTTTTGAGTCAATACATGGTTCGCTTCCATCAAGGGTGTAATGGATTTCAGCTCCATAAATCTGGTCGTCCATACTGACAATATATTTCCCATCGGAATATGTTGCATTTATCTCTATATCGGTGCATCCTCTATGGCATACAAATCCATTGTTTTCCAGCCTTCGCTGGTGATTTGAAAGGCGTCTTGAAAAATCGTTCCAGTCCTTTGTATTTGACCATACAACCTCTGACAAGGCGCATGCTCTTGGTAGGGCCATATATGTAACGTGGTCAAATGTCCATACATTCTCAGTCCATAGGTTAGCTTGAGCTCCAAGAACATGTTTTGCTTCCTCTTCATTCAATTCTTCGGGTATTGGCTCATAACTGTATACTTTCCTGGTTGTCAGGTATCCTGATCCTGCAGGTTCGCTTGCAGGGTTATTCTGCAGATGATCAAAGTATAGATGTGAACCAGGTGTCATAATTACATCATGTCCTTCCTTTGCTGCCTGTATTCCACCAGAGATACCTCTCCAGCTCATGATAGTGGCATTTGGTGCAATACCTCCTTCAAGGATTTCGTCCCATCC
This sequence comes from Rikenellaceae bacterium UBA1749, assembly GCA_002315675.1. GTDB lineage: Bacteria > Bacteroidota > Bacteroidia > Bacteroidales > Rikenellaceae > Mucinivorans. Next base: position 29,619 of record DCHP01000007.1, on the reverse strand, counting down.
GATTATAGGCTTTCCTAAATCTTCGGCAATCTTCTCGACCCTTTTTATGAAATAACTCTGAAGTTCCGCTTCGCTTTGAAGTCCCTCATTGTTCATCCGTCGTTGGCAATTACGGCACTGTTTCCATGCCAGTTTGCTGACTTCATCCCCTCCGATGTGGATATATGGCGCATCTGGAAAAATTTCAACCACTTCAGTCAATACATCCTTTACAAACTCGAATACTTCTTCCTTACCGGCGCAGAATACTGATGATGGAGATTTGCTGTACCCTGGGCCTCCACCGGTTGGAACTGGTTGACTTTTGCCTGAACATGAAAGAGTAGGGTATGCTGAAAACACTTCGCAGGAGTGACCTGGAAACTCTATTTCCGGGATTACCTCAATTGCTCGTTCCTTTGCATATCTGACAATCTCCCTGGCATCATCCTGTGTGTAGTATCCTCCATATTCGCATATTTCTCCGTCTGCCTGAGGATCCGCTACATCCCATTTGTAGTCCCCGCTTCTGTCTGCTCTCCATGCTGCAACGGATGTAAGAAGCGGATATTTCCTGATTTCAAGTCTCCAGCCGGGATCATCTGTCAGATGCCAGTGGAATCTGTTTAATTTGTGAATAGCAAGTATCTCTATATATCTTTTGATCTCATCTTTTGTGAAAAAGTGACGGGATACATCAAGATGAAGTCCTCTATAACTGAACCTTGGGCTATCTTCAATGGTACAACATGGTATTTTTATTATCTCGGGATAGATTTTTGTGGAATCCCCCCATAGTTCATTCGGCATAAGCTGCATAAGAGTGTACATGCCATGGATGTATCCGGCATAATCCGGTGACTGGATAGTGATTCCTTTTCTTGATACATCAAGTATATATCCTTCGGATTTGATATTGTTGTTGTATATTAGTCTTATCGGCCGTTCTGAACTGTCCTTCTCAATTATCTTTTCTCCTGTGAAACTGCTCAGACTTTCAGCTATGAACTTGGCCGCTTCGTCGTTTCCTGTATTGTCTGAAATAATACCGTCTATCTTTTTGAAGTTAAGGTATCCGTAATTCCTTTCTATACTGTTTGGCTCAGGAATAACCATGATTTCTTTTTTACTCTGGCAAGAAACCATTAGAGCTAGAACGGTTGCAACCGTTATGAATAACTTTTCCATGATATACCTTATGAGGATTTTATACTCTTCTGTGCAAATTAGAATGCGGCGTCAGGATCATTGCCATAATTTCCAAGTGCTCCTCCGCCAGAAAAACCATTAAGGTCTGGATTCTGGTTTTCATATCCTGAGTCCACGTAACTGTATGAGTCATTTTTTTGACTATTGTTGGATGAACCACTGTTATTTATGAATCCGGTATCATCCCAGTCCGTAAATTTGACCCTGTCGGCAATGAATCTTAATGTTACAGTACCGACTTCGCCATTACGGTGTTTTGCAAATATTATTTCAGCTACACCTGCAGATGATCCTCCATTCTCAAGGTCCAGGTTATAATACTCAGGACGATGGATGAATGCAACAATATCTGCATCCTGCTCAATTGAACCGGATTCACGCAGGTTACTCATCTGAGGTCTCTTGCCTCCACCCTGTGCCTCTGTAGCACGGTTAAGCTGTGCAAGTGCAATGATTGGAATCTTCAGTTCCTTGGCAATAGCCTTGAGTGAACGTGAAATCATTGCCACTTCCTGTTCTCGGTTTCCACGGCCATCACTAAGTCCTGTTGTCATAAGTTGCAGGTAGTCAACTATTATTATTTCGACTTTCTGCTGGTATCTTAGTTTTCTTGCCTTTGACCTGAACTCGAAAATCGAAAGTCCGGGAGTCTCATCAATCCAAAGCGGGGCATTCTGAAGTTTTTTTACGGAATTCTCAAGATGTGTCCATTCGTCTGGAGTCAGCCTCCCACTTTTTAGTTTTTTGCTGTCAAGTTCACTTTCACCTACAATAAGACGTGTCATCAATTGTACAGAAGACATTTCAAGAGAGAAAATTCCTACCGGCTTGTTGTATTCAACTGCAATATTCCTGGCCATTGAAAGAACGAAAGCTGTCTTACCCATTGCAGGACGTGCAGCAATGATAATAAGATCTGATGGCTGCCATCCCAGTGTCATTCTGTCTATTTCCCTGTAGTGGGACGGAACTCCGTTCATTCCATCAGGTTTGTCTCGGTTTGACTCAATAACCTTCAAAGCCTCGGTCAAAACATCACGACCACTTTTTACCTCATTGCTTAAATTGCCCTGAGAAATATTGAAAATAACACTTTCTGCATTGGTCAATAATTCCTGAGCTGTGAACTGCTCTGAAAAAGCCTTTTTCTGTATGTCAGTTGCCCCTGCAATCAGTTCCCTCTGAATAAATTTATCCAGAACGATTCTTGCGTGGTATTCAAGGTTTGCGGCAGAACCGACCTTCTGACATAATTCGGTCAGATAGCTGTTCCCACCTATTTCCTTCAGCTGGTTTTTCTGAAGTAGTCTATTGGCAACTGTGTATAAATCTATAGGCTCTGAAGCAAGTGACAGATCCTGTATAGCTTCATAGATGATTCTGTGAGTGTCCTTGTAAAATGCTTCAGGACGCAGAATTTCCTGAACGTTTGTCACTGCGCTTTTTTCAAGCATGAGTGCACCAAGAACAGCCTGCTCGATTTCAATTGCCTGTGGTGGTACCACACCAAGCATCTGCCCGGCAGTCTGTAAATTTTCCTTTTTCTGTTCGTCTGTTAGTTCAGCACTTGCAGTCTGAGTCTTCTTCTTTGCCATAATTTCTTTATACCAACGGTTAATTGAATTGATTAGTCTATTGCATTGCGGGCTGCTTCCATTATAGCTTCATGCATTGTCGGATGCGCATGTACAAGTGATGACAACTGCTCTGCAGTGTTGCCGTTTGCTATTGCCAGGGCACATTCACCGATCATTTCTGCTACGTCATTTCCGCATAGATGGGCTCCGATCAATCTGTGATTGTCTGCTTCAAAGATAAGCTTGACAAGTCCGTCTTTCATTCCGCTTGATGCAGCTTTGCCTGAGGCCATGTATGAGAATCTGCCGACAATGTATTCAACACACTTTTTCTTTACCTGAGTTTCGGTCAGACCGACTGATGCTATTTCAGGATGAGTAAAAATACATGATGGAATATTTGAATAGTCAATAGGTGTAATTTCCTCTCCAAGAATATCTGCGACTGCTATTTCGCCTTCCTTGACCGCAACGTGGGCCAGTGCTGTAGTAGGTATAACATCGCCTATTGCGTATATCCCTTCTACATTTGTGCGGAAGTGATTGTCAACTGCAATTCTTCCCTTTTCGCATTTGACTGCAATATTCTCAAGTCCGATATCCTCAATGTTTGCTGAGATTCCTACTGCTGAAAGTACCATCTCCGACTCAATGATTTCCTCTCCCTTCCTGCTTTCGATCAGGACGTGGCATTTTCCGTCTTTGACTTCAGCCTTTCTGACAGATGTTCCGACAAGTGTCTTTATTCCTGCCTTTCTCATGGAGCGCTCTATGGCTGATGAAATTTCAGTGTCTTCAAGTGGCGTTATACGCTCTGCATATTCAACAAGTGTAACCTTTGAACCTATTTGCGAGAAGAATGTTGCAAATTCAGCTCCAATTGCTCCCGATCCTACGATTATTATGCTCTCGGGAATATGGTCAATCTGAAGGGCTCCTTTTGAATCAATAATGTTCTTTCCGTCTACCGGAATCGTATCGAAATGACGAGGCCCAGCGCCAGTTGCTATTATTATGTTCTTGCCACCAATAATTGTACAATCTTCACCAGTAGTGCTGTTCTCACCGGTGATTCCCTTTATGGAAATGGTCCCTTTTGAGATTATTTCACCTGATCCGTAATATAGATCAATTCCGTGCTTTTTTACAAGGAATGCGATTCCCTTTGCCATATCTGATGATATCTGGCGGCTTCTCTGTACCATGACATTAATATCTGCAGTGAGCTCGGCAGAAATAATGCCCTGTAATGACCCTTTCGTTACTTCATAGAAGACAGAGGAACTTTTAAGCAAGGATTTTGTCGGAATGCATCCCCAGTTCAGACATACGCCACCAAGATTCTCTTTCTCAATAAGAGCAACTTTCAGTCCTGCCTTTGCAGCCTTGATAGCGGAAGAGTATCCACCTGGACCACCTCCGAGAACAATAATATCGTACATATTTAGAAAAAACTTTAGAAGAGACGTTTTTTACCTTGTTTAATCTTATTACCATTCTGGTCATAAAGATACTCAGGTTTTTTGAGATATTGCAACGAATAATTGAAGTAAAAGACGTTGCTTCTTTTTTTGTTCTCCCCGTGCGCCTGGATGTACACTACATCCCGGCTAATTGCGACAGTCTTGTTCGCCGTGTATTTTCTCATGGCCAGTATGTCATCTGCATGGGAAGGATATGTAACCCACCATGGGGTTTTTGCTGTTTCCCCATTGCCTGTGGAGGTGATTACTTTCGTTATCATCCTAAACCTGTATGCTTCCTTCAATGCGGCATCCCTGTTTCCCAGCATCTCATATGCATAAATGAGCACATTTATCTCACGTAGATTGAAAGGCTCTGTCTGAAGTATTTTTTTTGCATAGTCTATGGCTGTGAAGAATACATCTGCCGAATGATTCCTTCTGTTGTCAAGAACCGTTCTCAATGAATCGGAAAGAGGATTTATAAGTAGTGGCTTATAATCATCCTGAGCTGGAAATCCGTAGTACAGGTAATAATACTCTTTGTCAGTCAGTGTCGTATCCAGCATAACGTATCTGCTGTATAGGGAAGGGTAGTAGAATTTTGACAAAGGATTATTGACCTCAAATTCAACTCTGGAGAAATCCACTCCCTGAGCGTTGCTGTTAAACGCATTGACAAGACAACTGAAGACAAGGCAAAAGAAATATATTTCTTTCCTTAACATAGGTTATCCTTCTGGATTTGGTTTCGTATCTCTTCAAACAAACTTTCAGAGGCAGGAACAAGAGGTAATCTTAGATTGTTGTCGATTACCCCTAGAATGGACAATGCAGCCTTTATTCCAGTTGGGTTTCCTTCTTTGAATAGAAGTTCAGTTGTTTCATACAATTGATTGTAAACTCTGTTGGCAGTGCTCTTGTCACCATGCATTATGGCATCAACCATTGTCTTCACCTTTTGAGGGAATGCATTGACACTTACGGAAATAACTCCTCTTGCTCCAACAGCCATTAGCTCCGGTGTCTTGTTGTCATCTCCGGACAGTACGCAGAAGTCTTCGTTCCCAAGTGCCTTCACGATCTCTTCACTCTGACTTACAATTCCGCTAGCTTCCTTGATGCCAACAATTTTTCCTCTATATTTCTTTGCCAGTTCAATTACTGTTTCAGGTTTCAGATTGACACCTGTTCTTCCTGGAACATTGTAAAGGAAAACAGGAACAGGTGATGCTTCGGCTATTGCTGAGAAATGTTCAAATAGACCTCTTTGGGATGGCTTGTTGTAATATGGAGTAACTGACAAAATAGCGTCGATACCGCTGAAATCGGTTGATTTGATCTCCTCAACCAGTGCTGATGTACAATTGCCTCCCATTCCCAGCATTATAGGAATGCTCTTCTTGTTATACTGTTTTACCAATGAAACAACTTCATTTTTTTCAGCCTTTGTCATTGTTGCGGTTTCAGCTGTAGTCCCTAAAGCCAGCAAGTAGTCAACTCCTCCATCTTCAATATTGTAAATAAGCCTTCTAAGAGCTTCACTGTCAATTTTTCTGTTCTTGTCAAAAGGAGTTATAAGAGCAACTCCCACACCTTGGAATTTATTTAATATCGTATTCATTTTGTTTGAAAAATATGGCAACAAAGTTAGAATTTTTTTACTTAAAATAACTCCAGTTGGACGTGCTTCTGCTCATCTTTTTTCTTCTTGGTTTCATTCCCTGATGATATGTTCTCCATGAAATCATTACTGCCAATGAAATTGAAAAAATCCTCCTCATTTAAAACCTCAGTCCCGAAATTTCTGGCGTTCTGAATCTTTGCAGGTCCGACATTATTGCCGGTCACTAAAATATCAGTATTCTTTGAAACTGATGCCTGGTTTATTCCTCCATGCTTTTCAATAAGTATCCTGAGTTCCTCCCGGCTTATTGTTTCAAAAGTTCCGGTAATCACTATCCTCTTGCCTTCAAGTGTTGAAGATAGTTTTTCCGTTTCCTCTATCTGCATCTTTACTCCGTATTCCTTCAATCTGGACACGATGGCAAGGTTATTGCTGTCGTGGAAGTAATCAATTATTGAAAGAGCTATCCGCTCGCCGACTTCTTCTATTTCCAGAAGACGTTCCTTGTCTGCACATATCAGGCTGTCAATGTCCTTTATCGAATTTGCTATTTTCTTTGCGGTACTCTCGCCTACATATCTGATTCCAAGGGCAAACAGAACCCTTTCAAAAGGAATTTCAAGTGATTTGTGGATTCCTGAGATTATATTTTCCGCTGACTTTTCACCGAGCCTTTCAAGTTTTGCAATGTCTGTTACCTTCAGCGAATAAAGATCTGCAATGTTTTGGATAAGTCCCTTGTTGTAGAATAGCTCAATTGTTTCATCTCCAAGGCTGTCAATGTACATTGCCTTTCTTGATACAAAATGGACAATCCTTCCGATTATCTGCGGTGGACATCCGTATATGTTAGGACAATAATGCTTTGCCTCATTTTCCCCTCTTGTAAGTCTGCTTCCGCATATCGGGCAATATTCAATGTACTTTGTAGGCTTACTTTCCTCGGGACGGTCCTTCAGTTCCACTGCTGTGACCTTAGGTATTATTTCCCCTCCTTTTTCCACCCATACATTGTCTCCTACTCTGATGTCAAGCAAGTGGATCTGATCTGCATTATGCAGCGAAGCCCTTTTAACAATCGTTCCTGATAGTTCAATGGGATGGAGATTCGCAACAGGGGTAATGGCCCCTGTACGTCCTACCTGATAATCAATTGATAGCAGTCTTGTGAGTCTGCTTTCAGCCTTGAATTTGTAAGCTACGGCCCACCTTGGAGATTTTGCTGTCATTCCCATTTTGTGCTGCAGTGCAATATTGTTGACCTTTATCACTGCGCCATCTGTAGGGTAGGGAAGTGAAAATCTCTCTTCATTCCATTTTCTGAGAAAGGATTCTACCTCATTTAGTGAATGACAAAGTCTTGTGTGTTCAGAGACAGGCAATCCCCAGTTTTTGAATTTCTGAAGAGTCTCATAATGTCCGTCGGCTATTTCCTCGTCAGATGCAAATGCATAGAAGACAGCCTGCAGGCCCCTTTTTGCAACTTCCGCAGGACTCTGGAGCTTCAATGATCCCGATGCTGCATTTCTTGGGTTTGCGAAAGGCTCATCTCCGATATCCACCCTGGCTTTGTTCAGGGCTTCAAAACTGCTGAACGGCATGTAGATTTCACCGCGTATTTCAATGAACTCGGGAATTCCATCGCCCCTGAGGGTCATAGGAATGTTCATAATTGTTCTAATGTTGGAGGATACATCATCTCCCTTTGTCCCATCGCCACGGGTTACAGCACGGACAAATATTCCTTTTTCGTAAGTAATAGAAATTGCAAGACCATCGAATTTCAATTCAAGACAATAATCGTCAGTCTTCTCCTCCTTTGAGACTCTGTCCATGAAACCAGTGACTTCCTCTATCGAATAGGTGTTTGCAAGAGAATACATGGACCATCTGTGCTTTACCTGTGCGAACCCTTCAGTTTTGTCTTTGCCGACTCTTTGAGTCGGTGAATTGGGGTCGTACATTTCCGGATGTTTTACTTCCAGATCCTGCAGTTCGTGCATCAATCTATCAAACTGCAGGTCATCAATTATCGGACTAGATAGCACATAGTATCTATTGTTATGATACTCAAGCTCTTTTCTGAGCTCAAGAATTCTTTCTCTTTCGCTGGACATTGTCTTATGATATCTTCTTTGACCAAATTTAGATAAAAACTTCCATTGATAGGCCAGTTTAATAAAAATCAGGTTGGATTTATAGTGGAAAGGTATGGTAAAATGATATGTAAAAAAAATGTTTATTTTTTCGTGTATTGCAAAAAATGTGTATAATTGCAATCGAATAGGGAACGTTGCCCTTTCTTTTTTATCTCTAACATCATTAAATAGAATATATTATGGTTGCATGTACTAAAAGACTGCAAAAAAAACGGGTAGTTACTTCTCAGGATCGCTTATCTGAAGAACTACAGGCTTTGTTCAATGAAACTTATCCTAAAAAGGATGATATCGAAAATAACCTAATCCGTATTGATCGTCCGGATGGAACGTTTATCTGCTGTGTTCCTCTTGAAACAGAAGATACATCATATCTGGTTAAAATCAAGGTTGTTATTGACAAGAACCCGGAGGAGTCTCTTGACCGCGATGATGATATGGGTGAGGATTCAGATTCAGGAGATATGGAAGGTGCCGATGAGTTGGCAGACACTGCTGAAGACGAATCTGAAGACTAGTTTTCAATTTACGGAATTAATTTTGGCTGACATATAAAGTCGGCCTTTTTTTTGATAGATACACTCCAGGATATGGAAAAGGGATTATATATTGTTGCCACAAACCCTCTATTAGGCTACGAAAAGTTTACTGAATGTTGTGTCCGTATGAATGTCCCAATGCTTCAGCTGCGCGATAAATCAATGGATGGGCGAAAACTATTAGAAACAGCCAGGGCGATGCGTGATATTACCCGTGGTACATCAACAAAACTTGTAATCAACGACAGGGCTGACATCGCTTTTCTGTGTGATGCTGACTATCTTCATATAGGTCTTTCAGATATCAAAGTGGAGGATGCAAGGAAAATAGTCGGGGATATGAAAATCGGTATTTCAGCAGAAACATATGATGAAGCCTTGATGGTCGACAAGTATGATGTAGATTATATAGGAGCAGGACCTGTATTTGCAACACCTACCAAAAGTACACCGGTACCTCCCCTTGAAATCGGAGGACTTGCGAAAATAGTTGAAGCTGTTGAAAAACCTGTTGTCGCCATTGGTGGAATATTCCCATCAAACCTTTTCCTGGTCAGACAGGCAGGTGCTTCAGGATGGGCAATGGTAAGACAGTTCATGCAGGCCGCCTCTGAAGAAGAGTTCATTTATGCCGTTAATCAGTGTATGTATTAAAGAGTCTACTTGAAAAAGTCTCTTTTGTCATTTTTACCACTATTACAGGTCTCTGAAATTTGGACGTTTCTCAGTGTTTGGACTTTTTCAAGTGTGCTCATTAAAACAAAGTCAAAAGGAAAGAGCGCAGCAATCATAAAGAAAGAGCAGTTATAACATAATAAAAAAAAATACCAACAACCTGTCAAGCATAAGGGCACAATAGTAAGAATATACTATGATTGAAACCATTATTACAGATGACGGCTCATTGACAGCTCATCATAAGATACTTGGCGATCTCTACCATTCCAAACGGGGTGCCATCGGTGAGGCCAGATATGTCTATATAGAAAATGCACTTTTCTATTTTATCTCCCATAAATACGCAAATCCTACAGGTCAGAATGAAAAAGCGGAAGATAATGAAATAGTGGTTTTTGACATGGGCTTTGGCGCAGGGCTCAACGCACTTCTTACAATGGAAATGGTCCCTGTTTCCTGTTCTATAAAATATTATACTATTGAAAAATACCCGTTGTCATTTGATGAACAGATGCAGTTCGGATATTCCGCATCTCCAAACTACAGGGATCTTCTTGCCGCACCATGGAGTAGTGATGTCAGAATAACGGATAATTTTATGATTCACAAAATCGAAGGGGATGTCCTTCAAATTGACAAAAGTGTTGTCCCGCTGATAGACGTAGTCTACTGGGATGCTTTCTCCCCAGATACCCAGCCTCAGCTATGGACAAGTAGTATGTTCACTACAATCAATGAGCTAATGTCCTCACAGGCAATACTTACAACCTATTCATCTAAAGGTGCGGTAAAGCAGGCGTTAAGGGATTCAGGATTTATTATAGAACGCCTTCCCGGAGCCCTTGGCAAGCATCATATGATAAGGGCTCATAAATGCAAAATCTCCCCTGATCCGCAGATTGTCACCTTGCCATGGGAAAATAGTAAGCTTTATTAGTGTTTCTATAGTTGTAACTGTGTTTTAGTTATAGTCTATATATATTTTACCAATTGCTTTATAATTAATAATGTATAGACAAATTGCAAAAGGGAATTATCCCTAAAAATCATGGATATTTATACGTGTAGATACAAGTTTTATGGTTTTGCAGAGAATCTTGTCGTTTCGGCTATATGGACTTTCGGATCATGTCGGCAAGTTCTGTTGCCCTTCCAATATCGTGCGCCTCTGCGTATATTCTGATTATAGGCTCTGTGTTGCTTTTTCTTAGATGCACCCATCCGTCTTCGAAGTCAATTTTTACCCCATCGATGTCTGTAATCTTTTCGCTCGAGAATTTTGTTTTGATGTTACTTAGGATTTTGTCAACATCCATGGACTTGTCCAGCTGAATCTTTGATTTGTATATTGTATATTCAGGTAGAGTTGCTCTCAAAGCGCTCATTTTCAGTCCTTTTTCCACGAAGTAACTCAAAAACAGTACAACACCGACAAGAGCGTCTCTTCCGTAATGCAATTCAGGGTAGATTACTCCTCCGTTGCCTTCTCCTCCGATAATGGCACCAGTATCCTTCATTTTCTTAACGACATTTACTTCGCCTACAGCCGCTGCATTGTATTGAGTCCCGTATTTCGTTGTTATATCTCTCAGTGCTCTTGAACTTGACAGATTTGATACGGTATTTCCTGCTTTTTTGCTAAGGATATAGTCTGCTACGGCAACGAGGGTGTACTCTTCACCGAACATTTCACCATCCTCCCTGAAAAACGCAAGTCTGTCAACATCCGGATCCACGACAATACCCATATCTGCCTTTTCCTCCACAACCTTTGCGGCTATCTCTGTGAGGTTCTCTTTAAGAGGTTCCGGGTTGTGTGCAAAGTTTCCGTCTGGATTGCAGTTCAGCTTTATTACTTCAACACCCAGTCTTTCAAGAAGTTCGGGAATGACAATGCCTCCGATTGAATTTACTGCATCAACAACAACCTTAAGCCTGGCTGCTTTAATTTTTTCTTTCTGGACAAGTGGCAGATTGAGAGCCATCTGAATGTGTTCTTCGTTGAAATCCTTGCTTACAATGACTTTTCCAAGGTTGTCAACATCTGAAAAATCAAAATCATCGTTTGCTGCATATCTTAGAACTTCTCCTCCTTCTTCACCATTTAGGAATTCTCCAAGAGGCCCTAATAGTTTAAGTGCGTTCCACTGCTTTGGGTTATGTGAAGCTGTAATAATGATGCCGCCATCAGTTTTGTAATGCGTTACGGCAAGCTCTGTTGTAGGTGTAGTTGCCATACCCAGTTCGATAACATCTGCACCGCATCCCATCAATGTCCCGATTACTATATTCTCAACCATTTTGCCGGATACCCTTGCATCGCGTCCGACAACAATGGTTACCTTGTCTGAATTTGATTTTTTCTTCAGAAATTTAACAAATGAAGCTGTAAATTTCACAAGGTCGCTGGGAGTCAGATTGTCTCCAATTTCACCTCCTATTGTTCCTCTAATGCCTGAAATGGATTTAATTAGTGTCATGTTATTGTTGTTTTGTCTTTCACTGCAAAAATAGTAATTTTATGCCCGTTATGAAAGATCGCTTTTTTATAAGTAACTTTATTCAGGCTCTGATATCACTAAGGAGTAATAAACTCAGAACTATCCTTACCATGAGCATCATCGCTCTTGGAATCATGGCTTTGGTCGGTATCTTTACTGCTATTGATGCTTTGCAGAAGAGCGTCTCGGATTCTTTCTCTGCCTTTGGGACCAACAACTTCTCGATTGTTGCAAGGTGGAGGGTTAATGTCGGAGGAAAGAATGTAAGAAACAAGAATTTCGCATATATTCCATACAAGCATGCAAAGGAATTCAAGGAACAATTCAAGATTCCATCTTCTGTTTCTTTGTCAGTCAACGCAGGTGGCAGTTCCATTATCAAGTACAAGTCTGTAAAGACAAATCCTTCTATCCGTGTTATGGGGGTGGATGAGAATTTTCTTGCCAACAATACGCTCAATCTTGAAAAGGGACGAAATTTCTCCAAAACTGAAATTGAAGGTGCCAGATTTTCGGTGATAATAGGTTCCGGAGTTTCCACAACTTTATTCCCCAAAGAAGATCCAATAGGGAAGAACGTTATAGTCAACGGGGGAGCATACACCGTAATTGCAGTACTGAAATCTTCCGGTAGCGGTATGGGGATGGGAATGGGACGTGATCAACAGGTCTTTATTCCAATAACGACCGCACGTGCAAATTTTTCATTGTCCCGTGCAAATGTGAGTATCTCCGTCAAACCTGAAAAACCAGAAATGATAAATGTTGCAGTTTCGGAAGCTGAGGGATTGTTTCGGTCAATACGTGGTCTTTCATCTACGGATCAGAATGACTTCCAGATAGAAAGAAGTGACTCAATGGTTGCGATGATGCTTGAAAATATGTCCCTTATTTCAATAATAGCAACCATTATCGGTATCATAACACTTTTAGGTGCTGCAGTAGGACTTATGAACATTATGCTTGTTTCTGTGACTGAAAGGACAAGGGAAATAGGAACATTGAAGGCTCTTGGTGCAAAGCCATCCTATATCCGACAGCAGTTTCTTTTTGAAGCGATTGTCATAAGTCAGATTGGAGGTGTGGCAGGGATAATTCTCGGTATACTTATTGGAAATATCGTGGCTTTTCTGACCAAGGCAGGCTTTATTATACCATGGCTCTGGATGATTCTGGGAGTGGTCATTTGTCTCGTGGTAGGAATTGCTTCCGGATACCTTCCCGCCAAGAAAGCTGCTTCACTGGACCCTGTTGAAGCCCTCCGCTACGAATAGCAATCATTTATATTTAATACTTTTGATGACGTGATTGAACACAAAACTAAATACAGGGTTCCATATGGTGATGTTGACAGGATGGGATTCCTGTATCATTCACATTATCTTGAACTCTTTGATATAGGGCGCACAGAGATGATGCGCAGTCTTGGCTTCTCAAATCTTAAGCTGGAAGAGAGTGGCTATCAGATGCCTGTTTTCAAGGCTGAAATCAATTATATGCGTCCTGCTTTGTATGATGATCTTCTGGAAATTAGAACCCAGATTCAGAGAATGCCTGAAGCAACAGTGGTATTCAACTACGAAATATACCGACATGTAAATCCGGAAAGTGACAAACTAGAGGAACAACCTATAACTACTGGAAAGGTAAGACTTGCCTTTATGAATCCTGCAACAAAAAGAGCTGTAAGACCTCCTCAGTTTTTGAAGGATTTGCTTTCCAAATATTTTTGATATGGTTATAGATAGAACTACCTCCTGGTGGAAAATAATATTGCTTTTAGTATCAGGAACAATTTTGTTTCTGGTATTGTATTCTCTTGCCCAGTATATAATATCAACCAATGAGGACGTAACGATACCTTTTTCGTTGCTTTTATCGGTGTTAATTGTTGGGATGTACGTATTGTCAATTAGACTCATTGAAAAGAAGTGGACATCATCCCTTGACTTCAGACGTATGCTTCCAGATGTATTGCTGGGTGGTGCAGTAGGAATAGTTCTCTTCCTCTTAGTCTCAGTTACATTGTTTCTTCTTGGATGCTATAAGATTATCTCCGTGCATTACTCAGACAGGATTATTACTCTTTTTTCGTTTTATCTGCTTGTCGCATGTTCTGAAGAGGTTGTTTTTAGAGGTATAATTTTCCGACTTCTTGACAGGAAATGGGGACAGTTGTCTGCTCTGATAGTCTCTGCGCTTCTATTTGGATTTTTGCATATTTTCAATGAAAATGCCACTATCTGGTCTTCCATTGCGATTGCCATAGAAGCGGGCGTGATGCTGGCTGTTGCCTTCAAATTCTCGGGAACTTTGTGGGTGCCAATCGGGATTCATTGGCTCTGGAATTTTGTCCAGGGGCAGGTATTCGGTTTCTCTGTTTCGGGAAATGATTTTGGGGACTCTCTTTTGATAGCCAGGATAGAAGGACCAGATCTGATTACTGGTGGCTCATTTGGCGCCGAGGCCTCTTTGATAACGGTTATTTTTGCCGTTCTGTTAACAGCTTACATGCTTTATTTACAGAAGAAGCGTATTGGATTTCAGAATAATAATTCCTGATTCTTTCAATACCATTATTTTCAAATCTTTCTCTAAGTTCAGGATTTGCAATAAGTTCCAGAATCTTGTTTGCTCCTTCTTCTGCACCTTCAAAAATCATTCCAGAAACTCCGTCTTCAATGATTTCTGGAATTGAAGAGACCCTGTTTGCAATAACTGCAGTTCCATGGGACATGGCCTCCAATGGAGAAAGCGGCATGGCTTCCCAGACCTTGCTTGTAAATAATAGAGCTGTGGCATTTATGTACAGATTCTGTAGATTATCTCCCTGAAGATGTCCAAGAAGTTCGATGTTATTCGGAATTTCGGTCAACTTTAGCCCTTTAGCTTTTTTACCTGCCACCTTGAAATGGACACGGGGAAGTCTTGAGGCTATTTCAAACAATAAATCAATGCCTTTTTCCGGACTAAGCCTGCCTACAAATGCAATGTAATTCTGCTTGTTTTTCTTACATTGAATAGTCGTGCCAGGAACTTCAAACTGACTGGTGCAATTTGGGATAACTATAATCCTGTCTTCACGAATTCCATATTTTATGAGATTCCTTTTCTGAAATTCCGATACTGACATGAATAAATCTACATAACCAAAATATTTTTTCTGTCGACTCCACCAGCTTCTGAGTGCAAACCCGAAACTACCAGCAAGTGTCCCTTCGCATTTGTTCAGAAGGCAATTGAATTCCCTCAGGTTGTGATTTTTATTTTTCTCTGCGCATTCAGTGCATATTTTTCCTCTACGGAAGAAAAGTCCTGTCGGACAGAACAGCCTGTAGTTGTGAACTGTCAATGCTACAGGTATTCCATTTATTTTCAGCTCTTTTATTATGGCGGCAGAAATAATAGGGAACAGATTATGGACTATTGCTGTTTCAGGATTAAATGATCTGATTATTTCCTTAATTTCACTGATAGATTTTCTTGAATAGAGTGATGAGAATAGTGACTGAACTTTTCCGAATATCCAGTTGTCCATTTCGTGATAGTCCCTTATGTACTCATAAACATCATTTCCGGTCTCACGGAGAAGTCTTGCCTGAGTCTCAACAACTTTCTCTTCTCCGCCGAGTTGCGAATATCTGTTATGTATTATCAATATCCTCATGTAACAAATATAGACAAAAACTGTCGTTTTTAAGCCAGTTCCATGAAAATTGAACGTAACTATTCAGTAGCTGTATCTATTATCTACAATAGCACCCTTTGGTGGATGTCCGTTTTAGGTGTTTTACCTGAGCTGCTGTATAGTTACCATTATTTTTTGCCTTGCTGAATAGTTACAATTGAACTTTCTTTTCTGACGCCATCCAATAATAGTGAAATGAGTATCATAGGAAATTGTGCATGAAAATTTACAGAAACAGTAATATATGGTTTTGTTGCCCAGAAGTAGTATCTTTGCATTTGTACAAACGGAATATAACCCCTTAATGCATTTTTCATGAAGAAAATCTGTGCAATTTTCAATATTTGTCCACTTTATAGAAAGTCAGTTTTCCAGTTGATGGATAGTTCGCTTGATATTGACTTCTATTTCGGTGACTGCTCAAATGAAAATATACATCTTCTTTCTCCAAAGGTGCTTAATGGTTATAGAAAGACGCTGGAAAATGTGTTCAAGGGTGATAAGCTTGTGTGGCAGAAGGGGGCGGTGAATTCAGCTATTTTCACACGCAATTATAAATATTATATTCTGACAGGTAATCCAGGTATTAAGAGTAATTGGGTAATATTGATAATAGCAAGACTTCTGGGCAGGAATGTATGGCTGTGGACACACGGATTAAGAGGGAATGAGTCTGGGTGGTCAAAGTTTGTAAATATACTCTATATGCGTCTCTCTTCCGGTCTTCTTTTCTACAATGAAAGAGGTGCCGCAATTGCTTTGAAGGAAGGAATTGATAAGACAAAAATCCATGTATTATATAACTCACTTGATTATCAGAATCAGAAAGTTTTGAGGGGAAAGATAGGAGATTCGAGCTTTGTCCGCAATTATTTTGGAAATGATAAGCCATATGTTCTTTTTATGGGAAGGTTGACATCTTCAAAAAAGATTGACATTATGCTTTATGCTCTGAAAAACATTGAATGCAATGTTATTGTAGTTGGGGATGGGCCGCAACGTGAAAATCTGGAAAATTTAGTATCTGAACTTTCTCTTGAAGATAAGGTGTGGTTCTATGGGGAATGCTATGATGAATCCATGAATGCACAGCTCATATACAATAGTGTGCTCCTTGTAAGTCCCGGAAATATAGGGCTTTCAGCAATCCATGCTATGACATATGGTACAGCAGCAATAACACATAACGACTTCAATCTTCAGATGCCTGAATTTGAGGCAGTGTCTCAGCTCTCAGATAGTATAGGGAGGAATCTTTTCTTTGAAAAGGATAATCCGCAGTCACTGCGGTCTGTTGCGACTGATATTATTTCATATACAATTGAAAACAGGGATTATGTCAGAGAGAAATGTTATTCAATAATTGAAGGTAAGTGGAATTCAGAAAATCAGATTAAAATATTAAAATCAATCTTTGGTATGTAATTTGCTTATATTACCTGCAGAAAGATGAATTATCATGAGCAAGAAAAAAGAAAAAGTAGTTGCAGAACCTCAGAAAGAGGCTGCTGAAACAGAAAATGTTGCTGTAGAACAACAGAATGCAGAAACCGAAAAGCAACAGGAAGAAGAAACAAAATCAGAAGAGTCCGAACAGAATGAGGAAGATTTGTGTGACAAATTGACCAGACAATTGGCGGACTGTCAGGATAAATATGCCCGTTTGTCAGCAGAATTTGACAATTACAGGAAAAGAACTCTGAAGGAAAAAATGGATTTGGTAACAGGTGGAAGTGAAAAAGCCGTCCTTGCTGTTTTGCCTGTAGTTGATGATCTTGAAAGAGCTGTTGCCAATATCAAGGATGAAACGCTGAAAGAAGGAGTTAATCTGATTCTGAAGAAAATGATGGATTCTTTGAAATCTCTTTCAGTCGAAAAGATAGATGCACTCGGGCTTGAACTGGATGTTGAACTTCATAATGCTATTGCGAAGTTTCCGGTTGAAGAAGAGGAAAAGAAGGGTAAAATTATTGATGTTGTTAAGAATGGTTACCGTATTGGCGAAAAAGTTATTCGTCATGCGGAAGTTGTAGTTGGTGAGTAATATTCTTGACATAATTGCACGATATGGAAAAACGAGATTATTATGAAGTCCTGGATGTCGATAAAGGTGCTTCTCAGGATGAAATAAAAAAAGCATACAGAAAGGCGGCAATCAAGTATCACCCTGATAAGAATCCTGGTGATAAGGAAGCCGAGGAAAAATTCAAGGAGGCGGCTGAAGCTTATGATGTCCTTTCAAATCCCGAAAAGCGCTCTCGCTATGATCAGTTCGGTCATGAAGGACTTAATGGACCCGGTGCCGGCGGCTTCGGTGGTGGCTTTGGCGGCTTCGGCAGTATGGATGATATTTTTGAACGGTTTGGTGACATCTTCGGCGGTTTCGGTGGTTTCGGTGGTAGTAGCCGACGTGGGGCTTCAACAAATTCCAGAGGATCTGATATTAGAGTCAAGGTTAAACTGACCCTTGAGGATATAGCAAAAGGCACGACAAAGAAACTGAAGATATCCAAACAGGTTACCTGTTCCACATGTAATGGAACAGGAGCAAAGGACTCTGCGTCAATTGTAACCTGTTCTGCATGTAATGGCACAGGCTATACAACAAGAATTGTCAATACTTTTTTCGGTCAGCAGCAGATGCGCTCCGCTTGTCCGACATGTGGAGGACGTGGCAAGATAGTCAAGAATCCATGCACTAATTGTCATGGTACAGGTGTCTCTTCCGGAGAACAGATTGTTGAAGTCAAGATTCCTGCAGGAGTTTCAGAGGGTATGCAGCTATCTGTATCAGGAAAGGGCAATGCCGGAAGAAATGGTGGCCCGTGTGGAGACCTGCTTGTTCTTATTGAAGAAATTCCACATCCACAGCTTGAAAGGGTTGGTAATGATCTGATATATAATCTGTCATTGTCTGTTACAGATGCAATACTTGGAACTTCAGTGGATATCCCGACTGTTGATGGTGCAGCAAGAATCAAGATTGCCCCAGGTACAAACCCTGGCACGGTTCTAAGGTTAAGAAACAAGGGTATTCCTGATGTAAATAGATATGGTACAGGAGATCTGCTTGTTGTAGTTGATGTGTTTATCCCGGAGAAAATTTCAAGTTCTGAAAAATCTGTTCTTGAATCACTTAGGGAATCTCCTAACTTCAAGTCTAAACTTCAAAAGACAAATATTTTTGATAGAATGAGATCATTCTTCAACTAGTTGTTGTTTCAAATCCCCGGAAGTTATCAGTTTTTTATGAAAGCTTCCGGGGACTTTTTTTAGCTCCAATTCTATTGTACAACAAAAACAAACGACTGCTGGGAAGCCAGCAGTCGTTATACTGTTTTTTGAAATTTGTGTTGGCTGACTATTTGTTAGCTGCAACAGAAGCTTTACGATATTCTTTAAGAGCTTTTTCAATTTCAAGAGATGTTTTGCGTGCACGTGCACCAGCAGCCTTGTTACCTTCTACATTTTTCTGTGAATCAATTGCGAATGCTGCGCAAAGTGCATTGATTTTTTCAACTAGTTCTTTCATTTTTTTATCGATTTAATATTAAACGTATATGCAAATATAATAAAAAAATATTTTGAACAAATTTTTTTTATTGAATGAAACGCTATTATTTCACTTTTTTAATGTTTTTTCAAAATTTTTTCAACAATATAGCCCTTTAAGTTATCTTTGTAAAGGAAAATTTGTGATTCTTATTATTAAATCCATATAATTTTATGAAAAAAACATTATTGCTTTTGACTCTCTGCGCTGGACTTATTTCCTGCGGAAGTAATTCGGATGTAGCTTTCCTGGATAGAATTCCTACTGAAGGACATAATCAAAATTATGTTAGTACTCCATCTCCTATGCAGCCTCAATCCCTCATATCTCTTCCATCCGGTACTATCAAACCTGCCGGCTGGCTTAGGACAATGCTGGAATTGCAGAAGGATGGTCTTAATGGTCGTCTTGCTGAAGTCAGTCCATGGCTTGACAAGGAAGGTAATGCGTGGCTGAATCCTGAAAATGGCAAGCATGGCTGGGAAGAAGTTCCTTATTGGATAAAAGGATACTCAGAACTTGCATATTGTCTTGATGATAAGGATATGATTTCAGAATCAAAGTTCTGGATTGAAGCTATTTTAAATAGTCAGAAAGAAAATGGAAATTTCGGTCCTATTTCACTTTCTACAGATCCTAATGCGAAACTTGATATATGGCCCAACATGTTGGCACTTTGGATTCTTCAGAGCTATTATGAATATTCTTCTGATGAAAGAGTTATCGGTTTTATGACAAATTACTGCAGATTCCTTGCGTCCATTCCTGACGAATTGCTTCTTGAAGATTATTGGGGCAACTCAAGAGCAGGTGATAATCTATGGTCTGTCATTTGGTTATATAGCAGAACTCAGAATCCAGAACTTCTGGAACTTGCTCACAAAATCCATAGAAATACTGCCAACTGGACAAAACCCAATACTCTTCCAAACTGGCATAATGTAAACATTGCCCAGTGTTTCCGTGAACCTGCAACATACTTTATGGTCACAAAGGATTCCTCAATGCTTCGTGCAAGTTATAATGTTCAAAGGTTTATACGTCAGATCAGCGGACAGGTGCCAGGTGGAATGTTCGGAGCTGATGAAAATGCCAGACTTGGATCAATTGATCCAAGACAGGCCGTTGAAGTCTGTGGTATGGCAGAACAGGCATGCTCTGATGAGATGATGCTTACATTCTGTTCGGATCCATATTGGGCCGAAAATATTGAAGATGTACTATTCAATACATACCCATGCTCTTTTTCTGAGGATTTTAAGGAGCTCAGATACTTTACTGCACCTAATATGGTAACATCAGATACGTTGAATCATAGTCCTGGAATCCAGAATGCTGGTCCTTTCTATTGTATCAGTCCAGTTTTTGGTCGTTGCTGTCATCATAATCATGGATTTGCTTGGCCATATTACAACAATCATCTTCTATATGCAACACCCGATGATGGTATTGCTTCTGTTATTTTCAACAGCTGTTCAGCAAATATTCTTGTTGCTGATTCAAAGAAGATAGGTGTTAATATAACAACAGACTATCCTTTTGATGAAACTATTACATATGAATTCTCTATGGAGGATAGTGATGCTACTTTCCCATTCTATATCAGAATCCCTGCTTGGACAAAAGGGGCAACTGTATCAATCAATGGAAACAGTATTAACGCTCAGGCCGGGAAATATATGAAGATTTCAAGAACATGGAAAAACGGTGATAAACTGGTTGCAAATTTTCCAATGCACATCTCAAACAGAGTATGGCAGGCTAATAGGAATAGTGTGAGTATTGATTATGGTCCTCTTACCCTTTCTCTTAAAATCAAGGAGAATACTGAGAAGTTCTGTATTTCAAAAGTAAGTGTCATTTCCAGTTCAAGCAGGGTTATGACCATGGATGAGGATAAATGGCCTGTCTACAATATCACAGCCGGTTCCCCATGGAATTATTCAATCAACCCATCAACGGTTTCTCTTAAGTCAAAGAATAAATTGCAGGAAGGTGTCAATCCATTCACTCAGGAAAACATCCCTCTTCTTTTTACAGCAAAGGGTAGGATAGTGCCATCATGGACAATTGATGAATACAATCTTTGCGGAATGCTTCCATTTGATGATGACCCAAGAAGTGACAAGGTGGATGATATAGAACTGATTCCTATGGGTGCTGCAAGACTTAGAATTTCAGCATTTCCTCAGTGTAAATAGCGCAATATTTTCTTGTAGGAAATATTGTTAAATAATAGATAAAACGCACTTGAAAGTATTCTTTCGAGTGCGTTTTTTTTATAACTTTGTAGATTATTGTATTAAGGTATATTTATGAAAACAGAACGTTTCTTTATCAGGTTTATCAAGAGTTTTATCTATTTCATTTGCTGGATTTTTATTATCCTCATATTGATGATGGCTTTCAATCAGACAGAAATGACTTTTGTTGACCTGTTCATTACAAAAAATGGATTATTCCTCTGGGGCTTTGCATTAGTTTTTTCTCTTGTATATCCATTCTACGGGTATTGTAGAAGAAACTTGAATGCAACTGCTACTGAACATATTGAGGCTCTTGACAATATTGCCCTTAGAAGCGGACTGAAAAGGGTAAACACAGACCTCAACTCAATCGAGTATAGGGCTGGTAATATCTTAAAGAAAATCCTTCTCCAATTTGAGGACAGGGTCTATGTATATACGGACGAAAATGGAAATTCAGTCATTGCAGGACCTAGAAAGGAAGTAGTAAAAATGGTATTCAGATTTGATACTTATCTGATATCTAAAGAAAATAATAATTAGTTATGAGAAAATCGTTAATAGCTACTATTTTAATCTCAACATCTTTGATAGCATGTGCTCAGAATAGCAAACAGGACAGGGCCGATATTAAAGCTGCAGAAAATATGGAACTTCTCCTTAATGTATATCGTGTAGCCAATACCGTATATGTTGATTCCGTTGATTCAGATAAGATGACAAAGGATGCGATCCATTCTATGCTTTCCAAACTTGATCCATATACTGAATTCATAGATCAAAGCGGACTTGCTGAATTTGATTTTATGACAACCGGAAAATATGGCGGGGTAGGAGCACTAATCAGAAAGAAAGATCAATGGATAGAAATAGCGGAGCCATACAAGGGAACACCATCAGCCAATGCCGGTCTTAAGGCCGGAGACCGTCTCTATGAAATAGATGGCGTGAATGTCAAAGGGAAGAAAGCGGATTTTGTAAGTTCTTTGCTTAAGGGTGATCCTGATACCTATGTAAATGTAAAATATATACCTATTAAGGATACGACAAAAGTTCTATCCGTTAAAATAAAAAGGGAAAAAATCTATGTTCCTGCCGTTTCGTATTATGCTCTTCTTAAGAATGATATAGGGTATATATCTCTTGATAAATTCACTGATGAATGCGACAAGGATGTCAAGGAAGCATTAATCAAACTGAAGGAAGAAGGTGCTAAGTCCATCATTATCGATTTAAGAGGAAATGGTGGTGGAATAGTAAGTTCTGCTGTAAATATTGCAGGGATGTTCCTGCCAAAGAATACTGATGTGGTGGATATGAAAGGTCGTTCACCTCAGGGTTACAGAAAGTATTTTACACAAAATGACCCTATTGATACTGAAATACCGATAGCAGTATTGATAAACAGTGCATCTGCATCTGCCAGTGAAATCCTTTCCGGTGCTTTTCAGGATCTGGACAGGGCTGTAGTAATTGGTCAGAGAAGTTATGGTAAAGGTCTGGTTCAAGTTACAAGACCTGTAGCAGACAGTGCACTTGTCAAGATTACCATATCCAAATATTATACACCATCAGGCAGATGTATTCAGGCAATTGATTATACTCATAGAAGGGATGATGGCTCTGTTGAACATGTTCCCGATAGTCTAATTAAGGAATTCCATACAGCTGCAGGACGCTCTGTGTTTGATGGCGGTGGTATCAATCCGGATATTGTCATGCCGGTTACCTATATGTCCAGGTTCGCTGCTGTTCTTTCAGCTTATGGTTATCTAGATGATTTTGCTAATATATATGCTGCAAAACATACCGCCCAGCCGGTAGAAACATTTAAAATGACAGATGCTATTTACAACGAATTTGTAAATTTCATGGCAGACAAGACAATTGAATACAAGTCTCCTGCAGAGTTGAAACTTGATGAGCTTAGGAAATCCCTTGAAGTTGAGAAAAAATGTGACACTCTTAAAACAGAACTGGATAGAATATATTCAATAGTACGTGAAGACAAGGACTCTGGGCTCAAAAACTATAAGGAAGAAATAAAACCATTAATTGCCGAAGAAATCATACGCCGCTGGTGGTATGCTGAAGGTGCAATCAAATATGGACTTCTTGATGATGATGAACTTAACAAGGCGATTGAAATATTGCTGAACCAGACTGAATACAAAAGAATATTGAAAGAACAGAATACAAGTAGAAATTAATAAAATGAGAGAATATGATTTTACTGCGATAGAGGCTCAGTGGCAGAAATATTGGGCTGAGAATGAAACATATAAGGTTTCAACAGATAATTCACGTCCAAAGTACTATGTGCTTGATATGTTTCCTTATCCATCAGGAGCCGGACTTCATGTAGGTCACCCTCTTGGGTATATCGCTTCAGACATATATAGTAGATATAAACGTCAGAAAGGTTTCAATGTGCTTCATCCAATGGGGTATGATGCTTTCGGTCTGCCTGCAGAACAGTATGCAATTCAGACAGGGCAGCATCCTGCCAAGACAACGGAGGACAACATCAATCGTTATCGTAGCCAGCTTGATAAACTCGGTTTCTGTTTTGATTGGTCCCGTGAAGTTCGCACATGTTCACCTGACTATTATAAATGGACTCAGTGGGCGTTTGAGATGATGTTCAATAGTTACTATGATTTCAATGAGCAGAAGGCTAAACCTATTTCAGAACTGGTTAAACAATTTGAAGCAGACAATACATTCTCATGGAACTCCCTTTCTGAAAAAGAAAAGGAAGATATTCTGGAAAAGGATTACAGACTTGCTTACCAGGCTGTTACTATGGTTAACTGGTGTGAAGGACTTGGTACTGTCCTTGCAAACGATGAAGTGAAGGACGGTCTATCTGTCCGCGGAGGTTTTCCTGTCCAGCAAAAACCAATGAAACAATGGCTTCTTAGGGTATCTGCATATGCTGAACGTCTTGAAAATGGCTTGAACTCTCTTGACTGGAGTGATTCTTTGAAGGAGATTCAGAGAAACTGGATCGGAAAATCAGAAGGTGCAACCATTTATTTTAATATTGAAGGAAATGACAAACCTCTTGAGATATTCACTACACGTTGCGATACTATATTTGGCGTTACATTCATGGTTCTTGCTCCAGAACATCCTATGGTAGCAGAATTGACAACAAAAGATAATGAAAATGCTGTCAAGGACTATATTGATAAAACATTGAGAAGAAGTGAGAGGGAACGTCTGGCAGAAACCAAAACTGTCAGTGGATGTTTCACAGGGTCATATGCTGTTAATCCATTCAACGGGAAACGTATTCCAATCTATATCAGTGACTATGTCCTCATTGGCTATGGAACAGGTGCCATTATGGCTGTACCTGCTCATGATTCAAGAGATTATGCCTTTGCAAAACATTTTAATCTTCCAATAATTCCAATTATAGAATGCGATGTAACAGAAAGCAGTTATGATGCAAAGGAAGGTAAACTTATTAATTCAGATTTTCTGACAGGATATGAAGTAAAGGATGCCATCAGAAAAATGTTTGACAGACTGGAAGAAATGAACATCGGTTGCAGGAAGATCAACTATCGTCTACGTGATGCGATTTTTTCACGCCAAAGATATTGGGGTGAACCATTCCCAGTCTATTACGAAAATGATATTCCAAAACTTGTTCCTTTTTCACAGCTGCCACTTCAGCTGCCTCAGGTAACCAGTTTCAAACCATCAAATGATGGACGTCCACCGCTTGCAAATGTGGAAGGCTGGAGATATGAAACATCTACTATGCCAGGTTTTGCAGGTTCATCCGCATATTATCTGCGTTACATGGATCCTCATAATCAGGATGCACTTGTAAGCCCGGAGGCTAATGGTTATTGGAGAAATGTAGACCTTTATGTCGGTGGTATTGAACATGCTACAGGCCATCTTATTTATTCCCGTTTCTGGAACAAATTCCTGTATGACCTTGGATATGTATGTGAAGATGAACCTTTCAAGAAGTTAATCAACCAGGGTATGATTCAGGGACAGTCCAAATTTGTATATAGGGTCATTGGAACCAACAAGTATGTCTCACTGAATCTTAAGGATCAGTATGAAACACAGGAAATCCATGTAGATGTCAATATCGTGGATGGTGATATATTGGATACAGATGCGTTCAAAAAATGGAGACCTGATTTCAATGATGCCGAATTCATACTTGAAGATGGAAAATACATCTGCGGTTCAGCTGTGGAAAAAATGTCCAAATCCATGTACAATGTAGTTAATCCAGATTCAATTGTTGAAAGATATGGCGCAGACACTCTCCGTGTATATGAAATGTTCCTGGGTCCTATTCAGATGAGTAAACCATGGGATACAAAAGGTATTGAAGGCGTCAATAAGTTCCTGAAGAAATTCTGGAGAATGGCTTTGTCATCCGAAAATGTTGAACCTACTAAGGATAATTTGAAATCACTTCATAAATGTATAAAGAAAGTTAATGAAGATATAGTTAACTTCTCATTCAATACATCTGTAAGTGCATTCATGATTTGTCTGAATGAACTGTCTGACCAGAAGGCTACTTCAAGGGAAATTTTCAAATCACTGATATCATTGCTTCAACCATTCGCTCCTCATATAACTTCAGAACTATGGAAAGAACTTGGATTTGAGGGACTGGCAGTAGATGCGGCATATCCTGAGTGTAACGAGTCCTTTTTGGTGGAAAGCTCTTTTGACTATCCTGTGTCAGTTAATGGTAAAATGAGATTCAAGAGATCATTCTCACTGGATGAATCACGTGAAAATATTGAGAAAGCAATTCTTGCTGACGAGCAGACAATTAAATACACTGATGGAAAACAGATCAAGAAACTGATAATTGTCCCTGGAAAGATAATAAACATTGTTTACTAATAACCGGTACTTTATTTATTCCTGAATCCACTTGAAATTGTTCCAGAATTGAGAGTTCCCACCATTACAAATGGTATGCGTAAATGGCAAAAACAACAAAAGTTACTTATTCAAGTTGATTCATTACTTAATAGTAAATATATTGCTTCCTGGTGTTTGGACCATTCTAACAGAAATTTCATCTTTTGAAGTGTTGAAATGTCAGAAGTTGTTGCACTGAATATCTGAGATATATTAATAAGCTGTTGATAAATGAAGGGTAAATTTAATTTGCTTGGTGAAATTAAGACCTACCTGATAATGGCACTTGGTCTTATCGTTTATTCATTTGGGTTTACAACCATGTTGGTAAATTCGGGAATTGTCGGCGGTGGTGCAGGGGGTATATCCACTCTTTGCTATTATGGTATCAGTGATGCGATTCCGGTAGGTGTCTATTATTTTATTATAAATCTGATTTTGATAATACTTGGAGTTATTACAATAGGTCCGAAATTCGGGGCGAAAACTGTCTTTGCCATACTTTTCATTTCGCTGTGCCTAAGTTTGATGCAGATATATGTCCCTAAGGATATTTTAGGAATGGATGTCAATTCTGACAAACTGATACTTGCCATATTGGGAGGTGTCTGCTCAGGTCTTGGTGTTGCAATCTGTTTTTCCCAGGGCGGAAGTAGTGGAGGAACTGATATCATTGCAATGATTCTTAATAAATATTTCAGGATTCCTATTGGCCGTGGTGTCATGATGTGTGATGCAATCATTGTTTCCTCTTCCTATTTCGTATTCCATGAAATCCGTCCTATTGTCTATGGTTTTGTAACAATGGCTGTTGTTGCATATTCAATAGATACTTTTCTTACAGGTTCAAAACAATCAGTCAAGATTCTTGTTTTTTCCAAGAATTATAAAAAAATAGGTGACAGGATAATCAAAGAGGCAGGAAGAGGTTTATCCTATCTCAATTCCCAGGGTGGTTATACAGGTAACGATTCAAAAGTAATTCTGGTTATCTGCAGGAGGACAGAGCAGTCAATGATTTCAAAAATTGTAAGGGAAGAAGATCCCAACGCATTTGTTTCGGTTGAAACAGTTACAGGAGTCTATGGTGAAGGTTTTGAATCTTTAATTTCTTAGTTTTATGAATTTTACCCGTCGTAATATATTAATCATTATACTTTCAGTACTATTACTGGTATTATTGTCTTTATCTGTTTTTCTTCTTCTGAAGAAAACATCATCTACGACTTCAAAAGTTTCCTCTTCGGGACTTCCTGATCTGGATGAAACCAGGTGGATAGAGAATATTGTACTTGGTAGTAAAGGAACATTGTATGGTATTTCACTTGAAGACTATTGCTATGAGGAAAATATCATTGCCCCCGGTGAAACGCTATCAAAACTGTTTAACGGCCGTTATGATATTGATATGGGAGTAGTAAATACTCTTGTTGAAAAATGCAAGGGTAAATTCAACCTTAAGGATTTGCGCGCAGGAAATACATTTGTTGCCTTCTTTGCAAATCAGGGTGATACTACAGCTTTGTCATATCTTGTATATAACAAGAACAGACGCGAATATGTAACCTTCTCCTTTGGCGACAGTCTTTCTGTAAATACAACTAAGAAGGATATCCAAATGGAAGAGTGTTATACTGAAGGTGTTATTGAAACGACACTTTCGGATGCACTTCCAGATGATGGTCTTTCCTATGCCCTTGCCGATATATTCCAGTATACCATAAACTTTCATATGCTTCAAAAGGGTGACAGTTTCAAAGTCTTGTATCAGCAAATGTATATTGATACAACAAGGGCCGGTGTCGGCAAAGTTTTCGGAGTCAAATTCACCCACAACAAGAAAGAATATATTGCAGTAAGATACAAGCAGGGTGATGATGAATTCTGGAATGAGAAGGGGGAAAATATGAGAAAGAGTTTCCTTCGTTCCCCTCTTGAATTCAATGCCCGTCGTACATCAAAATTTGGTGTTAGGATACATCCTATTCATCACAATCGCAGAATGCATAATGGAGTTGATTATGCCGCTCCAATTGGTACAAGAGTATTGTCCATTGCTGATGGACGTGTTACCCGTGCGTACTGGGATACAAAGGGTGGTGGACGTACGGTATGGATAAAACACTCAAACGGACTTGAAAGTGCTTATCTTCACCTTTCAAGATTTGCGGTTCAGACAGGCTCAAGGGTATCACGTGGCCAGGTAATTGGCTATGTAGGAAGTTCCGGGGCATCAACAGGTCCTCATCTTGATTTCAGGGTTAAACAGAATGGTAAGTATATAAATCCAGAAAAGCTTCCAATGATTCCTACAACGCCTATTCTTAAAGCAAATATGCCTGCTTTCACAGCAATGCGTGACGATATTCTTTCTGTAATGGCTGAATACGAATCAAATTATCAACAGGGTAAATAAAATACTCCACTTGTTCAATCATTAATATTCAATGTACTCATTCAGCACCCTGGGTAATAACAACCATCAATGTATCACGCAAACATTCCAGAAAGATGTCTATTGTTGATATTGGACAAAGGTGCAGAATCGTTACTAATCAATATATTTTAGCGATGAAACAGTTTTTTTTATTGATTTTTTCACTATTGTTGTCAGGTCAGGTATGTGCAAGTCAGACACAAATTCCAGCGCAGCCAGACTTAGCTGAACGGAAATCAAATGCTCTAAGGGAAGTTATCGCTTCGAAATATAAAATTATTTCCGAGGATAACTGGTATGGTTTCAATAGGATTAAATTTCAGTTCCATAACTGGACGGCGTGGATAGTTGAACCAAATGTAGATCCTGCAGAAGGTCGGCCATGGACATGGACTATGCAATGGGCAGAGTCATTTGTTGACAGGACCGGTGTTCTGGACCTTCTATCTATGGGATATCACCATGTTACAGTGGAAGCATTCGATAAACGTGCGGATGACCAGTCTCTGGATCTTTTTGCTGAATATCAGAATTTCCTGGTTAATGACCTTCATCTGGCACCAAAAGCTAATCTTGTTGGTATGAGCTGGGGAGGATTCTTCTCTATTCGCTATGCAACAAAGTATCCTTCAAATATCAATCGAATCTATCTGGACGCCCCTCTTCTGGTTTTCAAGGATTTTGCTCAATCCACCCTTGATGCAATAGGTCCATGGGCAGACAGTATTCCTGAGAACTGGCTTATTGATTCACGAATGCCTGTTAATATGGCAGAAGAATTGGCCAAATACAATATTCCTATCCTGCTTCTCTATGGTGGTCAGGATCAGACAGTTCCTCCGACTATCAACTCAGAATTCTTTGCAAGCCGTTACAAAGCTGCAGGTGGAACAATCTATGTGAAAAAAAGAGGTGGCTATGGTCACCATCCTCATGGTGAAGATCCTGACAAAACGTTAACCATCACAGATTTCTTTCTTGGCAAGTAATATGTTACGGACTATTTGAAAGTCATTATTTAGAACTTTCCCGTTTCGTGAGAC
>DCHP01000071.1 GCA_002315675.1 Rikenellaceae bacterium UBA1749 | reverse complement strand
AACGACATGTCATGACAGTTTCATAGAAATATAATTTATTATTGTTTGTTTATTCTTCAACAATTCTTAAATGGAATCAATACAAAGTGTTAAATAAATAATGTCTGAGATAACATAAACCAGTCTCCTCTGGCGTTTTCAATACAGTTATCAGCATCTGTATTCAGTTGACTCTCAAATATCAGACTATTAAAAAAGTAGCCTTTCGTTTCAATTATTGAATATTGCATGATTCAATTTTATCCGAATGGAACATCAACTGACCATCTACAAAAACATTGAAGCCAGAATCAACACCATCATAATGCCACCCATATTTATCATATACTATATCTATGACTTTCCCCGAACAATTGACTCCAGTAAGGGAGAACCAGTTCCACTTATCAGATGGTAGCATTGGATTGATTACAATTGTTCCATCTTCCTGAGGTCTGACACCAACCAGACCGGAGATGACAAGATCACAGAAAGTAGAGTGATTATAATCCTTGCCTCTTTCCTTGATTGGTGATTTCTGTGCAATAAGTTTCGTTCTTGCTATCCAGTCACCTGTAAATGGATTGATATTTTCATCAATCCAGCATACGCCACCTTTTCTATGGCTGAGACTGTACACCTGAAGAAGATCAAAATACTGACTTCTTGTAAAGAACTTTTCGCCAAAACGCTGATAGCATGAAGCCATAGCAGTCAAAGTCTGAGACGTTGAATAAGGCCATGTTGGTCCGTTCCACTGACAATCATGTCCTTCGTATGAAAGTGCAAAACCAGGATCTGATCTTTCGGCAGTAGTAGGTCCGAATGGAGCCCAAAACCCCATGGTATCAAACAGAGGTTTCCAAGAATTACCCTTGTCTTCGTCAGGCAGATCATATATCCATGGAATATAGCCAAGAAGTTCACGACATTTTACAAGTTCCGTCATACCTCTTGGGCGAACTTTATAGAATTCCTTTTCAGGATCCCAGAGTACGGAGTCCACAATATTCTTTATTGATGCTGCTTCCGCCTTCCATGAATCAGACTCTTCAGACAGATTCATTTTAGCCGCAATCTTTGAAAGAATCTTTGCATCGGCATATTGATAACTGTTAACAGTAGGTCTATAGCCAGATGCATCTTGGCTAAAACTACCTCCAACTGAGATTTCCATTCCATCCCAACCATCAACTCTCCAGTAAAGACCTGTTGAATCCCTGAAATTATTCTTCCAGAAATTGAAAAGAGAACACAACCTAGGATATGCATCAAAAAGTCGTTTGTCATTACCTTTCACAAGATAATACTGCCAAAGGGCATCAGACATTGCAAGGCTATAGCGATCTGGTTCTCCGGATCCGAAAAGCCAGAAATTTGCACAATCATTCATTATAACTGAATCCTTCAGCCAGCGCCCCTCATTGAAATGATGTTGAACAGCACAATTTATCGTGTTGTATTTTTTCGCCCAGCCGACATCAGGAAGGAACTCAGTGATAACATAACCTTCCGGAGTCTGGCGGATATGCTTTCTGAAAGTCCACCAACGGAAATAATATGTTTTTTCAAGTTCCTTGTCAGGACAATCGAAAAGAGGAATGTTATTTTTCAAAAATTCCGCAGCCTTTTCATTTGGAATCGCCTGAGAATAATATTCAGTGTCTACTGAATTGAAATAGGAAACATAATCATCAATCTTCTCTTCCGAGGGCAGAGGAGAAGAACATGAACATAATACAAGAAATATGGAACAAAGTCCTGAAAACCAATTAATATTTTTCATCACTCTTCTACTTCTCCCAAATAATATCCATCATGAGTTGCAAGACCAATATACTCATTTGAACCCAGTCTACCATTATACCATATCATCCACTTGTCACTATCCTCATCATAGTAAGCAGAAGGCTTATAGCAGGCATCGCCGTCCCAGCATCCGGCATCTGGTTGGATAAGAGGATTCGCCTTCAGACGTTTCCACCCTGAAATGCCATCTGAAGAAATTGCAGCACCTATTCTGGCTGTATTTATATCTGAATAACCTATATAGAATAGGACATATTTTCCATCTTTAAGATGTTTTACCTCACATCCGCCGACTCTGTCCTTATCCCAGACATCGCCTTCACCATGTGCAAATATAGGGTTGTTTTCATACCTATCCCAGTTAATTCCATCCTTTGATTCAGCGTAGCAGAGAACATTAGGTTCATACTGTTCTCCTGCAGAATACCACATTCTAAAGATATCCCTCTGTTCATCCCATTCTACATATGGGCACATGATTGAAGTTCCTTCGAAGCCTCCTGCAGGTGTCATAACAGGATCCTTCTGAACTCTCGAAAAATTTACACCATCATCTGACACTGCATACCCAATACAACTGCGGTGAGTACTCATAACCTGACCGGTATACCACATATGATATTTTCCCTTACAGAAGACAGTAGTTGACCTGTTTATTATATCTTCCCATCCGCTTGTTGAATCTTCCCTAAGGATAATTTCTGGATAAGACCAGTGAATACCATCATCACTTCTTGAAATCGCAATGGATTTCTTTGGACGCCATGAAAAATACATGTTGAATTTAGCATTTCCATTCTGGATAATGTTTACATCAAAGCATGTACCCAGTTCTGGACCTCCAAGAACGGGATTAGACTCACTCTTTACCCATGGGTTTGTCTGTTTATTACAGCCCACCGTAATAATCATTAAAAGAGACAAAACAGCTATTGACGCTGCAACAATTAATTTTCTATTCATTTTCATTATAGTTGATTTTATAAAAAATATACATCTCGAAATATGACAATAAAATTAATAATAATTCTTTAAAAGATACAATTTTATACATGTATATATCATCGTATTTATTATTAACTTTGCATATATAAAGTTTAGCAGAAATGACAGTTAGAACAGACTTTTTAGTAATAGGTAGCGGTATTGCAGGGCTTAGTTTTGCACTTAAGGTTGCAGACAAGGGAAAAGTAACACTCATTACAAAGAGCGATTTAACAACAACAAATACATCAAAAGCGCAAGGCGGGATAGCGAGCGTTACATACTCACCGGACACAATTGAACAGCATATTGAAGACACCATGGTATGCGGTTCATACAGAAGCGACAGGGATGTCGTAGAGTTAATAGTAAGGAAAGCGCCAAGCCAGATAAAGCAATTGATTGAATGGGGTGTCGATTTTGACAAACAGGCTGATGGGGTTCACTATGAGTTAGCAAGGGAAGGCGGTCACTCACAGCATAGAATACTTCACCACAAAGACTTGACGGGGCTTGAAATAGAGAACAGACTGGCTGAAAAGGTCCGTCAGCACCCTAATATTACAGTACTTGAAAGACACTTTGCCATAGATCTTTTGACGCAGCACCACCTAGGAAAACTTGTAAAAAGATCTATTCCTGGAACCGAGTGTTATGGAGCATATGTTCTCAACACCAAGACAGGAGAAGTCTACACTTTACTATCAAAAATTACGGTCCTCTGCACCGGTGGAGTCGGTAACATATATCATATTACAACGAACCCTATCGTTGCTACCGGAGATGGTATTGCAATGGCGCATAGAGCCAAGGCTAAAATCAGGGATATGGAATATATACAGTTCCATCCTACTTCATTATACAATCCTGGGGAACGTCCGTCATTCCTTATTACAGAAGCAATGCGCGGATTCGGGGCTATACTGAGAAAGATGAATGGTGATGAATTCATGCATAAATACCATCCACTTGGGTCATTGGCACCAAGAGACATTACTGCAAGAAGTATGGACAATGAGTTGAAACTTTCAGGTGATGACCATTTGTGGCTGGATGTCACTCATAAAGACCATAAGAGTATTATCGAACATTTCCCTAATATATATGAAAAATGCTTGACACTTGGAATTGACATCACCAAAGATTACATTCCGGTTGTACCTGCAGCTCATTATTGCTGCGGAGGTGTCCAGGTTGACACGAATGGGGAAACTTCCATTTCAAGACTATATGCACTCGGAGAAACATCTTCAACCGGACTGCATGGTGCAAACAGACTTGCTTCAAATTCACTGATTGAAGCTATTGTTTATGCTGACCAAGCTGCAAATCATGCAATAGATAGTATTGACTCAATAAAGTACGAGGAAAAGATTCCAGATTGGGACATGAATGGCACAACTGATCCAGAAGAAATGATACTTATTACCCAGAGCGCAAAGGAAATGCAGCAGATAATGAGCTATTACGTAGGTATTGTCCGTTCCAACAAGAGACTGGAAAGAGCTCTTCATAGACTATCGCTTCTCTACGAAGAGACTGAACATCTATACAAGAAATCTACTCCATCACAGCAGTTATGCGAGCTTCGCAATATGATTGAAGTCGGATACCTTGTTATCAAGCAAGCCCTTCAACTGCATGAAAGTGTTGGACTACATTTTTCACTAGACTATCCCATGGAGTAAATTATGGAAGACTACTTGATTACAATCAGAATTGAAAATGACAATTCCACCCATTCATTTTCAGAAGGCACTTCATTAAAATCGATTCTTCAGGCTTCTACACTGAAAGACAAGGATTTATATTTAGCTGCATATGTGAACAATTGTCCAAAAGGACTTCAGCATAGGATATACACATCAAAGTCAATTAGATTCATACAATTTGATTCGATAGAGGGAAGAAGAATATACTCAAGAACAGCCCAGATTATCATGGAGAAAGCTATTTTTGAGTTGACAGGAGAAGTTGCATTGAGAGCATTGCATTCAGTCGGGGAGGGAATCTTCTTCGAAATGGATGATCCATCACTCAATTGCGAAGAATTTGCAAATAAGATAAAGGAAAGAATGACGGAACTGGTTGAAAGCAACATTCCTATAGTCCGTAAAAAAATTGAGTCCGAAAAATTAATTGAGAAATACAAAGAACTTAATTTCACGAACAAGGTAACTTTACTGGAGACAAGACCTTCTTTCTTCTTTACTGTATATGACCTTGATGGATACAAAAGTTACTATTATGGATCAATGGCGCCATCAACCGGCTACATCAAAGTTTTCGATATTAGGCATTGCAACCAGGGGATACTGCTTCTATTGCCTAAGAAGGAAGACATCAATACTCTTGAAGAGTATGTCGACAGACCTAAACTGTATAAGGTATTCAGGGAATACAAGCAATGGACAAAATGTCTGAATGTTGCATGCGTGGGAGATCTTAACAAATACATTCTGGAGGATTACTCCAAATACATAGTAATGGTCGGAGAATCCCTTCACGAAAAGCGCTTTTCAAGAATAGCCGACAAAATCTACGAAAGGAACCAGACGCAAAAGACAAAAATCGTACTGGTATCCGGGCCATCAAGCAGTGGGAAAACAACATTCTCGATGAGATTATCCATTCACCTTGAAGTAATGGGACTGAAACCAATCCCTATTTCAATGGATGATTATTTCGTAGGCAGGGAACAGACACCGAAGGACGAGAATGGGAACTATGATTTTGAATGTCTTGAAGCTGTTGATACAAAACTTTTCAATGAAAATATCATGGCATTATTGAAAGGCGAAACCATTGATGTTCCAAAGTTTGATTTCATAACCGGGAAACGGGTATACAACGGAGAAAAATTAACTTTGGACGACGATTCAATATTGGTAATTGAAGGAATTCATGCACTGAATCCTAAAATACTGGATAATATTGATCAGAAACAGATATTCAGGATTTACGCATCTGCACTTACTGCTTTATCAATTGACAGCGCCAATATCATTCATACAACAGACAACCGCCTGCTGAGAAGGATCGTACGCGACTTCAACTTCAGAGGCAGATCAGCCTATGACACATTGAAAGGCAGGCAAAGTGTAAGGGAAGGGGAAGAAAAGAATATATTCCCATATCAGGAGTTATGCGATGAAATGGTCAACACATCACTAATTTATGAACTGGCTGTACTTGCTCCGATTGCAGAGCCATTGCTACGGGCCGTTCCACATAACACTCCCCAGTATGCAGACGCACTAAGACTGCTGAAGTTCCTTACATATTTTATAGAAATAGATCAGAAATACATACCTCAGACTTCAATCATAAGGGAATTTATCGGAGGGAGTAATTTCGACTATTAGAAATCACTATATATCTGGATTTGCAAAACATTACTAACAAAAAAACATACAACCATGACAGCTAAAATATTCAGTCACAACCCACTATTAGCAGGAATAATTTCCATTATATTCGGTTCCCTTCTTATTTATTTCAGGAATGAGCTCATCAATATCCTGTTAATGATCTCTGGCGGATTGCTAATAGTTTTAGCCATCATAAAATTTATAGAATTTTTGAAAGATAATTCAGATGTTGATAACAAATGGTCCTTTTTACCATTCTCCGTTATCTTCATGTCAATTCTAGGATTTTTGTTCATTGTATCCCCTGCTTTCTGGGTTGCACTCAGCGAAATAATCATTGCAGTGATTGTTCTGATACTTGCCTTAGGAAAGATTATGCTATTGACACAGCTGAAGAGTAATGGTGTCAAAATCAGCTATATCTATTATCTTGTTCCATCGATATTATTTATTTTCTGCATACTTGCAATCATTAATCCGGGATATGTACTTGGAAGCATAACGGCAGCATTCGGAGCACTTATCGTTCTTTTCGGCCTATCCGAACTTGTTGATTATATAATCATCAGAAACGACAGACTCAGAAAGAAGTTCGGTTCGATCAGTCTGAACGAAGAGAATGGCAGTTATATTGATGCCGTAGAGATCAAGGAAAATGAGTCAAAGGATTGTTAGACAGATTATCCCGACTGCAGGTCTTGGCTTGGCTGTCCTTAGTTCAATGGGACAGAGAATCAATGTCATATATATTATGACAGACGACCACTCGTATCAGACAATCAGTGCATACGACGGGAGATACAACGAGACTCCATCACTCGACAGACTTGCAAGGGAAGGTGTAAGATATGACAAATGCTTTGTTACAAATTCACTTTCCGGACCATCCAGAGCAGCTCTTCTGACCGGGAAGTTCGGTCATATCAATGGATTCATCAATAATTCATCAGTATTCGACGGAAGCCAGCAGACATTCCCGAAACTCTTGCAAAAGGCTGGATATCAGACCGCAATTATCGGTAAATGGCACCTTGTAAGTGAGCCCACGGGCTTTGATTATTGGGATATTCTGACAGGACAGGGGTCATACTACAACCCGCATTTCATCAATAAAGATAGGGGCACATATCAGATTGAGGGATATGTCACTGACATAATAACGGATAAAAGTATTGATTTCCTGAATCGAAGAGACAGAAGCAAACCTTTCTGTCTTCTTGTCCACCACAAGGCCGTCCATAGGATATGGATGAGTGACCGAAAGCATCTGTACGATTACGAAGACAGATCATTCCCTCTTCCAGAAACGTTCTTTGATGACTATAATGGAAGGCAAGCTGCATCTGAGCAAAAACAGAGCATCGAAAGGGACATTGACCTGGCATATGACCTTAAAATGGTTGATGAAAGTTTTGACACCAGGCTGAAATCCGCCATTACCGGTGGTGAACTTAAAAGAATGACAAAGGAACAGCGTTCCATGTGGGACAGTCTGTATGTACCGATGACAAAAAAATTCATAGAAGCCGACCTGAAAGGCGATTCTCTGACTATGTGGAAATACCAGAGGTATATGCGTGATTACCTTAAATCCGTTGCATCGCTCGACGATAATGTAGGAAGACTATACGATTATCTGAAGGAAAACGACCTGCTGCATAATACTGTTGTCATATATGCTTCAGACCAGGGTTTCTATATGGGAGAACATGGATGGTTCGACAAGCGTTTCATCTACGAGGAATCTTTACGTACCCCACTTATCATCAGACTCCCTGATTGCTATGAAAAGGCAAAAAGGAACAAGTCAAGCAGTCTCATGGTTCAGAATCTTGACTTTGCACCTACAATGCTGGATTTATGCAATGTAGATATACCATCAGACATTCAGGGTGTATCATTCGCATCTGAAATAGAGACTGGAAAAGTTCCAGATGGATGGAGGAAAAATATTTATTACCATTACTATGAATTCCCTGACGAACACAACGTTCATAAGCATTACGGAATAAGAGGCGATCGATATAAACTGGCTCATTTTTATGATGATGGCATAGATTGCTGGGAACTTTTTGATTTGAAAAAAGATCCTGATGAACTTACCAATCTATATGGTAATCCAAAATACAGTGAAGTCCAGAAAAAAATGCATATTGAACTTCAAAATCTCCGACAGCAATACAAAGACACTTCCGACAACAGGTAGGTCAATATAGTCCCTCATATGTATTGTTCCATAGTCAATTACAATAGTTCTGAATTGAGCACTGATGGTAGGAATTCTGGGACATATGACACATTGGACACATTCGAAAAATAATAGTTTCAAAATATGATGCCTTAGAAGCACTTTTGGTATGTAAAAAAGTACCAAAAACATATTAAGTGGGGCAACACTATAAAAGTTCAAGCGTTGCGTCAGCATATTCATAGACTGCCGGACGATGGCTTATAAAGATTATTGTCTTTCGGCCGTGATACTCGTTATGAAGATTATTGAGCACCCTGCCTTCAGTCTCTGAATCCAGAGATGATGTTGACTCATCAAGTATCAGAACATTTCCAGGGTGAAGTAAGGCTCTCGCAATGGCAATTCTCTGTGCCTGTCCTTCACTGAGTCCTGCCCCATCCTCACTACAGAAAGTCTCAATACCTTTTTCCTTTTCAAAAACGAATTCTGCACATGCAGTCTTAAGCGCATTTATGATTTCATCCTCTTTTGCTGCGGGATTTGACAGCATGAGATTCTCCCTTATAGTACCAGACATCAGGGTATTACCCTGGGGAACGTACATGAAATTACATCTTGTATCAGGAGATATTGGCATGTCATCTATCATTATTGACCCAGAAACCGGTCTGAGCAATGCAAGCATCAGTTTTATCAGAGTACTCTTCCCTGCTCCGGTCGGACCAGAAATTACAGTCATTCTGCCGGCAGGAAAAATAAAGTTGAAATCAGAAAGAATCAACCTTGATTGAGGCTCATATGAAAAGGACAAATTCTGCGCTTTGATCTCTGGAGCTGATGAGAACATATGATCTTCATTGATAATTTCCGAAGGTAGTTCCTGAAGTTCCATGATTCTTTCAATTGAAGAAAGCGAGTGTATGAATGATGGAATCTGGCTGCTTAGATTCACAATCGGCATCTGAACCTGATTAACAAGCTGAAGGAAAGCTGTCATCATACCATAAGTGACTACGCCATCCCTTATTCCGAATATTCCCCATAAAAAGGCAGATGCATATCCGGCCATAAAACCGAAACGGAGACAACCCCTGGCTATGGAATTCATATTAAGGCGTGATAAAGTATTATCTTCCAGCTTTGACTGGAGGGATGCCAGTCTAGAAAGAACCCTTGAGGTTCCTACCAGAGTAAGAACCATTGCCCTGTTCTGGATATTTTCCTGCATCAATTGCTGAACTGAAGAATCCAGTGCACGTATCTGAGAAGACAACTGCCTGATTTTAAGGAAGAATAGTTTGCTTGAAAGAGCAGCAACTGCCATCAGGATTAGAAGAACCCACATAAGACTTGGAGAGAGAGTCATCAGATACACTGAAGCTGCAAACAATTGCAACATAGTAACAAGCACCTCGGGTATCTTTGACACCATCAGATCGACAATAACCCTTACATCTTCCTCAAGTCTGTTTACTGTATCACCACTTAGGAAAGTCTCCTTACCCTTCCATTCACTTCCAAGCACATGCGAAAAAAGCTGATATCTGATCTTGTTTGTTGTCTTGAGCGAATTGTAACTTTCAACATATGAAGCTGCCGTAGCTACAAAAACTCTCAAGAGGACAACTGATATCATAATAGTTACATAAAGAGACAGACTTTGGTCTGAGACACCGGTAGCAATATCGACAAGTTGCTTGCATACCCAGACAAAAAAGAGAGAAAGTGCAATCCTCATAAGGCCAAGTAATACAGTAACACTTATTCTTCCCATAGCAGGACGAATAAGAACCGATATGCCACCTATGCAGGATTTCAGATTTTTCATCTAATCAGTCGTTAATATAATATGGACAATCAGAAATGTGATGACAATTACAAAATTAAAACTTAGATATCTTTGCCGAAAAGTTTCTTTACACCATTTGCAACATAAGAGCAGAAATAGTATTTGGTAATATATGCAGGAGAAATACTAAGTAGTTTTATACTTCTTCTTGTACCTAAGAATAATGTTCTTGACTTCTGAGCCAGCACGTTCTTTAGAACATGGTATGGATTATCCTTCCTGTACTGACCGAAATTACCTTCAAGAAGAATCAGTCTGACCATTTTCTCGGCCTTATCAGCATATTGGTCTGAATAGAGAAGAGCATACTTCCTGTCCATTCCAAGATAATTGACAAGGATAAACATAAAAGACTGCCAAGGCATCATAAGGTCAAGACTCAAAAGAATCTCACGAAGTCTTGAAACATCAATTGCCTCTGCCTTTCTGTAAAGAAATACTGCGATATCGCAAAGTTGCCTGAACCCTACACCACTTGATGAAAAATGGTGCCATGCATGAAAGAAAGTGAAAAAAAGATTGAATGTAGCTTCTGGAAGCCTGATATTATGATTGAGAATATTGAAAGAATCAAGATTTGAATCTTTCACTGCTTCCGATACATAGTCAATGTATTTTGACTGCATCCTGCTTGTCGGCATGTCGGCAGAGCGGCGGTGCAGCTCAATTGTAATACCGTTAACCTTTGCATGATGATGTTTCCCCTTGATAAAGAGTTCTTTTTCAAAATCATCATCAACCATTGAATTTACTATTTCAACAGCTTTATGGATATTCTTCTCACCGACATACAGATCGATATCTCCACATGTCCTAAGTTCCGGATTATGATATAATGATGCCAGTCCCTGTCCCTTGAGAAGAACATAAGGAACATCATTTTCAAGCAGTTTGTCTGTTACCTTAACAAGAACATTGTTTATTCTTTGATGAGTTGAAAAATTCAGGAATAGAAATTTCTGAAGATAACTGATCTGTTTCTCTGATATTTTCAGAGATGAGCTGTTTTTAAGTACCGGATCTGCAATAAGCGGCAGAACAGATTGTTGTTTTGCCAGTTTTATAAGTTCAGGCCAGTCAAAGAGAGTCTCCTCAGGAAACGAAAAATCATTTCCCCAGAGCCCTGTACTCAACAACTTGAAAAAAACAGATTCGAGATTATTCATTGTTCAACGACACCTGCTTCAATCCAGTCATTAGCCAGTGTAGCGGCATCATGATCAGCGAGTTCCTTGGATATTCCGTATTCCTCAACAAGGAATTCCGAAAGCTGTTCTACTGTAAATTCGCCTCCAACGACTTTCTCCCATAGGAAAGCAGCAGTCTTGTTGAAAGAGATCATCTTATTGAAATTAACTTGCTCTATACCCTCGGCAGTTAGAATATAATCCTTGCCAAGAGTTCTAAGTCTAAATCCTTCTTTGGTTCTCATGTCAATATTGTTATTTCATCCAGTCTGGAAGTTTTGCGTAAATATAAAGAAGATATGGACGAATCGGAAGAAGAAATTTCCATAATCTTCCACTTGTCACTTTAAAGGTCCTGCCGCTTGGCCTGATGATTGAGATGACCTTTCCAGAAATGTCACTCATCCTGCAATATTCCTTACCTACACAATTACCGTCACCCATAAGTGTCACATTGTCACCATCAATTGCATCAATCCGATGAAGCACATAATGATGCCTCTGCTGTGTTCCGACATTTGCAAGCACTACATCACCGACTTTGATATCAAACGGACTTTTAAGAAGAACACTGTCTATGCTATCACGGATAAAAGGTTGCATACTGCGACCTCTTGTCTTCAGCACTACTTCTCCATTTGATTTAAGGATATCGGTAATCTCGTCAAGGAGGATATTGTTATCGTATATCTTATGATCGTATTTAATCATAAAAGCATTAATCCTTTACTATTTGCGTAGGTTTTGTAGTAAAATTTTTAGAGTTCAGCTTCTTAGCAATGAGAATGAATCACTATTTGACAGTACGATAGCACAACAATGCGGCTTGCTCGTCGGGAAGACATTGAAGATGATAGAAAGGAACTGACAAAGCTATTTTTTCCATTGTTCCATGCAAGGCATCAGCCATGGACTTTTCTGCCTTGAAACCGGAACATGATGAATACAATGCAGCATATGACTCTATTGCAGATTGTTTTCTTATTATATTTTCAGGATACTGCTGAAGAGACACTATTGCACCTATTTCGACATTATCCTGTTTATAGCAAGGCGTCTTACCGCTCCATGGAGAACCGAAAACATATGACTTTCCATCGATAATCCTGATAATAGGATTATCATCATTGAGCAGAGTGCATCCTTCTATATATTTCATCCAAAGCGAACTATGAGTACTCTTCCCCGTTCCACTCTTCCCAAGGAACATATAGCCTTTACCGTCTTTTTTAATGACTGACGAGTGCATTTCAAGTGTATCCTCCGATGCTGTCCTGAAAGCGAAAG
The DNA here is from genome assembly GCA_002315675.1 of Rikenellaceae bacterium UBA1749. Lineage (GTDB taxonomy): Bacteria > Bacteroidota > Bacteroidia > Bacteroidales > Rikenellaceae > Mucinivorans. The sequence continues at coordinate 33,212 of DCHP01000071.1, read as the reverse complement.
TAAGCATCAGCGCAGTATTCAAAGAGAATTTGATTGTGCTTTTCTTTACGGAAAGGACTTGAAGACGGGCAACCTTGTAGTCATTGGAAAGCTGGATCCTGGCACAGACAGGAACACCCTTTACCGGAGCTATTTCAAAAATCCAGTCACCATCTTTCCTGTATAGGTCAATCCTTGACATATCTAATTCACCGGAATTATCAATATAAACAGGTGTTGCACCTGAGATGTCAATATCACCTACTATGGAAAAAGTGAAAATCAGATTATCACTCTTCTGGATTCTGAAAGGTTCATAATTGGAAAGCTGACCTTCAAGAAGAGATTCATCTTCTGAGAGAACAGCAAAATTATGATTTGCAACTCTAAAATAATGGTCCATATCTATCAACACAAAATCCCCCAAGAATAAGTTGAGGGATTATGATATACTAGGTTAAACTAAAGAACTAGTCCTCTAGTGAAATTGCCTCAACTGGGCAAACACCAGCACATGTACCGCATTCGGTACACATTGCGGGATCAATAGAGTAAACATCACCTGCAGAAATTGCTCCAACAGGACATTCATCAATACATGTGCCACAAGCTGCACACAGGTCTTCTGCTATTTTGTAAGCCATTGTCTTAATATTTTAGTTGTTTGTATTTTTACCTTCTGCAAAGGTAACTATGTTTTGACTGAGAAACAAATTTTGTTCCAAAAATGGATTTAAGAAACCTGCTTCAAGTCAAGAAATAAGTACAATTTTATGACAAAACTGTTTTTTCCTGTGAACCGATGATTATTTTTCATAATCCTGCGACAAGTCAGGATGTTGGCGTAATTTTATGAAAACAGTTACTTGGATCAATCAAAGTTCAACTGTTCGTATCCTGAAAGTTGGTGTAATCTTTTGGAGTCAATGAAAGGAATGTCCTGAAACCTTCTATTTCAGGAATGAATGGTTCTCTGAATAATCAAGTTGCTGGGATACAAAGTCCTGGTCATAAGATACAATTACGTCCGTAATATTCCCCTCTGCATCAAATTGAGGTGTGTAGACAGGATTAACAAAACCTGAATAAGGGGCAATACCCAGTTTTGAATATCTATCCAATATTTCCATGTGAAGTTTCTGGTCAACGGCAACGGCATATGTTTCTATAAGATTCTTTCCGGCCTCATAATCACCTTCACTCTTGAGTCTCTGGATTTCTGCAAGCATCTCCGCAAAAATTGAACGTAGTTTCTGGTAATCATTGATAACAATGAATGTCCTGCCTTCAATCGTTTTCTTTTCAATTACATTTTCAGATTTTCCGAGTTCATACGCCCAGTTTCCTATCAGCTGGCGGCTTCTCATATGGGCTTCCTCAATATTGTCACCAGGTTTGATTCTTGTCAGCTGCCCCATGATGCCATTGAAGATAAATTTATCGTATTCAGCCCATGCTCCTTCAAGAGAACTTAAAATTCCAAGGTCTACAAGTTTCTGGTCTGCAATATAGTAAAGTGCAAAAAGTTCCGCACGTGTCTCCTCAAGGGAAGATGAGTAGCTCTTCAGTTCCGTTCCTGTTACTGATGGCAGGAGCTGGCCACTTCCATGACCAAGGCATTCATGAAGGTCAACCTCAACATCTGAAGCAGCTGCGCCATACTGTGTAATTCTTTCCAATTGCTCTGGGGTGTAGAATTCCTTGCCGTATCCGCTTGCCTGTGATTCCTTTTCGTATGCATAGGTAAAGTTACCGATGGTAACGGATTTTGAGCCATATTCCTTACGGATCCAGTCAGCATTTGGAAGATTGATACCGATTGCAGTGGCTGGGTAGTCGTCACCACCTATAAAGGCACCCACAATGACTTTGGCAGAAACACCTTTGACGACAGGTTTCTTGAATCTTGGATCGACCGGAGAATTGTCTTCGAACCACTGAGCGTTTGAAGACAATAGTTCTGTACGTTTTGTAGCCTCTTCGTCCTTGAAATCAACAATTGCCTCCCATGACGCCTTTCTTCCAAGAGGGTCACTATATACTTCAATGAATCCATTTACGAAGTCAACTGATGATAAAGTATCCTGAAGCCATGCAATGCTGTATTTGTCAAATGTTCTAAGATCACCTGAACGGTAATATGAAATAAGGTCCTGAATGGTGTTTTTCTGGAGGTCGTTCTCGGCTACTTCAGATGCTTTCTGCAGGTTTTCTACAATCTTTTCAATTGCTGAAGAATATAGGCCCCCTATTTTGTAGACTTCCTCTTCAATCTTACCATCCTTCTTGACAAGGCGGCTGTTCAGTCCATAAGATATTGGGCATGGATCATCAGTAGCATCCAATAGCGCATAGAAATCTTCCACCTCTTTCTGATTTACACCTTCATAGAAGTTGACTGCAGAATTTAGGACAATATCTGATGAAACATCCTGGGATACTTTCTTTGACAGAAGCGCAGGATTGAATATTACAGAGCACAGGGTATCAATATCTTCACACTGGACACTTGTTTCAGCTACAAGACTCCGGAGATACTCTTCACTGAACTTTGGAATGAATTTATCGTTTGAATAATGATGATGAATCCCGTTTGCGAACCACACCTTTTTAAGATAGATTTCAAATGCCTGGAAATCTTCCCTGTTCCTGTCACCCGTGTAATTTTTGTAGATATGTTCAAGTAACCGACGGATCTGCAGGTTATACTTGCAGTTCTGGTCAAATACGATATCACGTCCTGCAACAGCAGCCTCTGAAAGATAATAGATCATCTGTTTCTGCTTAAGGGAGAGATTCTCGAAGCCATCTACCTTATAACGCAATATTTTAATGTCATCAAAACGATCAATCTGCCATTTGAACTCATCGTTTGTCTGTTTATTACATGATGTAATAAGTGCCATAACTGAAAGAATTGTTAATATTTTTTTCATACCTGAATTAAGTTTAATGGAAAAGTCCCCTGGTTAAAGGAGCAATATCAATCGGAGCGAAATCAGATTGAAGGTATTTGTAATATCCTGTCGTAGCTATCATCGCTGCGTTGTCTGTCGTAAGTTTAAGTGGGGGTATGAATGTTTCCCAGCCTCGCTTGATGCCTTCTGCCGCAATGGCTTCACGAAGTCCGCCATTGGCAGACACACCTCCTCCTATGGCAACCCTTTGGATATCATATTTTTTCACAGCCTTCAGAAGTTTCTGAATTAGTATTTCAATGATTGTATGTTGCAGGGAAGCCGCAAGATCGGCTTTATGGTTTTCTATAAAATCAGGATCTTCAGCTATCTGATCCCTGAGAAAATAGAGGAACGATGTCTTTAAACCAGAGAAACTGAATTCATCGTCAGCAACATGGGGTTTTGCAAAACTGAAAGCCTTGCAATCACCTATTTTTGACAAACGGTCTATTTCTGGTCCACCAGGATAAGGCAACCCCATTATCTTTGCACATTTGTCAAAAGCTTCACCAGCCGCATCGTCAATGGTTGAAGCCACTATTTCCAGGTCAAAGTAATCCCTTATTACAAGAATCTGCGTGTGTCCACCTGAGACAAGAAGACATATGAAAGGGAATTGAGGCATTGGGCGAGGTTCATCTGGAATATCGACAAAGTTTGAAAAGATGTGGCCCTGAAGGTGATTCACCTCTATCAGAGGGATATCCCTTGATATTGACAAGCCCTTGGCAAATGATGTTCCCACAAGAAGTGATCCCATCAATCCAGGTCCCCTTGTAAAGGCAACTGCATCTATTTTTTCAATACCAATACCGGCATTGCGGAGTGCGACATCAACGACAGGAAGTATATTCATACCATGCGCACGACTTGCAAGTTCCGGAACGACACCTCCATACTGTGCATGAACCTTCTGGGATGCTATGACATTTGACAGGAGTTTCCCATCACGGACCACAGCAGCAGATGTATCATCACATGAAGATTCTATTCCCAATATCGAAATTTCCATAAAAAGAATTAACTTTGCTTATTGAATTTGTTGAGTTACAAAGATAGTGAAAAAAGTATTTATTGCTTTTATTAAAGGGGTTTCAGGATTAATTATAGCGATTGCAGTTTTATTGTTGGCAATTTCTATATTACTTCAGATAAGTTTTGTTCAGAACATGGTTGCCGGAAAGGCAACTGCAATCCTGTCTGAAAAGACCGGAACCCGTTTCGATATCGGTAATATCAACATTTCTTTCTTTGACAGGGTGCAGTGTTCCAAGGTCTATATTGAGGACTACAGTGGGGACACCATGATTTATGCTGACAATGTTGATGTCACAATAAAAGGAATAAGCCCCCTCAGCAAAGAGATAATTCTTGGAAGGGTAAGTCTCTCAAATGGAAATCTGAATATCAGAAAAGGCAAAGACCGTATTACAAATCTTAAGAAAGTCTTTGAAAAACTAAAGCCCAAAGAGCCAAGGAAGTTCGATATAGGAGTAAATGCAAAAAACCTTCACCTTGAAAACATCAGCGTAAAGATGATAGACAGCTTAGGCATCCCGACACCAAAAACTGTCAATTTCAAGGATTTATCTGCAAGGAACATCAATATTGACATCGATGACATAGACATCCGCAAGGATGAAATGAGCTGCAGGATAAGGAATATTTCCTTTCAGGAAAAAAGCGGTTTTACACTTTCATCCATCTGTTCAGACAAGATTACTTTTACAGGCAAGGAATTTAATATATGTAATCTTTCACTGGGGGTCGATAATTCCCAAATTTGCTTTGGGAGAATAAGTGCTTCTTACGATTCCATTTCTGCAATAAAGAGCAATCTGAATCTGAATGTGGAAATAGCAGAAAACAGTCAGGTCGCACTGAAATGCCTTGATTATTTCCTGAAAAAGAAACTGGGACTTTCGCAGATTGTAACAATAGGCGGAGAGATAAAGGGGGACTTAAACAAACTACAGAGCAATCTTGACATAGAAAGCTGCGGAAACAATATTGATGCTTTTCTTGAAGTAAATAACATCAGGGATAGGAACAATGCAAGTTTTTTTCTTGACCTGAAGAAATTACATACCAATTCAAGAAGCATAACGGAAGTTACGAAAGGTCTCACTATTAAGCCCATTTCAGAGCAGTTATTGAATTTACTTGCAAGACTGGGCGACATCGATCTTTCAGGTAAATTCGAGGGGAAAACCAAAAATTTCCAAGTCAACGCACTGATAGCTACAGAATGCGGGAAGGTGTCTCTTGAGGGCTACATGCACCCATCCGACAGTGCAATGCATATGAGCGGAAATGTCAAAACCAACAGGTTTCATTTAGGTAAAGCCCTGAATGTCAAAAAACTTGGCACTGTCAGACTGTCAACAGATACCGAAGCCAAAATCAGCATGAACAAGGGAATAATAGCCAACGGACAGATCAATCTTGATTCCCTCTATTATGGAAGTTACATGTTCCATGATATAATTGCTGACGGAAAGATTGATAATGGGACATTTACAGGTAATATTTCATGTAGCAAGGACCCTAATTTCAGATTCAGCGCAGTCGGGAACTGTGACTTCATACATGATAGTCTTCCTTCATACAATTTCAGGATGAATCTTTCCAACGCAGATTTCGCAGCACTTGGTGTAAACAAGAGAGATTCTATTTCAAGACTAACTGCCAGGTTCTCTGCAAACTTCATGGGAAACGACATTGACAATATCAGCGGATTCTCCAGAATTGACTCCATATATTATATCAATCAAATTGATACCATTGAATCAAGTGCAATCAATCTAATAGCAAGGAACAACGAAAATGAAAAGTTCTTTGAACTGACATCAGGCTTTGCAGATGTCGAGCTCAAGGGAAAAAGCAGTTACAAGAATCTTATTCCATATTTCAAGCAACTTACAAAAACATATATTCCATCCTTTGATGAGGTAAATGAAATTGTATCATCCTATGAAAAGTCTGCTAAAAAGACAAAGAGCAAGATTGAAGGTCCTGTATATACTGATGGTTTCTATAGTCTGAAACTAACTGCCAAGGAAAGCAACAGGTTTGCCAGTATTTTCATTCCAGGCATTGAAATAGCAAAAGGATCCAGCGTCAACTTCTATTTCAACCCTAAGGAAAACAGATTCACACTTAACGCAAACAGTGACTACATTTCACTAGGCAAGACTTTCATTGACAGTTTTGCTTTGGAATCACATAACAACAAGGACTCGCTTCTTCTGATATTCAATGCACACACCATTGATGCTGGAAAATTCTGTTTCACGGGCGCAGGTTTCAAATCATACATCCACAACAACAGTGTTTTCCTCAAGGCTTTCTTCAGTGATACTGTAAACATGGCTAACATTGAGTTAAGGGGGGACATCAGAAGTTCTGGAACTGGCAAGAAGTTCATATCAATGAAGATTCTGCCAAGCAGAATCAAAATCGACACCAGCCTGTGGAATATACGAAATAACGGAATAATACTTGATTCGAGTCGCATTTCCATTGATTCACTTAGATTCTCAAGCGGCATACAGGACATCTTGATTGCCGGCAATGCGGGTAAAAGCAGGGAAGATACACTAAACGTTTCCATAAAGGATCTGGACATTGCCCCTGCGTCAATAATAACAAAACCGGCAGGATACAATATTTCTGCCATTACAAACGGCAACGTATCAATGGTATCCATTCTCAAGGAAAGGATAATCAAAGGGAAACTCAAGCTAAACGACATTGTATTCACAGGTGAAGAACTGGGAGATTGCGAAATAGAAAGTACCTATGACAATCAGAAAAACAGGTTGTTGATTGACCTATCCATCGATGACGGGACAAAGCCCGTCACAGGGTTCTACAGCCTGTCGGACAGAGTCTTGGATCTTGACGTCCGAATGCCTAAGCTCAGATTGTGCCTTCTTGCTCCAATACTGAAGGGAACCCTTATCGATATGACAGGAACTGCAAACACTGACATCAACTTCAAACTTATAAAAGGTATATATCCTGTATTGAATGGTAAGGCAACTATTGACGACTTCTACACTACAGTGAACTTCACGAAATGCAGATACCACGTTTCAGGCCCTATAGATGTAAAGGACAATAGAATAAGCGGAAATAACCTCATTGTATATGACATGGATGGCAACAGTGCCAACCTTAGCGGATATTTCTACAGTTACGATTTCAGGACACTTAAATATTCTATGGATGTTACCTCTGACAGAATCATAGGTCTTAACACCACAAAGGAGGATAATGATATTTTCTTCGGAAAGGTATACTGTAATGGCAACATCAACATATCAGGCAATGAAAGAAAGACTCTTCTGAAAGCAGAAGCCTGGACTTCCCATGGAAGTGTCTTCAACATGCCATTTTCAAGTGTAGCCACAAATTCACCTGATAATTTCATTACTTTCAGGGATAGTATCCATAATCCCAGGCCTACTTTGACGCAGATAAAGAAGAGGAAATTCTTCAATAAAAACACCAGGGCAAAATATAGTGCAGAATTTGAAGCAGACCTTACAATACACGCGACTCCTGATGTTCAAGCCAATCTTGAGTATTCCAACACTGTAGTGAATAATCTGATTCAGGGATCAGGAAATGGAAGGCTTGATATATTCATCAACACGACCAATGACATCTTTACAATGAACGGAGGCTTGGATATCAATAGTGGTACTTACAGACTGATTTTCTCCATTGCAGACAAGACATTCTATCTGAAAAGAGGAAGTACAATCAAATGGCGTGGTGATCCGACAGAGCCTATTGTTGACCTGACAGGAATATACCAGGTTCACACATCTCTGCAACCACTTATGGGATACAACAGATCCTCAGCAAGTACAAGTGCAGCCATAAACTGCGGCATCAGACTTTCAGGATTGTTCTTCTCCCCTACTATCTCATTTGAAATAACAGCACCCAATGCAACACCTGAAACCCAGAGTGTACTTCGAAATGCACTTAATACCGAAGAAGCACTGGCAACTCAGTTCTTCTACCTGTTCCTGACAAATTCCTTCTCATCAGAGAACACCAGCGGAAATATGCAGAACATGGGAACATCGTTTGTTTCAACAACAGGATTTGAGTTCCTGTCAAGTCAGATAAGTTCCCTGCTTTCTACCAAGAATTTCAGCTGGAGACCTACATACAAGCCAAGAACAGAACAGAATTCAGATGAATTCGGAATGGAGACTCAGTTCAACCTTCTGAGCAACAGGATGACACTGAACTTTGAAGGCAGATACTTCCTGAATCCGAAATACAGTAGCCGCCAGTCACCATTTAGCGGAGGAGGTAACATCAGTTACAATCTTAACAGAGCTGGGAATATTTCACTAAAGGCATTCACAAGGGTAATCGACCGTTTTGACGAGACCCAGGGCTTACAGGAAAGCGGTATGGGAGTCTATTTCACCCAGGAATTCAATGACTGGGAAGACCTCAAGAAGAGAATGAGGAATATTATGGAAAAGAAGAAAAAAAAGAACAAATAAACCACTTTTGCCTAATGTCTTAATTGATTATCTTTGCGACCGGAACTTCTATGAACTTCACATCCGTATTATTATTGATAGTTTATACCATACTCCGGTTAAGACCAGATACAAACATTTACTAACAAAAGAGAAACATACAGCAAGCATGAATCATATAAGAAATTTCTCCATTATTGCCCATATTGACCATGGTAAATCAACCCTTGCAGACAGAATGATTGAAATGACAAACACTCTGACTGAAAGGGAGATGGAATCACAGGTTCTTGATGATATGGATCTTGAAAAGGAAAAAGGTATCACTATCAAGAGTCATGCCATTCAGATGGAATACAATCATAGTGGAGAAAAGTACACCTTGAACCTTATTGATACTCCGGGCCATGTTGACTTTTCATATGAAGTGTCAAGAGCAATTGCATCATGCGAGGGTGCACTTCTTGTTGTAGATGCTACACAGGGTATACAGGCCCAGACAATAAGCAACCTATACCTTGCAATTGACCATAATCTGGAAATAATCCCTGTCATGAACAAGATAGACATGGACTCTGCCATGGTTGAAGAAGTCAAAGACCAGATTGTCGATCTTATTGGATGCAAACATGAAGATATTCTGGCCGTTTCTGCTAGAACCGGACAGGGTGTTGAAGCTGTACTTGATGCTATAGTTGAAAGAATTCCGGCACCAAAAGGTTCTGCTGATGCACCACTTCAGGCACTTGTCTTTGACAGCGTATTCAACCCATTCAGAGGAATTATTGCTTACTTCCGTGTAATGAATGGAACAATCCATACAGGAGATAGGGTCAAATTCTTCAGCAACAATGAAGAATATGACGCTGATGAAATCGGGGTGCTAAAGCTTAAAATGGCACCAAGGAAAGAGATTTCTGCAGGTGATGTAGGATATATCATTTCCGGTATAAAAAATTCATCTGAGGTACGTGTCGGTGACACCATCACTTCGGTCGCGTCGCCTTGCAGCGAGGCTATCAAAGGTTTTGAAGAAGTCAAGCCTATGGTGTTTGCCGGTGTTTACCCTGTTGATGCCAGCGAGTACGAAGATTTAAGATCTTCGCTTGAAAAGCTCCAGCTCAATGACGCGTCACTTAGCTTTGAGCCTGAGAGTTCCCTTGCACTAGGGTTCGGTTTCAGATGCGGATTTCTTGGACTTCTTCACATGGAAATTATCCAGGAAAGACTGTTCAGGGAATTTGACATGGATGTAATAACAACTGTTCCTAACGTATCATACCTTGTTTATACGACAAAAGGGGAACAGATTTCCATCCACAATCCATCAGGACTGCCTGAACCTACATTCATTGATCACATTGAAGAACCATATATCAATGCACAGGTTATTACAAAGACTGATTACCTTGGTAATGTCATAAAGCTGTGCCTTGAAAAAAGAGGGGTACTCAAGAATCAGAACTTCATAACGACAGACCGTGTTGAAGTCAATTTTGAAATGCCGCTTGCCGAGATTGTATTCGACTTCTATGACAAGCTTAAATCAATATCAAGGGGATACGCTTCATTTGACTATCACCAGATAGGATACAAACATTCCTCACTTGCAAAACTTGATATTCTACTCAATGGGGAACCGGTTGATGCCCTTTCCTCACTGACATTCAGTGATCACGCATACGATTTCGGACGAAAAATGTGTGAGAAGCTAAAGGAACTGATCCCAAGGCAACAGTTCGATATTGCAATACAGGCTGCAATTGGAGCAAAGATTATTGCAAGGGAAACTGTCAAGGCCGTAAGAAAGGATGTAACAGCCAAATGTTATGGTGGTGATATCACCAGAAAGAGAAAACTTCTTGAGAAACAGAAAAAGGGAAAGAAGAGAATGAGACAGATTGGAAATGTCCAGGTTCCTCAGTCCGCATTCCTTGCAGTTCTCAAGATGGACTAAGAACAAAGTTTCTAATAGAGCAAAAAGAAAACGAAACGGCAATCCCGGTTGTGAACAATCAATTTAGAACTCTGCGAGGGATTTTCTGATAAGGTCTTCGACTGATAATGATTTATCTGTTGCAAAGACTTTATGGACAACCTTTTCAGCACTTGCTTTAGGAAAGCCGAGAATTGTCAGCGCTGATATTGCTTCATCCTCAGTCTGAGATGACAGCATGGTTTGACCTGAAGGAGAATCACCGTAATTTTTAACTTTACCCTTCAGTTCGACAACAAGACGTTCAGATGTCCTTTGTCCTATGCCTTTTGTCTTCTGGATGGCTCTGACATTGCCAGAAGAAATGTATGAAGAGAGCTGCGATGGATTATATGTACTGAGCATTATTCGGGCCGTACTTGCCCCAATTCCATTGACTGAAATAAGCAGCCGGAACATATCTCTTTCATCCTCGGAAGCAAAACCATACATTACAGGAGCCTGATCCTGGGCGTAGTACTGATGAAGAAGCAGTTTTACCTCATTTCCGGTTCCGATGCCGGCCAGTTCCGATGATGTCTGAACTGATATATTAACAAACCAACCCACACCTGCCACGTCTATTACTGCAGTGGTTGGTGTGAGTTGTATTAAAGTTCCTTTTATGTATTCGAACATTATTTGCTCTTGGATGCAAGTTCAGCTTCGTAACGTTTGTTAAGCTCAGCGATGATATCATTTGTAATATCAAGTGATGGATCTGCAAGAGCAACAGGCATACGGCCAGTAGACTGAAGAATCATACTGTAATGACGTTCGCTGTTGAACTCAACAAGGAAATCTTCAAGTTCCTGAGATAGCTGGTTTGATATAACCATTTGTTCCTGAGCCAGGTCGTTAGCGATTTTATTGCTATAATTCTCAAATTCAGCATTTTTCTTCTGAAGTTCTTCCTGTCTGATACGTGCCTGATATTCTGTCATCTGACCACTCTGAACCTTCTGTTGGAAGTCAGTAACTTCCGACTGCAGTTTCTTTGCTCTTGACTGCAATTCACTCTGAGCCTGAGTCTGTTTTTTCTGGAAATCAGCATTCAGATCAATAAACTTACCATATTTCACCTGAATAGAATCCATCTGGATAAATACGATTTTACCATTAAAAGTCTGAGCAGCCTCAGTTTCACTTGCAAGGGGAGTAGAAGCAATCTGATCATCTTTGTCAGCACATGAGACTAGAAGCATTGAAAATGCCATAAGAAAGAAAATAATCTTTTTCATTTTTATTGTATGTTTATAATTATCTTAATTCACAAATATAAATAATGTTTGTCACCCCTCCAAATTGTTTTTCGATATGGAGTTTCCGTTCATCACACCATTGGTTGAGCACATCACAACTCTTCTTTATATTCATCAGGCAGCCTGAAATAAATACTCGTAACATATGGTCATAAATTTTGCCGGGAAGGCAGTTTATGATATTGCTTGGACCATCGAAAAGCACTCAAGAAGTTCAGCTATATGAGGAACAGAACCATAGACTGGGCAACGATAATCCTCATAAACGTAGCCATTGGATAAACTGTAGCGTAGTTTACCGATGGTACATCATTGGAAGCCAACTGGTTTGCATAGGCGAGGGTTACAGGTGAAGTATATGAACCAGAAAGGATACCGCTTACTGAAGAGAAATCAATCCTAAACACTTTCATGATAATAAATGTCATAAGCACGAAAGGAATGACATTAATAAGGATAGCGTATAGAGCCCAGATATAGCCTCCACCCATGATTGAAGATACGAATGATGAACCTGCGGAAAGACCTACGGCTGCCATGAACATTGAAAGGCCTATCTCTCTCAACATCATGTTGGCACTTTTTGTCGTATATGTTATAAGTCTAAGATTTGGCCCGAACCTACTTAGAAGGATTGCAACAATGAGCGGACCTCCAGCAAGACCAAGTTTGATTGGCTGAGGAATAAAAGGGAAAACAATTGGAATGCATCCAAGAAGTACACCCAGGAAAATTCCGACGAATATCGGAATGATATTCGGAGCCATAAGTTTTTCATTGGAGTCTCCGAAAAACTTTGCCACAGCTGCTACAGAAGATTCACTACCGACAATCTTCAGCCTGTCTCCCATCTGAAGTCTGAAGTTTGGTGTTGCAAGCAGATCGAGACCAAGACGGGTTATCCTTGTTACGGTAATATTATATGAGTTTCTCAGTTTCAAGTCCCCAAGCGTCTTTCCATGAAGCGACCGTCTTGTTACAAGTACACTTCTTGACATGACCTTTCCATTATCCAGTCCCCATTCCTTTCCATTCATCGGAATCAATGATCCAAGTTCTCTTAGAAGAGCATCAGAATCAACTCCCTCGGCAATAATATTAAGTCTGTCACCTACATGAACGATAGTAGTAGGTTCTACAGGATGAATTGTTCCGTCAATATACCTTATTCTGGATGCGACAAACTTGAAAGGAACCATTCTACTAAGTTCCTTGAGCATCAAACCATTATATTTTGAATTCTCTACAAGGATAGAGAGATGACTGACATTAGTTTTTGAATCTTCAGCTTTGTCATCATTAATTGTTTGCTGATTCCTGGAAAACTTCTTGATCAGGGAAAGCATTACAATGGTTGAAACTACCGCAAATGGATAGGCTACTGCATAGCCTTGTGCCAGGGATGAATCATTTGAACCGGTAACCTCATACAGAGTCTGCTCAGCAGCACCAAGTGATGGGGTACTGATTACAGAACCTGACATAACTCCTATCATTGTCTTCATAGGTGTACCCGTAATTAGGTGAATGGAATAGGCTATTACTGCTCCAAGAAGGACAATGCATATTGTAAAGAGATTCTTCTGAAGGCCACCACTTCTAAGCGAAGCAAAGAAACCCGGGCCTACCTGCATTCCTATTGAGAAAATAAAAAGGATAAGTCCGAACTGTTTGATAAACCCTGATATTTCAGATGACAGAGTCATTCCAAAATGACTGAGAGCTATTCCGACAAAAAGAATCCATGTAGCGCCAAGTGATATTCCAAAAATCTTGACCTTGGCAAGCAGCATACCAAGAGCTATCGTCAATGCCAAAACAAATATCACATGGGCAACACCATCACCCATCAACAGTTCAATGAGCCAATCCATATTTTAATAAGATTTTATCGATGTAAACAATCTATTCCATCTAATACCTTCAAGGAAACTCTTTTCAGGTTTTACTGACATCCAGATAAGCGATGCCTTTCCCTCAATATGATCTTCCGGAACAAATCCCCAGTACCTACTGTCAAGGGAATTATCCCTGTTGTCTCCCATCATGAAATAATAATTCATTTTGAAGGTATAGTGATTTGCAGGTTTTCCGTTGATAAGGATTACATCCCCATCCACTGAAAGATCATTCCCCTCATAATTTTTGATGATTCTTTCATATAGTGGCAGGTTGCCCATATTTATTTCAACTGTAGAACCTTTTTGGGGAATCCAAAGTGGTCCGTAATCAAGTGCAGTCCATGGATATATCAAAGGACTATGAGGGAATATTTCCTCCATTGGTCTTTTTTCAGGATTCTTTTCCCTCTGAAGCTGCGGTGAAACTTCCTGTTTGACTCCATTGATCCAGACCATATCATCAATTACCTGAAGTGTATCTCCAGCCTCAGCAACAAGTCTTTTGACATATAGTTCGCGCCGATCTACAGGTCTAAATATGATTTCTGAATTATCCCATACGAACTGGCGGCCATAATTTCTAACAAGATCATAGTAGGAAGCACTGGGACTTGACAGGGCAACTGTATCGCCTGCAGGAAAATTGAATACAACTACATCACCTCTTTTAATCTCCGAGAAACCAGAGAGTCTTTTGTAATCACTCTGAATCCATGTCAAAAAAGAAGGAGTGTCTTCCGTGAGCGGCATCGTATGCTGGACAAAAGGGAATGAAAGAGGAGTAACAGGCATCTTTGGTCCGTACTCAAGTCTGTTGACAAAAATATAGTCTCCACAAAGCAATGTCTTCTCCATTGAAGGAGTCGGAATTACATAAAGCCCGAAAAAATAGAGTTTCAAAGGAATAACAACCACTGCTGCATAAAGCAGAGCCTCCACCCATTCAAGAACATACTTCACTACCCCATTTGATTGTTTGAACTTTCTGTAATGGTTCAGCCATATTACATCTATATACCTTGTAAAGTAATAGTCAAATATAAACGGCAGACCGATAAGCCACCACAGGTTTCGTGTCCATACAACAAACCACAAAATGTATATGACAGTGACTACAGAGAAACGGACTATACGATTACTCCAGATTTTTTTCAGGGATCCCATATATAAATTATTCAGATTTTATTTGCAAACTATAGATTCAGAAGGTCATCCATTCCGAATATTCCCTTTTTCCCTACAAGGAACTCCGCTGCCATGACAGCACCCTGGGCAAAGCAGTCACGGCTATGTGCCATGTGGGTGATTTCAATCATTTCAAGTTCATTTTCCCATGTAACAGTATGGATGCCCTTTACTTTGGAACGTCTTACAGCTGAAACCTCAAGATCAGAGTTGTCACTTGGCTGACCGAGACACCATTTATCTTTTCTGTCAAGATTCCGGAGAATACCTTCAGCAGTTGTAATTGCCGTACCGCTTGGTGCATCCTTCTTTTCCGAGTGATGGGTTTCTTCAACAGTAACATCATAGCCTGAAAACTTGTTCATAAGCTTTGCCAGGTATTCATTTGCCTTAAAGAAGACATTGACACCTATACTATAATTTGAACTATAGAAAAATGCCCCGTTCAGCTTCTGGCAAGTGCTTTTAACTTCATCAAATCTTGAAAGCCATGCTGTAGTACCAGACACAACAGGGATATTCAATTTAAGGCATGACATAATATTATCAAAAGCAGCATCAGGTGCTGAAAATTCAATAGCTACATCAACATTCTTCGCAGATGCTTCGTTCAGATCATTTCTGTTGTCAACATCCACAATAAGTGAAATTTCATGGCCTCTGGACACCAAAATACTTTCAATGGCGTGTCCCATCTTACCATAACCAATAATCGCAACTCTCATAAGTACTATATAAAAGGTTTTATCTGTTTGGAACTATAATCTGAAGGTTCAACGAAACCTTCCTTGAAAAGAACACCCAATGCTCTCTTGAATGTCTTCTTACTTAATCCTGTCTGAGCTTGTATGATTTCAGAAGGAGACTTATCTCCTATGGAAATGAATCCGTTGTTCTCATCAAACAACTTCTTCAGTGCATCAACAGCAACCAGCGTTCCGGAATAACCCTGCTGCTGCAAAGCGACATCAATTCTATTGTCATCCGTTATTTTGGTAACCCATGCACTGTAAGTCTCTCCTAAGGAAATTGGAGTATAAATCTGATTGTCGTATAGCATACCCCAATGCTTTGAGTTAATTATCACCCTATATCCACGCTCCAGTCTTCGTGCAATAATAATTGTCACCTGTTCCTGTTCTGCGACTGATATTGTTGAATTGGATATCATATGGGAAATTTTTGAAGTTCCTACAATCCTTCCGGAAACTTCGTCAGCATAAGCTGAAACTGGATATGAAACTCCTTTCTGCATTCTTGTCAATTGATTGCAGAATGGGACAAAAAGATCCTTTTGAAGTCCCCAGTCCATAAATGCACCGAATTTTGTAATATCCACCACTTTAAGTGAAGCAATTTCACCGACTTCCAGCTTTGGAGTTTCAGTAGTGGCAACCTTGCGGTCTTCCGAATCCGTATATACAAAAACCTTGATGGAGTCCCCTTCCTGAAATTCTTCTGGCTGATATTTTTTAGGTAGAAGAACCTGTGCCGATTCAGAAGATGCGTCATCGGAAAGATAGAGACCATTTGGAGTTACCCTCCTTATTATCAAAGTGTTATATTTCCCTATTATCATGAATTGCGGCCTAATTTTCGGCAAAGTTACGGATTTTTAGCAAAAAGAAAAAGTGCAAAATCATGGTTACGGAATCCAGTTCCTTTATTCTGGACCTTTTCTGCACTATGACTTCATTATGATCCGATACAATTAATTATTTGGCATCCAAAGTATGCCTATGGATTTCCATACACACTATTAAGTATCTCTGAAAAGTTGCATTATTCTTGTGCAATACATTTGTGCTCACATATATAAGTGATACCTTTGCATAAGAATTGAAATGCCGGTGTATCTCATATTTGAGTCCACTTTAAAAAGTCCCAAATTGAGAAATGCCCCCATTCCAGTGGCCTGTAGCGGATATAAAAACTTTAAACGATACTTGTTAAAGTGGACTCATATTTTCAGACTGACATAAGTCACAACTGTAAAAGAGAAAACAGTTCTGCTTTACTGGATTATTTGAAAGATGGATCAACTTGAAAATGTATTATTTGTTGTTTTGGCCGCTGACACAGACCTATTTAATGGGGCGTTTGTATATTTTGAAACTATTTCAAGTTGATTCAAAGATATATCCCCAAAAAAGGAAGTAACATTGGCGTATGAAATAAGGAAATTTTGATTGAAAATGAAAATTGCGCTATTCCAGACGGATATTGTCTATGAAGCTCCTATATGGAATCTGGACAAGGTTTCAAGATGGGTGGAAGGTCTCAAGGCAGACACTGACCTTGCTATTCTGCCTGAATTTTTTGACACCGGAAGTCTAAAGACCGAATACAAGGAAACAATCCGTATTATGACAGAACTTGCAATTGAGAATAATATTGCCATCTGTTTTTCAACACTACATGAAAGACATAATAGATTCTGTTTCATACATCCAGACGGAAGACTGGATTATTACGACAAAAGACATTCATATCCCCTTTCTGGAGAGGGCAAATATATAGAAACAGGCTGTTTCAAGAAGATTATCCTGTACAAGGGATTCAGGATACTTCCTCAGATATGCTATGACCTGAGATTTCCTGTATGGAGCTACAACTGTGAAGAGAGTCGATATGATATTGCCATATACCTTGCCTCCTGGCCAGAGGAAAGAATATGTTTCTGGGATAAACTGCTTGAGGCAAGAGCCATAGAAAATATATGCTATGTAATCGGAGTAAACAGAATTGGTGATGACCGCAGATTCCATTACCCTGGTCATAGCAAGGTGATTGATTTCAAAGGCCAGGTGATCAAAGACACAGACAGTGACCTTGAATGCTGTGTAACAACAGACATAGACATGGAATCACTCAAGGATTTCCGCAGTAATTTTTGTACCTTTGAGGATTCTGAAAAATTCAGAATAAACAGTTGAATCAACTTGGAAAGTATGTTTTGTTGTTTCTGCCACTGACATAGCTCCTATCATGGGGATGTTTCTCTATTTCTGAACTATTTCAAGTGGATTCACAGGTAGATATTATTAACATACAGTAATAGAACAGAATTTAGATTATATTATAAGAAAGGACACGACTGACGTTATGCAAAAAATTAGATTCATTGCTTCAATATTATTGATTGCCGCTTTTTCAATGGTTTACAGCCATTCATTCGCTCAGACCAATTTTGCAATAACTGTTCCCGAACTTCCGGACTATCTGGATTTTGCAGGTGAGAGAGTTCCACTTGAGTTGCCGGATGTACGACAGGCTGTACAGAGAGAGGTACTTACAACATCAAACATGCATACAGCTACAATGCTTACCTTACTCCGTTCAAGAAGATGGATACCTGTCATCAAACCTATTTTAGAGGACAACGGGATTCCTTCCGACTTCATTTATCTCTGTCTTGCAGAAAGCGGTATGAATCCAGAAGCAATATCAACGGCAAAGGCCGCTGGAATGTGGCAGTTTATGGCTGCAGTTGCAAAAGACTACAAACTTGAAACCGGTCCAAACATAGATATGAGATACAATGTTGAACAGGCAACCAAGGCCGCATGCAAATACCTGAAACAATCATATGATACACTTGGAAGCTGGACACTGGCCGCTGCATGCTATAATCTTGGCAACGCCGGGGTCAAACGCAGACTTGCAAGACAGGAAGTTTCCAGTTACTGGGATCTTTATCTGCCCCAGGAGACAATGAGGTATGTTTCAAGGATTCTGAGTTTCAAGCTATTACTATCCAATCCGGAAAAATATGGTTTCGTAATAAATGAGGATGAATATTTCAAGCCATTCGAAAATTATATGCTTGTTTCAATCTCGGACGCTCAGATAAACTGGTGTAAACTGGCAAAGACATACGGCACCAATTACAAGATTTTAAGATTGCTGAATCCTTGGATAAGAGAATATTCATTCGAGAACAAGGCCGGCAAAAACTATACCGTCAAGATACCTAACGAAAACTTTAGGAAAAAAGGATTCTGATTTGGATAAAATTACCATAGAGGGGGCAAGAGTAAATAATCTCAAGAATATTTCCCTTGAAATACCAAGAAACAAACTCACTGTCATTACCGGTCTTTCTGGCAGTGGTAAGTCCTCGTTGGCTTTTGACACCATCTACGCTGAAGGACAGAGAAGATACCAGGAAACTCTCAGCGCATATTCAAGACAATTCATAGGAACTATGGAAAGACCGGAAGTTGATAAAATCGATGGTCTTTCTCCTGTTATTGCGATAGAGCAGAAAACGACAATACACAATCCCCGGTCAACAGTGGGAACTGTAACGGAGATATATGATTTCCTGAGACTACTGTATGCCAGGGCATCCACTGCTTATTCCAAGGCGACTGGCGAGAAGATGGTCAAATATTCTGAATCTGAAATAGCTGACCTTATTATCAGTTCTTTCCAGGGTCATAGAATTTCCATTGCAAGTCCTGTTGTAAAAGGAAGAAAAGGACACTACAGGGAATTACTTGCACAATTCCAGAAAAAAGGATTCACGAAAGCAGAGATTGATGGAAAAGTCGAAGATCTGCTCAAGGATATGCAGCTTGATAGATATAAGGTTCACAACATCAATCTTATAATCGACAGGCTCAGGGTCAAGGAGGGTGATGAATCAGAGCAAAGAATAGTTTCATCCGTTCACGAAGCCCTGAGACAGGGTAAGGGGACAATGATGGTCATTGATGATGACAATGCCGGAGAAAAAAAATATTTCAGCAAGAATCTCATGTGTCCTACTACTGGGATAGCCTATTCTGAACCGGCGCCTTTCACTTTTTCTTTCAATTCACCTGCAGGTGCATGTCCCCACTGTAGCGGTCTTGGTGTTGAGAATGTTGTAAACCTCTCAAAAATAATTCCTGATCCATCCCTTTCAATCAAACAAGGTGCCATTGAACCTTTGAAGCAGTACAAGGGAAATTCTGTAATGAAGAAAATCGAGGCACTGCTAATTCTTCACGGGTACGACATGAATACACCGATTGCAGAGATGGACGAAGATTTCATATCAGCCCTTATTAACGGTGAGAGCGAGCCCCTTAAGGTTTTCCAGGATTCCATCAATGGTTATATTATTACATCATGGGAAGGACTCCCTGAATGGATGGCAGAGCAATCCGACCTTAAAATCAGCGACAAGTGGGAAGAACAGTTCCTTGAGAAAAGGCCATGTTCCGTATGCCATGGAACAAGATTGAAGGAAGAAGCTCTTTACTTCAAGGTTGACGGGAAGAATATTTCAGAGATATCCAGCATGTGTATATCAGATCTGAAGATATGGGCTGACCATGTTGAGGAAAAACTTGGTGAAAGGGAAAAGATCATCGCCCACGACATATTGCTTGAAATAAGGAAAAGAGCCGGTTTTTTGATTGATGTCGGACTGTCATACCTTACACTAAACCGCACAAGCCAAAGTCTTTCAGGTGGGGAAAGTCAGAGAATAAGACTGGCTACTCAAATAGGTTCTAGACTCATCAATGTACTATACATCATGGACGAACCTTCAATAGGACTTCACCAGAGGGATAACATCAAACTGATAAATTCCCTTAGGAAATTACGTGATGCCGGAAACTCCGTAATCGTAGTTGAACATGACGAACAGATGATTCGTTCTGCAGACTGGATTGTTGATGTAGGCCCGAAAGCAGGAAGAAGTGGCGGGGAAATATGTGCAATAGGAAAACTCGACGATATACTGAAAAATTCAACATATACTACTGACTATCTACTTGGCAGGCGAAAAATTGAAATTCCAGAAAAAAGAAGGGAAGCAGATTCCTTCATAGAGATAAAAGGTGCACGCGGGAATAACCTTAAAAATATAGATGTCAAAATTCCTCTTGGAGTACTGACATGCATTACCGGTGTTTCCGGAAGCGGAAAGTCCTCACTGATAAGCCAGACCCTGAGACCTGCCCTGTCAAGAATGCTTTACAGGAGTTATGACCAGTCGCTTGAATATGATTCAATAGAAGGAATCGAAAATATAGACAAGATGATTGTTGTTGATCAGGCCCCTATCGGAAGAACTCCAAGATCCAACCCAGCAACATATACCGGAGTATTTGCAGATATCAGAAAGTTGTTTGAGAATACCCTTGATGCAAAAACCAGAGGATACAAAGCCGGCAGATTCAGTTTCAACGTCAAGGGTGGCAGGTGCGAGACATGCAAAGGCGCCGGAGTGCAGACAATCGAAATGAACTTCCTTCCGGATGTTTACGTGACATGCCCATCCTGCGACGGGCACAGGTACAATAGTGATACTCTCGCAGTAAGATACAAGGGGAAAAACATTGATGAAGTTCTTGACATGACAATCAACCTGGCTGTTGATTTTTTTGAACATATTCCGAGCATCCAGCAGAAATTAAAGACAATCCAGGACGTAGGACTTGGATATATCAAACTCGGACAGCCATGCACCACCCTTTCCGGAGGCGAAAGCCAGCGAATAAAATTAGCTTCCGAGCTTGCAAAAAAAGACACCGGCAACACGTTGTATATCCTTGATGAACCTACAACAGGACTTCATTTTGAGGACATAAGGGTACTTCTGGACGTACTGAACAGACTGATTGAACGGGGAAATTCTGTCGTAGTAATCGAGCACAACCTTGATGTGATAAAAGTTGCTGACTGGGTTATTGACATGGGTCCTGAGGGCGGAAATGAGGGCGGAAAAGTTATCGCAGAGGGGACACCTGAAGCCATCGTAAAAAACAGCGAAAGTATTACTGGTAAATTCATTAGAGAGATTTTGAATGGTCAATTGGAACAAACATTATAATTAATTTGTATATTTGTTGAATTAACATTTATTTACTAATCCTTGTAACCATATGGAAAACAACGGTACTACTGCTCCAATCGAAGAGCAAATCCAGCAACAGGAAGTTGTGGATACTATTGAATCATCTAACAACGAACAGACTGCCCAGGATTTTTCAGAAATGACAAAGGAAGAACTTATTGCCTATCTTTCTGAATCAATTCAAGAGAAAAGTGTCAATCAGCTAAGACCAATTGTAGAACAGGTCAAAACTGCATTTTACAAGATTCACAACCTTGAGGCAAAATCCAAGGAAGCTGATGAAGAAGCAAATGCGGAAGAGACAGAAGATGTTCTGGAAAACAGACTCAAGGAGTTGATTGCCCTTTACAGATCAAAACGTGATCAGTTTATCATCAGTTCTGAAAATGAAAAGGAGGCAAACTACAAAGCCAAACTGGAGATAATCGAAGAGCTCAAGAAACTGACAGAAACAACAGAGATTGAACATAGTACCTTCACAAAATTCCGTGAATTGCAGGCCAGATGGAAAGAAATCGGTCTGGTACCACAAGCTGTAGTTAATGACATATGGGAGACTTACAATCATTACACTGAAATATTCTACAACTATATAAAAATCAACAAGGAGTTAAGGGATTTTGACCTGAAGAAGAACCTTGAAGCCAAGACTGATCTATGCGAAAGGGCTGAAAAACTGTTCGAAGATCCTTCTGCCGTAAATTCATTCCACGACCTTCAGAAACTTCACGATGAATGGAGAGAAATTGGTCCTGTTGCATCAGAGTACAAGGATGCATTATGGGAAAGATTCAAGGAAGCTTCATCAAGAATAAACAAGCGTCATCAGGAACATTTTGACAAGATCAAGGAAGAACAGCTTGAGAACCTGCGTCTGAAGACTGAAATATGCGAGAAGGTTGAACAGCTTCCAATTGACAGTTATTCCACTCATAAAGACTGGGATGACGCATCCAACGCAGTCCTTGACATACAGAAGCTATGGAAGACTATTGGTTTCACTCCAAAGAAGGATAACACTGCAATATATGAACGTTTCAGAGCAGCTTGCGACAAGTTCTTTGAAGCCAAACATAATTTTACCGATAAGATAAAGAAGGAACTTGACAGTAATCTTCAGGCAAAGATTGAAATATGCAAGGAGGCGGAAGCTATCGTAGCAGCAATAACATCAAGCACTGAATGGAAAAAGGCTACTGACGACCTTATGAATCTCCAGAAAAAATGGAAGGAGATAGGTCCTACTGCAAGAAAATACAATGAATCAACATGGCAGCGTTTCAGAGCCTCATGCGACAAATTCTTTGAGGCAAAATCAGAACATTTCAAGGAGTATGAAAATCAGTTTGTAAAACATCTTGAAGAGAAGAAACAGTTACTGTCTGAGTTGAAGGAGACTGCATCGGAAAATCTTTCCTTTGAATTCCTTAAACAGATTCAGGAAAAATGGACTGCAATCGGATTTGTTCCTATGAAAGAAAAGGAGGCTATCCAGAAAGAATTCAAGGAAATTATGGACTCCCTTTACAAGACTCTGAAAGGAAGTGAATCTGAAAGAAGAGCCGAAGGATTCCGCAAAAAGATTGCATCAATTAAGCAGAACGGAAGACTTAACAGCGAACACGATAAGCTGGTACAGAAGATGAAACAGCTTGAAAGTCAGATTACCACTCTTGAGAACAACATCGGTTTCTTCGGAAACAGCAAGAAAGCAGAAACGCTGATCAAGGATGTGAAGACAAAAATCGAAAATGCTAAGAATGAACTTCACGAAGTGATTCAGAAAATCAAGATAATAGAGAGCGAAAGCAACGAATAACATCATCCAGGCGGGTCTTAGATCTGCCTGGTAATAATTTAAAATCACAATAAAACATATATTAGTTTAAATGGATAAGAATAGTTTATTAGGTCTATTTCTGATTGGGTTAATTCTATTTGGTTTTACATGGTATAATGGAAGACAGGCTGAAGAAGCGACAAAACAGGCAAAAGCCAAAGCAGAAACTTCAGTATCAAGCACAACTGCACAGCAGCAGACAATAGACACTGTTTCATATGCACTACAAGCCGAGAGTGATTCAGCTCAGATTGAGAATATCATTGAACCGGAGAGAATTGACACACTGAAAAATGAAAGTTTCACCATATCATTCACCTCTCATGGTGGACGCATTGCATCAGTTGAACTGAACGGATACAAAAGATTGTATGAGCCATACTATGGAGACGCACTTTCACTTTTCAACAAGGAAGAGTCTGATTTTGGTCTCAACTTTTATGTTAAGAACCAGTTGCTAAACACCTCACTTCTTTCATTCAAGGTTGCAGAGAAGACAGATTCTTCTATTGAATACAGATACTACGCTGACAGTGTTCATTATTTTGCATATATCTATCGTATTGATCCTGTTTCCAATATGGTGAAATTTGATGTTGATCTTTCAGGCATCAAGGATATCATGGCCAGAAACCAGCTGGATCCAGTGCTTAAGTGGCATGTAAAAGCGCCACAGCAGGAAAAAGGATTCAAGAACGAGAACAACTATACTACTATCGCATACAAGTATATCGGAAGCGATGAGATAGAAGAGCTGAGTCCTTCAACTGATTCCAAATCAGAGGATGAAATTGCAAAACTTAACTGGCTTGCCTTCAAGCAGCAGTTCTTCAGTTCCATCATTATTGCCGATTCCTGTTTTGCAGGGGGTGAGTTCTCATACAGGACCTTCGATCCAAAGGACGAACATATCAAGGATTACAATGCATCACTTAATGTACCTATCAGCGAGGATGGCAATCACATCGGAATGAGATTCTACTTCGGTCCTAACAAATTCTCTGTAATGAACAAGTACAAGGACATCTCACTTCAAAAGGTCATTCCACTTGGTGGTTGGATTGTCGGGTGGATAAGCAGACTTGTCGTCATTCCTACCTTTGATTTCCTGAGTCAGTATATAAAAAGTTATGGACTTATAATCCTGATTTTGACCATCATCATCAAGCTCGTTATTTCTCCGCTTACATATAAGTCATATCTAAGTACTGCAAAAATGCGTGTACTTAAACCTGAAATGGACAAGATAAGTGAGAAATATCCAAAACAGGAAGATGCAGTCAAGAAGCAACAGGCTGTTATGGCTTTGTATAAGTCAGCAGGAGTCAGTCCAATGGGAGGATGCCTTCCTATACTTATACAGTTCCCAATATTATGGGCTATGTTCCGTTTCTTCCCATCTGCAATAGAACTTAGAGGTCAGTCATTCCTATGGGCATCAGACTTATCAAGCTATGACTCAATATGGACATTCCCTGGTGGTTTTGCAATACCTTGGTATGGTGATCACATTTCACTTTTTACCTTACTGATGGCAGTATCAATGTATATCACATCCAAGATAAATATGGCGACTCAGCCTCAGAACAATGCGATGCCTGGAATGAACTTCATGATGCTCTATATGATGCCGGCAATGCTCCTTATCTGGTTCAATGATTATGCTTCCGGCCTTACATACTATTACCTGCTTTCAAACCTATTTACTCTAGGTCAGACTCTTGCATTCAGAGGTCTTATCGATGATGCCAAACTTCATGCACAGATGGAGAAAAACAAGAAAAAACCTCAAAAGAAATCAAAATGGGCTGCAAAACTGGAAGAGATGCAGAAAAGAGCTGAAGAACAGCAAAGACGTCAGAACAGAGGCAGATAGAATACACCTACGAAAAACACGAATAATACCACGTATACAAAACAAAAACATAGGCAAACAATCGTACACTGCATAAAGCCTTCCTACGTTATGCAATAGTACACAAATAAAAACTTTAGCGATACGATTATACGCTTCATAATGAAAACCAGAAACAGGGACCATAGAATTGTGATCCCTGTTTTTTTCTTCACTACCAACCATTTTGTCTGTTTCTTTTTACTTCTTATCCAGATGAACAGACAACTAAGGATAAGGGAAATTGATACCGTTTTCCGGAAGACGCATATAGATTATCCGGTTCATATCAAAATAGACATTCCAGTAATCAAGATTCATGACCCAGACTCTAAAGGTAAAACAACGCTGCTCGGTCCTAGATTGAGAATACCGACAAAAGGATCTTCAGGCGCACCATCTCTTGTTGAGACTACCCTGCTATCGGTATATGCAATGTCAAGAAGAAGTGATATTACCTGATCGGCATCGCAGCCGTACTCCACTCCAATATTTATATCAACACGACGATATTTTTCATTGTAGATGTTTTTATAGCCTGATTTGAAAGAGTACCATTTGGCAGTACAACAGCTTTATTGTCATTTGTTGTAATCTTGGTAGAAATTATGTTCATTTCAACGACTTTACCAGTATATCCCTGTGCTTCGATATAATCTCCGACCTTGAAAGGCTTGAATGCCAGAATCATGATACCACCGGCAAAGTTCTGAACTGTACCGCTAAGAGCCATACCGATTGCCATACCACCCGTTGCCAATAGTGCCGCAATGGAAGTAGTCTCAATACCTAAAAGCCCTATTGCTATAATAACAACAACAGTCCATGAAACAGCAGTAACAAGACTTGTAACAAATGAAACTATTGAACCATCTGTATTGCGACGTTCAAAGCCCTTTCTGATGATCCTTCTTAATCACTTAACAACAAGACCACCAAGCACATAGACTATTATCGCTGCAACAAGTTTCAGACCGAAAGTCACAAACTTGTCAAGGAGAGAACCTATCAACTGGTCTGCCGGAGTCTTACTTACCTGAATCAATGATTCTATGATTCTATGAAAGCCTTTTCAACAGAATTCTTCACTATAGTGTCAGCCCATTCAAATATATCGGCAGGCAATACCATTAAAAGATCAAACAACATAATATCTATCAATTACAAAATAGCAATCAGAAAATATGACGTAAAGATAAATCAAAAAAAAATGTGAATTATGAAATTCATACTCGAACATTCACAATTCACACTTTCGATGTTTTTTCAACTCAATTATTGTAGAACAAATAAATAATACTGCTAGTTAAAAGACTATGATGTTAATGAGGATTCTTAATCTTTGACAGGTTGTTTTCCCTGGCAAGTCTATATATTTTCATGCGCTGATAATGAGTATACTTGGAGTATATAGAAAAACCAACAACCAATAATACAACCAGAAGTTCAAATGCAATCATCAGTTGGTCAGGTTCATTGCTCTGGACACGGCTATACATTTCTGAAAGTTCTTCCATATTCTGTGCGATATCACCTACCATGAAGCTTCTTTGAATAATTTGATAATCAATGTATACTGTAGGATCCAGATGAGCATATTTAGAACCAGGGCAATCCGGGAACATATAGGAGACATCAATGGTCTTAGGGAATTTCTCCTCATCATACATCTCTGCATATATAAGAGAGTCGGCAACTGGTGAAATCATGTTTGACGCTGCCATGTTTCTTACCACGTTTTCCGGTTTGCACATGAAGTCCAGCCAATAGGTTGCAGCTTTTGTATTTGCAGCAAACTTCGGAATAATCAGACAGTCGCATGAGATATATGTACCTTCCTGCGGAATTACATATTTTAGTTCAGGGCCATCAATCTCTTCAGACTCACGTATTGCAGATATGGCATTACTATTCCATGAAACCAGTATCGGAAATCTTTCCTGAATCAGATAAGAATAACCGAAATTGGTATCCCATCCCGCTAACTGAGGCCTTGCTTCCTTCAGCCACGCTTCAACTTTAACAACATCATCATGCCAGTATTTTTTGCTAAGATCTGAGACATGCAATTTTCCAGAAGAGACATCCTTGGCATTAACAGCACTTGACGCTACACAGAAGACATCATCCCTTTCACCAACAAGCAGAATTTGGTTCTTAAACTTGCTGTCATGAAGAATATTCCATGTATTGACTTCTTCTTCACTATAGTTCTTGGTATTATATATCACACCTGTTGTACCTACACTAAGAGGAATGATATAATCAAACATGTCGGTAGTAGAATCAGGTGCAATTTCCTTGAACAGAACCCTGAAATAAGGCGATATAAGCTTCATCCAGTCCTCTGTTCCGGTTTCTGCCAGTACAGAACGGTCAACCTTCTTTAACAGACCTTTACGCATGGCCTTTGCAATATGTGCAGTACTGATTGTTAGAACATCCCAGTCGTCTTCACCAAGTTCAACAGTGTTAAGAGCCTGGAAATCTGATTCATATGTTTGGTAGAGTACATGAATTTCCTCTCCCGTACGTTCCTGGTACCACGTCTCAAACTCTTCTATTAAATCGGGGTCAACGAAATCGTCCCAATTATAGACCTTAAGCACCTTATCGCGATCCTGCGCATATACGCCTAAAGTTAGAAATAGAGCTAAGAATATGGTTAGAAAGTATCTCATCCGAATATTTTTTTTCTTAATTTTTCCCTGCGGGAAGAGTAGATATTAACTATAATTAAAGCTATTACCGCCACTACAACAATCATAGTGAATAGTGGTCTTATTTCAGGAGTCAGACCTCCACGCTGAGCGTCCGAATAAATGTATGTCGAAAGTGTTTCAAGACCGTCATTTCCTCTATTGAAGAGTGTAACAGCAAAATCATCAATTGACAATGCTATTGTCAGAAGAGCTCCGGATACAATACCAGGGCGCAACTGAGGCAGAATTACATGCCATATTGCCTGAAATGTCGAAGCACCCAGATCAATTGCAGCAGAAAACAAATCCTTATCCATCTGCTTGAACATTGGGAGTACGCACATCATTACAAATGGTGTACAAAGAACGGTTTGAGAAATAATTACTGTAACCATTCCCCTTGAAACGCCAAGGAATACATACAAAAGGAAAAGCGAAATTGCTGTAATAATATCAGGATTAATCAAAGGCACACTATTTGTAAACGAAATAGCCTTTCTAAGTAAGGATGGATACCTAAGGTTATACAGTCCTATTGCCGCAGAAGTTCCAAGCAATACACTAAG
Source organism: Rikenellaceae bacterium UBA1749 (assembly GCA_002315675.1). Lineage (GTDB taxonomy): Bacteria > Bacteroidota > Bacteroidia > Bacteroidales > Rikenellaceae > Mucinivorans. The sequence continues at coordinate 4,579 of DCHP01000071.1, read as the reverse complement.
AATCATTACACAAATGGCAATGACTGCTGTACTCCAGACAGTGGCTGTTAAATCTGGGACCTCACCATTGAAAATATTCCTATATAGATCCAAAGAGAAACCTGTCCATTTTCCGAAAACAGGAGAATCGGTAAAACTGAATACAATCAGGGCAAAAATAGGTGCGTACATGAAAATAAGCATCAGTACAACATATATTCTGGATAATGCTTTCATCTCTACCTATCTTTTAATAAAACCTGAGTTATTACTACAACAAGAAGCATAACGATTGAAAGGGCAGCTCCATAGTTCAACATATCACTTCCGATTGACGCCTGAACTACAGAACCGAATAATTTAACTTTATTCATTGTCAATAGTTCAGATATCGCAAATGTTGAAATTGTAGGCATAAATACCATCATTACACCACTGACAATACCAGGAATGCTGACCGGAACCACTATTTTAAAGAATGCCGTTATCTTGGAGGCTCCAAGATCATAAGCTGCCTCAATTAAGTTAGAATCAATCTTGCAGAGTGAGTTGTAAAGTGGCTGAACCATAAAAGGCAGGAAATTATACACCATACCTATTACAAGAGCAGTTGTTCCAAGTGGAATGTGCAGGACATCAAGAACTGCTACCAGCGCAAACGTGTTAAGAAGCATATTCACGCCCATAGGTAAAATGAAGAAGGTAATCAGGTGCGCAGGAAAACCCATCTCTTTTCTTGACAGAATATATGCAATCGGATAGCCCAGAAGAATACATAGAATTGTTGTCTCCATTGCAACACCAATTGAATATATAAAGGTATTTAAGATTTCCTCATTTGTAAATGATAGCAGAAAGTGCAAAGTGAACTGACCTTCTTTATCAAATACGGCATACTGAGCCATTATTACCAATGGTAATATGACAAGTATGACCATAAATATGGCATAAGGCGCTACAAAAGTTGAGAGTCTTCTCATGCCTCAGCTCCAACTAGATAAAGATCATTTCTTGCTACGCCAATGCCTACAGAAGTTCCTGTTTCGTACTCCTTATCCTGGCGTATCTGAAGGATTTCTCCTGTCTTTGTCTGAACAAAGGTTTCGTAATACACGCCTCTAAAGTCAGATGAACATACAACTCCCTTCCAAGGAAATTCTTCAGATGTTGCATCTGAGATAAGTACATCTTCAGGACGGATTACAGCATAAGCTGTGTCACCAGCCATAAATCTGTTTGTATCTGCCTCGACGCTTTGTCCTAGAAGGAATATCTTTTGACCATCAAGTACCTGAATCTTGATAATATTGTTTTCACCTATGAAGTTGGCCATAAACAGGTTCGATGGATGATTGTAAATCTCACTTGGAGACGCAATCTGCTGAACCTTACCTTCCTGAAGGACAACAATATTGTCACTCATGGAAATAGCCTCTTCCTGATCGTGGGTAACGAATATGAAAGTAATACCCAGTTGCCTGTGCATTGCTTTAAGTTCTCTCTGCATCTGCTTACGAAGCTTATGATCGAGTGCAGAAAGAGATTCGTCGAGAAGAAGAACCTCAGGTTTATTGACTATCGCTCTTGCTATAGCAACACGCTGTTGCTGTCCACCAGACAACTTTCTTACATCATAATTTTCATAGCCTTGCATTCCAACAATCTGCAGAACTTCTGCAATACGTTCTGCCTGTTGCTGTTTGTCAACGCCTTTCATTACGAGCCCGAAAGCAATGTTCTCGTAAACATTCAGGTGCGGGAATAGAGCATAATGCTGAAATACCGTATTGATAGGTCTCTTTTCTGCTGGCATAGATGTAATGTCCTTACCATCAAAGATGATTGACCCCTCTGTTGGTTTCTCTAATCCACCGATAATCCTAAGTAATGTTGATTTTCCGGAACCGGACGGTCCTAGAATTGTAACGAATTCTCCACGACGTATACCAAACTCTACATCATGAAGGACGGAACGTGATCCAAAGCGCTTGGATAGTCCGCGAACTTGAATGATATAATCTTGTGATCTTCCCATTTTCTACTTAAGTCCATAAAAAATGCTTATTGGTTTAACGGCGCAAAAGTATGCATTTTTTGGTAATAAATATCAAAAAAATGGAATATTTTACAAAGTTCTTTGTATTATACTGAAAATTAGGAACTTACGAAAGAAAAAATAATTAAAAAATGAACAAAAAGAAATGTCTGAAAAATCACAGCAAACTAACCGCAAAAACGGCAACACAACGCCTCGCAATATAGTTTTTACCATCTACTGAACGCTAAAAAAATAAAAGCAAAAAAACATCACAAAAAATCAAGAATTTACAATGAAAATTAGAGTATAAAACCAGGGACATTATACTAAGCGATCACACCATCCTTCATACCCGGAAACAACACCCAGAAACACACTCAGGCACAATATCAACAAATCGCCAACACTCAACACCATATACTCAACATCAAACAAATCGATAACACCAAACAAATAATAGCAATCAATAATTATCAGATGATATGAGAAATCAAAAATGCAGAACCAATACAAAATACAAAGAAAGCATGGTCAAATGTCCATACTTTCTTTGTGATGAGCATACAACAAAGCAAAGAGACTTTGAAAACAAGCTAAAAATGTAGAAAAGGGAAAAAAGATACAAGCCTATTTTGCCTTTTCAATTAGTTCATCTACCAGAGAAGGCAAACCTTCTGCACCCTTCTTACAGATATGCGTATAAGGATTATATATTCCTGAGAAATCCGGTTTGCCTGGATCAACTACATAAATATGAACACCTTCAGGTGCATATCTTACAAGAGATGCCGCTGGATAAACGACAAGTGATGTTCCAACTACAATTATGATATCAGCAGTTTTCATTATATCCACAGCAGTCTGGAACATTGGCACACCTTCACCAAAAAAGACAATAAAAGGTCTTAGCAGTGAACCATCAGGGTGACGGGCATCACGCGGTTGTTTCCATCCTTCAATAGGAACTGTAGCCAGTTCGTCTCTTTCACTTCTGAGTTTCATGATTTCACCATGTAGGTGGGTAACGTCACTGCTTCCTGCTCTTTCATGAAGATTATCGATATTCTGCGTAATAACCTTAACATCATAATATTGTTCTAGTTTTGCAATAGCAAGATGACCTTGATTGGGTTTCGCCTCCATAACACTCTTTCTGATATGATCATAGAAAGAGATTACTTTTTCCCTGTCACGATAAAGAGCTTCGGGAGTACAAATCTCTTCAATCCGATAATTATCCCATAGACCGTCACTATCCCTGAAAGTTGATAGACCGCTATCTGCAGAAACGCCTGCACCAGTAAAAACAACTACTCTTTTCATCATAATTAAAGTTAACAGCTCTAAGTTAACATATTTTTACGAAATTTGCATTATGCTAAACAATGATAGAACAATAGCAGCTGTATCGACAGCGCAGGGAGGAGCCATTTCCTTGGTAAGGATGAGTGGCAAAGAATCATATCGTATTATTTCCTCTCTCTTTTCCAAAGAAATATCAGAGCCACGCAAATGCTATTTCGGAAACTTTATTGTTGAAAATAGAATAATTGATGAAGTCATTGTTTCGTACTACAAGGCACCATACTCATATACAGGAGAAGATATGGTGGAGATTTCATGCCATGGTTCAATGTACATTACCCAGGAGATTCTACGTATTTTGATTGATTATGGGGCGAGCCAGGCAGGTCCTGGTGAATTTACAAGAAGAGCTTTTCTGAATGGTAAAATGAACCTTTCAGAAGCTGAAGCTGTAGGTGATTTGATTGCATCTGAAAGCAGAGCCGCAGCAGAAGTAGCACTTTCCCAGATGAGAGGTGGTTACAGTAAAGAGCTATCCCAATTAAGAGGAAAATTACTGCACATCGCTTCTATGCTTGAACTGGAACTTGATTTCTCTGAAGAAGATGTAGAATTCGCATCAAGGGACGAGTTCAGGAATTTACTCCTTGAGTTGAAAAACAAATGTGATAGCCTTGCAGATTCATTCAAACTTGGAAATGTCCTGAAAAACGGGATTCCAGTTGCAATAATCGGAAAACCGAATGTTGGAAAATCAACCCTACTCAATGCGCTTGTCGGCTCAGAGAGATCCATTGTCTCAGATGAAGCTGGGACAACCAGGGACTTTATTGACGAGACCATATGCATTGACGGGATAATGTTCAGATTCATAGATACGGCAGGCATTCGGAGCACCAAAAACAAAGTGGAGGCTATTGGAGTCGAGCGTTCCCTTGAACAGATACAAAGAGCCAAGATTGTAATCAGCATGTCAGACCAGAACTCTGATTTTGAACATCTGGACCTAAGAGATGATCAGGTCCAGATAAAAGTAATAAACAAATCCGATTGCAATCAGACCACTACTCCACTTAATTATACTACACAACCTAATAATAGTGATGCAATAAAGATTTCCGCCAAGTTCAACATAGGAATCGACAACCTGAAAAACGAGCTGATACAACTTTCTGGGACAAAACAGTGGGATCATAATGGAATAGTAGTAAGCAATGCCCGCCACTATGAATTATTGAAGTCCGCCTCAGCAAGCAT
>DCHP01000048.1:10310-10532 GCA_002315675.1 Rikenellaceae bacterium UBA1749 | reverse complement strand
TTTTTTTGAAAAAAATTTAGCTATTCAATGCTCCACATCTTAAGCTCCTAACAGAGATTCAGCAAAAGCCCCTGAAAAGGATATGCACAACATATTGCATGGGTGCTGGATCCAAAATACAGATGCAAGTTGCTTGATATTGTCCGAAAAGCCTTTTTCAAGAATAATCAGCCAAATAATTGTTTTGAAAAAAAATGATTGAGTCCACTTTAAAAAGTCCAA
>DCHP01000048.1:0-10259 GCA_002315675.1 Rikenellaceae bacterium UBA1749 | reverse complement strand
TGTAGCGGATATAAAAACTTTAAACTATACTTATTAAAGTGGGCTCATGATTAAAAAACAATTTTTATCATTTCCTGGGCTAGAAGCGAGAGTGTCACTTTGCCTTCCTTTATCTTTACGATACCAACATAATGTTCACCACCCGGATCTATATCATAAATCTTTGCCTTTCCATTTGTTTTTATCTCAGAAGGAAGAGTCCAGACACGATTTTCATATCCCTTATCGCTATAGGCGACTACGATATTGTCTCCCACCCAACGCGCAGGAATGAAAATATCACCGTCATCTGCAAGTATAATACCTTCCTTATAAAGACTGAATTTTCCATCAACAAAATATGTTCTTACACCACCACTAAATTGAGCAGAAGCATCGTTACAACTTTTGCTCTTCAAGTAAAATACAGGAGTAAGGCTACTGATATAGAAATATGGTAGAGAGCTCTTGCAGAACTCCTTTTTGAACGCCATAGCCTTGTCGTGCATTGTACCTTCTGTATTCTTGAAAACAGCTTCTGGGTTAACATTACGACCGAAAACATCACCCATTGTTCCGGCATTGGTGTGCCCCATCTGTTTTTCAGTTCTTGAGAGATAGAGATACTGCTCATGCTTGTGCCATACGGCCGGCATATAGCCTACAAAATCCTCAACAGGACAATATTCACTTGTTACATCAATTCCTTTGGCATCGAGGTATTTGATTATGTTCAGTTGAGCATTGACCTCATCCTCTTTAGTCAGATGATGATAGGGAGATATTGGGGTCATATTTCTGATTTCCACTTTATCTCCTTCTACTACAGGGACTGGAATACTCGAATGAAATGCGTCAATATGAAGTGTTCCAGATTCTGATATAGGGAAAAGATTACAGAGTTTATCAAGGCGTTCCTGAGCATTTCCAGTAGTCCAGTCACGGGCATAACTGATTGTCCAACCCCAGTCGGAATGTATATAGGCTCCTCCCTCATATCTCGCCAGAACATCGTCTTTCTTGTATTTTTCAAAAAGAGGACTATCTTCGAAACAGTTGAACATGTTAATATGAAAACTAACAGCAGTATTGTACTTCTTTGCCTTCGCCATTAGTTTCAATACACTCTCGTATGCAGTTGAGTCACCAGGTGATTTGATTGCTTCGTTGCATTCAAAAAAAGCCGGATATTTGGAGTCATGTCCGTTATACTGCCAACCTACAAGATATATAATCTTCGGAAGATGAAGAGTAATATTATCCATTGCAATGATTGCCTCTAAAGCTTCATCACAATTCATGTAGTTGGTCTGCTTGCCGTTATCGTGGAGTTTAAACTTCTCATCCCAATGTGCCTGGCTTAGAAACAACTTTCCCATAAGCGTTTGTGAATAGTCATGTCTAGGAGTCACATGCCACTGAAAATCTGCTTGTTTGAAACACAAAGTGTCAATTTGTCCTGTAAGTTGAGGTTGTGCCTGAACAAAAACAATGCAGTAAAAAGTTACAGCTAACAAAAGAATTCTTTTTTTCATATGAATATGTGAAAATTATTTACGAATATACTAATTAAGTATTTGTAACTATTCAACACTTCCTCTATTTAAACATCTTAGCACTCAGCAAACGTTCATGAAAAAGTTATTCAAAACATATTGCGGAAGAAAGGGGGTTGGTAAATAGTTATATTATTTTAGTTGAAAAAAAATAAAATTATAATACTCAAGAAAAAAATAAATAACCTGAAAATGGCTGTCTAAAACATTTTAACGTATGCGAAAACATGAAGATTTTTGTAATTTTGAAACATTACAAAAAAGCAATAGTACTATAAATATTATCATGAAAAAGGTCACCATTAGACAGGCGATACAAAATCTTGCCATACTTAAATTATCAACATTTCTATTTATTCTATCTACATTATCCTCATGCGGAGGCAAGTACTACAGCAAGACAGCAAATGGAATAAAGACCAAATCCGTCAATCTAGTTACAATATCTATAATAGACAGTAATGCAGTATACGTTTCAAACGGAAAATTCTGTGAGACAGAGGGAAAATGCAGGTTTGAAGTGAATGAGACTGACAATTCCATATCACTTCATTCGCAGTGCATTGATATTGACATCAACATAAATGACATAAGCGGCAAAGGAATTAAATTCTATTGCGATGGCAATGAGCTACTGGACGGGGACTGCAATTACGGGCTGGGAAACGGAAAAAGTCTGTTATCAGACAAAGGATTCGGGAAATTCTGGGATGAAAGCGGATACTTTGTTATTACAGGAAAAAATATAGAATCAGTCCTCAAGTCCTACAATAAAATAAGAAAAGGATCTGCAATCATCCCCAAATGGGCTCTAGGACACTGGCAAGGGACAAAGTCCGGTAATCCTATTGAAGTACTGAAGCGATTGAGAAAAGAACATTTCGGTGTAGATAATATAATAGGTATGAATTTCAGTGGAGATACAAAAGTTGCTTCTGATGAAATGAAAAAACTCAATGGGCGCCTTGCCACCTCAAAGAAAGATTCTGGATGTGAAGCATTCTGGTTCGCTGATACCAACATAACCAAAAACGGCAACATCAGCAATAGTAATGGTCGGAGAATGTTCTGCATTAGTAAATGCAATGTCGTGAATTACAATAACGACAGCCACAATTCAAACAATCAATTGAGTTGGAACACCCTTAGGAGTGATATTGAAAATATCATTAATTATTCACTTTCCGGAGAGCAATACTGCGCATCAATTATCGGAGATAAAATAGAAGACCAGGAACTGTTGACCAGATACTATCAGTTCTCTGCTTTCACTCCCATCTTCTGTTCTTTATTCGAAGGAGAAAGAGACAATAGAATTGACTACTCAAATAAAATGAGATATGGACTGATACCTTATATCTATTCCCTTTGCGGAACATCTTTTCTGACAGGCACCACTCTCATCAAGCCACTTTCTATGTACTACCCAGGAACAGAAACAATCAAGGACCAGTATATGTTCGGTCCTTCAATGATGATTTGTCCAATATACAATGGCAACGGCAAAAGGGAAATAATACTGCCTGAAGGGAATATCTGGTACAACTTTCACAATCCATCAAAGATTTATGAGGGAGGACAGACAATCTGTATCGATTCAGATAAGATTCCTGTCTTCATACCTGGCGGAGGGATAGTGATATCAGGTCAGAAAAATGAATATGTTGGGGAAATACGAAAAGATGATAGGGTTGACCTTGATATTGACATATATGCCGGCTCTGACAACGCCTTTGAAATCTATGATGATGACGGAGTATCAGACAAATATCTCCAGGGCGAATACTCAATTATTCCGGTTGAGTACATTGAGTCACCACGGACAATAATAATCGGGACAAGAAAGGGAAAGTTCTCCGGAATGATTCCTAACAGGAATGTTCACATTGCTGTTTATGACAAAGGGAAAAAGAAGGCAATCAATGTATACTACGAAGGGGCAAGAATCAAGATTTCGCTATAGATTTTGCCTTAATGTTTATTGCTATTTAGAGTAATATATATACTTTTGCAAAAAATTTTACGAAATCATTAATATGTCGTCCAGGGATTATACATCCAAAACTTTATACACGATAATTATCACTACTGTAATAATGCTCGGGATAATGTTCATCCCAGGTTACTCCTTCGGGAAAATCAGCATCAGACGGGCAAATATTGCAAATGAAATAATCCATTTTAACGACGCAGTTGAAGGTACGTCAGGCGCAGATGAGGAGTTTATCCAGTCTTTGGATACAACTTTTCTTGATGAACTTCCAAATGACATCAAGGATGAAATATCAACTGAGATAAATCAGCACCCATCCAGGACGCAGACTTTCTCCCAGCACTCATACGATTCCTCTTACATTCATATTGAAGACTTCAGTCATGATAGTATGATGTACAAGTTCTATAAATCAGTATATTTCGAGTCAAAGCAAAAAACTGTGAGAATCGGAGTATGCGGAGATTCATTCATTGAAGCAGACATCCTGACATCAGATCTGAGGGAAATGCTGCAAGATAAATATGGTGGACAGGGAGTTGGCTTTGTTCCGGTATCACACCCTCTTCTAAAATACAGAACGACAATTTCGTCATCAGCAGTAGGATGGACAGACTATTCTGCCATGAAAAGAAAGAATATACCGGAAGAGTTGAACAAATCCATGTACATATCAGGATGCTTTTCTGTTCCATCAGAAAACAACGCCAGAAGTTATTTCAAAGGCAATACAAGCCGGAAATTCATCAACAACGCACAGCGTGCTGTTATCTGTTTTTCCAGCAGTGCCAGCAACCAGCTGAATGTATGCATAAATGACACATCTGAGGTAAGCTACCAGATTATTCCAAGTCCGGATATTCAATTCATAGAAATAGAAAGGAATGATATAAGTTCACTTTCCTTTACTATCAAGGAGAAGGAAAATTTTATTGGCTATGGGGTGTTTTTTGACGGCAGACATGGTGTGGCAGTTGACAATTATTCAATAAGGGGAAACTCTGGAGTATGTCTTTTCTACTCCAATAAAGATGTCAACAGACAGATCGATAATAGAATCGGATACAATCTGATTATTCTTCAGTATGGACTGAATATCATGTCAGATGATGTAACGGACTATTCCAGTTACAAGGAACAATTAAAGAAGATTATTGCATATATAAAATTATGTTTCCCCAAAAGTGCAATAATTGTAATGAGTATAAGCGACAGGGGGAAGAATGACAATGGCGAAATCAGGTCAATGAATGGAATTCCATACCTGATTGCCCAGCAAAGGCAGGCTGCCATTGAGACTGGGGTCGCATTCTGGAACACCTTTGATGCAATGGGAGGGAGTAAATCCATTGTTAACTTTGCCCAGAAAGGATGGGCAGGCAAGGATTACACCCATATCAATTACAAAGGCGGCAAATATATTGCAGAAAAGCTTTTCAACTCAATCGTAAGTGAAATTGAGAACAGCGATGTAAATAACGATATAGAATATAGGACAATAGAACCTGTTAAGAGATCTCTGCCAGAAAAAGTCGAATCCAAGAACGAAAAGACAATTCGTATTATTTCTGAATATGACAACTCCAAACATAAACTAGTCTCCAGGAAATATGGGAAGAAGATCAAAAAATGGTAAACTGGAGTAATATTTGGGACATTTTCACTTTCGACAAGAATTCACCTCTACTCTTTACTAGTGGTAAGTTCCTATTTCTTTTTATCCTTTTCTACTCCATTCTTCTCTTTTTCAAAAACAGAAGAAGTGCAAGAATTGTCTATCTGACACTATTCTCAATCTTTTTCTATTATAAGACAAGTGGCTTATATCTTCTGATTCTGCTATTCATGTCTGTTTCGGACTATATAATTGCTAACAGAATCCAAAGTCAATCAGATAGGAATATCAAAAAGTCTTTACTTGTTCTCAGTATCGTTGTTGACGCAGGTATACTTTGCCACTTCAAGTACACGAATTTCATTGAACAAATTATTTCAGATCTTGCAAACAAGCCTTTTGAAGTTGAAAATCTATTTGTTCCTGTCGGTATTTCATTCTTCGTTTTTCAATCCATAAGCTATGTCTACGACATTTATAAGGGTGTAGGGGTTAAAGCAGAAAGATACATTGACTATCTTTTCTTTCTTTCATACTTTCCTCATATTCTTGCAGGACCTATTGTCAGGGCTAAAGATTTCATCCCCCAGATGAAAAAAGAGGAATTGAGTATAACAAAAGAGGAATACAACACAGCTTTCCTATTGATAATCATAGGCTTATTTAAAAAAGCCATTATTTCAGACTACATCAGTCTCAATCTGGTTGACAGAATTATGGATGATCCCATCATGTTCACCGGATTTGAGAATCTGATAGGAGTATATGGATACACCCTTCAGATTTATTTTGATTTTTCAGGATATTCAGACCTTGCAATTGGAATTTCACTTCTTATTGGCTACAGGTTACCAATAAACTTTGAACGCCCATACCTATCCGCAACCCCTACAGAATTCTGGCGGAGATGGCACATTACCCTATCCCTTTGGTTGAGGGACTATCTTTACATACCACTTGGAGGTAATCGCAAAGGTAAAGCACGCCAGTATTTCAATCTGATGACAACCATGCTGATTGGTGGGTTATGGCACGGTGCTGCGGCCCGCTTTATTGTCTGGGGGGCATGGCATGGAATGGGGCTATGTATCCACAAACTTATGGCCCAGATAAATCCATCCATCAAGATGTTCAGAAATGAGATGAGCAAGGTTAAGGGGACTATCGCAACTATTGTTACTTTTCACTTTGTATGCCTGGGATGGATTCTATTTAGAGTCGACTCATTTGAAAAGGCTTGGAATGTTATCAGAATAATCTTCACTTCATTCAATTGGAATCTAATACCGGAAATAATATCTGCCTATCATATACAGATATCGTTGTTGCTATTGGGATATATTCTTGTATTTCTACCTGGTAAATATCATTCACTGATATTTGGCTGGATAAAGGAGTCATCAATGCCAGTAAAAATTGCGATCCTTGTACTTGTTCTTTGGGTGATATTGCAAGTAAAATCTAGCGAGATACAACCATTCATATATTTTCAATTTTAATCCTGCAACAGATTATGGAACAGAAACTATCAGCTATAAAGAGACTCCTTGAAGTGATGGATGAATTAAGAGTGAAATGTCCATGGGACAGGGAACAGACCATGATTTCATTGAGAAACAACACTATTGAAGAATGTTTTGAGCTCACTGATGCCATTATTGACAATGATATTCCAAACATAAGGAAGGAACTTGGAGACCTTCTGCTTCACATAGTCTTTTACTCGAAGATAGCGGAGGAACATGGACTGTTTTCAATCGCAGAAGTTGCAAATGGCGAATGCGAGAAATTAATATTCAGACATCCACATGTATTCGGCGAAGCAAAAGCAAAGGATGCGGGAGAAGTTTGCAAAAACTGGGAAGCTCTAAAACGGAAAGAAAAGGATGGCAATAAGACCATATTAAGTGGAGTTCCGGGAGGAATGCCATCTCTTCCCAAAGCATATCGAATCCAGGAAAAAGCTGCAAATGCCGGTTTCGATTGGGAGAAGAAAGAAGATGTCTGGGAAAAAGTCAAAGAAGAGATTTCTGAGGTGGAAAATGAAATTAAACAGGGATCAAAAGAGTCCACAGAATCTGAAGTAGGAGACTTACTCTTCTCCATCATCAACATGGCCAGACTATATGGAATTGATCCTGATACCGCTCTTGAAAGAACCAACAAGAAATTCATCAAGAGATTCACTTATATAGAGAATAAATTAAAGGAGAATAATGAATCTCTTCAGAAAATGAGTCTGGAAAGAATGGAAGAACTATGGCAGCAGGCCAAAAGTGAAGAATAATACATAAAAGCACATAGGCTTGAGATAGTACATTACATCAGCGAAATTGCAGTGGGGGCGAAACAACCGCCCCCACTGCATATCTGCTAAGATATATTAGCCTTATATCAAACTCAAGGATTATATTCGGGTAAACTATGGTTGGATTTCATAGTATGAATAATTCTCGGTGTTACCAACCTTTACAAATCTTCTGCTAACATATGTATTCGTTCCACCTTCCTGAGTATATTCAGCAGTAATAGTATATCCCCCAGGAACTGATGGAATATTCAGAATAGTTGGAATATCCAGACTTCCATAACCTGGGATTACAATTGATTTTTCTACAGTATATACTTTGGAACCGGCTGAGTTATATATATTGATATTTACTATACCTTTTGAATCTTCAGGGTAATCGTTGACTCCAACAAAATTAACGGCAAGTTCCTCGCCAGGAGTTAGCACAGGAACATGTTTTGTATAGCGGCTGTCTGATAGGTCAATGAATACCGCGGAAGGAGCAAAACAATGTTTGAACCATTTATATGCGGGACTAGGTTCCAGATCCTTAATATTGTTGATATACCAATCACCAGTCCTACCATAGTTATTAGTAAGGGTACAGAAGCACAAAATACCGGCAAGATTTCTCTTTGATCTAAGCCATTCTGTTTCTGTCTGTAGCCAGTAAGCCTGAAACTCACGTCGCTGATCCGGTGTCGCATTTTCACCGACATAAAATCTGTAATTATATTTTGACAATATAGTATATCCACCATCACGGTTTAACCAAGACCAACCATATTCATTGGTAAGTTGCGGAACATCTGCATAATAATACTTTGGGTACATTTTCCAGTAGTCAAAAGAACCGAACTTATCCATAACATTGTCAAAATATGCGTTAAGTTTTTCATCCGTATCAAGCTTGTTCCATGGATTTACATGTACATATGTATGAGGTTCATCCATATCATCCTGTCCGCCATCTTCCATATATCCGGCATCCCATACTCTTGTAGGATCTAGTTCTTTTAGTTCAGGGATTAGCTTATAACCAATGAAATTATCAACATTTTCGTTGATAGCATCCCATATTACAATGCTTGGATGATTACCATCACTCCATACCCAATCTGTATATTCTTTTCTAATTTGTTCATTCCAACCGCGTTTCTGCCAATACATCCATTCATTCTGAAGAACAAGTCCATATTCATCGCATAGGTCATACCAGAAATCAGGCACGAGACCGACGCAGATTCTCATTGCATTCCAGTCAATAGCCTTTGGATTGTCTATCAGCAACTTCTTTACCCATTCCCTATTCCAAGGCAGACCCTTGCACTGAGGATCTTCGAAGAAGCGGTGTAGTGTAATATTAGAACCTCTTAAAAGATATCTTTTATCATTTAAGGAAAAGTATCTGCCGTCAACCTTAAAATCTCTGATTCCGAATTGGTCTGAATAAGTATCAACTGTTTTACCATAACAATTGATATCAATTTCACCAACATAGAGGAAAGGATCCTCTGGTGACCATGCATGGGCGTTTGGGACTTCAATTTCAGTATTGAACTGTTCAAGTTTGTCAGTTTCAATTTTTAAATTATCAATCGTTTTTGTAGCTACTACATTTCCGGATTTCTTTTCCCTGATTCTAACTGTCATTGAGAATTCAGTCAAACATCTATTATCCCACAATATTCCTTCGGAAGGATTGAAATCACGCAGTAGTGTCTTTACTGTAACCTTTCCATTTTTTAGAGAAGGAAGAAATAGGGCTTTGTCTACTGCAATTTCTCCTGTAGCTGTAAGAAATACATCATCCCAGATACCTGGTATATACTGAAATTTTTCAACATCAGTCCCGCCAGCAGCAGCGCTTGGTAAAAACACCCTGTCACCTACCATAATAAGGATTTCATTTTCCTTATCAAAGTAGAGATGTTTTGTAATTTCAGCCACGATAGGAGTAGAACACTTCATTGAATTTGCAACCATATGACCATTAATGTAAATGGTTGTTACATACATACTCTTGAGAATGTTTATCTGGAAATATTTGCCTTTGAGATTTGAATCAAGTGTAAATTTCCTACTGTACCAATTGTACATTGGAATATAACCCCTCTGTTCATATTTGCAGTATGGAATCTTATCTAATTCCATATAATGTGCATATAGACTATCAAATTGACTGATTTTTGGTTCTGCAAGTGTAATAAGGCCTGGAACAGGAATTGTTCTTGTGAACTTCTTAGGTGGAAATGAAGTTTCAGTCTGATCAAATGCCCAGGTCCCATTTAAAGGAATGTATTCCCGACCTTCGCTGAACGCGTAAATATTAAAGTTGACAAAGAGCAAAACACAAAGGAACAATTTTCTCATATCATTTATTATTATTGGTTTATACAAATATATGTGTTTTAACATTAAGCTACAACAACCGATTGAGATGTATTGTAACAGATGGATTGCAACTATTCACTATGGCAGACTTGTTTATTGAAACTCATAGCACATATAGGATATATATACAAGTGTGGCCATTTTGGAATGATATCATTGAGAAGGAGTGCCAACTTTTAGAAACGGAAACTGCGGAAAATGATTGAAAATATCTACTTTTGTAAAGTCAAATCAACTAAAAGAGTGCCCATGTGCACATTCAAAAAAATTAATAACTAAAAAATCTGTTCAGTGTCTACCTAGACGGCTGCAGTTTTAGTATTGATAATAGAGACGACACTTGAAAAAGCCACGAAATTGACAAACTGTAATCGAACAAAAATAAAATAAAATAAAATGAAAAAGTACTCCGAAGTTTGACACTTGTATAAA
>DCHP01000064.1 GCA_002315675.1 Rikenellaceae bacterium UBA1749 | reverse complement strand
TGTCTTTTAGAATAGACTACTCTATGCATAGATGCCATTGGTAGTTTAATAAGTTTACCTTCCTTATACGCACCCCTTAAACCGGACTGAATACAAGGTACTCTGTTCGGTTTAATAAAATAGTGAATTTGCCACATAAACTGCGTAATTATAAATTAAGATATTTAGTCGCCGTCAGCTATCTAAATAATAGTAATGGGTGAGTTAAATAATTTATTCAACTCCACACAACTCCATACAACTTTTATTGTTCTTAAATTATAATTTTTGGGGAACTTTTTGGGGAACTTTTGCCCTAAAAAAAAGAGAAGATGCTGAAATTTCAGCATCTTAAGTTATCTCCTAGCGGAGAAAGAGGGATTCGAACCCACGGAACAGTTACCCGTTCACCGCATTTCGAGTGCGGCCCATTCAACCACTCTGGCATTTCTCCATGGATCAGCAAAGTTAAAAAAAATATTGCAGTTTAATTCAAGGTCTGTAATTTCGCAGTCGCTATCATAGCATCTGGAATATAAAACAAGGCAACTAGAATATCGGAAAATGTTCATTGGAGAGTTAATATCTATTGGGGTTGCATTTTCCTGGACGATAACCGCCTTATGCATGGAATATGCAAGCCGTAAACTTGGTTCCAATCAAGTAAATGCAATCCGTTTAAGTCTTGCCGTAATCATTACAGGTCTGTTTCTGTTAATAACAACAGGCTGTTTCCTGCCAACAGGAGCAAATGAGAAGGTTTGGTTATGGATGAGTATTTCAGGGTTGATTGGATACGTTTTCGGAGATTTCTGTCTATTCTACTCATATATAGTGATTGGAGCCAGATTTGGCCAGTTGTTCATGACCCTAGCGCCGATTGCGGCATCAACTACCGGAATTCTACTGCTTGACGAAACAATCAAAGTCAATGCATTGCTTGGAATAATTGTTACAATTACCGGAATAGCCATTTCAATCTATAGCAAAAATGACAGCCGACATCTAAGGGTTAAATTACCATTAAAGGGGATTCTGCTTGGAATAGGCGCAGGTATAGGGCAAGGTGTTGGACTTGTATGTAGCAAATATGGTATGAGTTTCTATTATGGATCGACAGAAATTGACAACAATCTTATCCCTTTTGCAGCAGGAGAAATCAGGATGATAATAGGAGCTGCAGCGTTTATCACTGTATTGCTTCTAAGTGGTAAAATAAAGACAGTAAAACCAGCATTCACTGATTGGAAAGCATCATTGTCCATACTGGGCGGCACTATTTTTGGGCCATTTATCGGCGTTTCCTTTTCCTTGTTGGCAGTTCAGTATACAGCAAGTGGAATTGCATCAACACTAATGGCTATGACACCAATTATGATAATACCTTTTGCAATTATTATTCAGAAGCAGAAAGTTACTTGGGCTGAAATACTGGGTGCCATAATCAGCGTAACAGGAGCTTCTCTATTTTTTATTTAGATCCAAATCTAAATCTTTGGACTAATGGCTTATCTTATTCTGACAGTATCAATTATCTTTTGAGAAGCCAGTTTAAGTTAAAGGCATAATAAATACGGCTACTTATCAGGTGAATTATTCCATCCGGAGATTGGACTGCGGCCATATACCCTTTGGGTTCAGCATGAGTTTCATCCATTATAAAAGGCCCTGTCCAGGCACCACCGTCAAGTTCACGGTACTTACCGTCCGAAATAAGTTTTTTCACAGGCCATGTCTTTCCATCGTCAAAAGACAGTGATGCGAAAAGACCAAATGACAACTTATTGTCAATAATAAGTCCATGTTTACCATCTGGTGTTATTTCCGGATAATCTGTAAATGATATAAGAAGAATCGGTCCCTCCCGCAAACGCATAAGGACAAGACGCTGACCAGATGAAATAGGAGGAAATTCAGATGGCGAATACATCCATGTACGCCCGCCATCCCGTGATATGCTCATAGGCATTCTGCCTTCAATTGTATTTCCGCGTCCTAATGCAAGTATGGATCCATCACTGAGTTCTACTGCTCCCGCATGGATTCCCGCTATGGTTGTCCCTGTCTCTCCATCTCTGAATTCCCTTACCGGTATGCTATCCCATAGATCTGTCCATGTTTTTCCGTTATCAGTACTCTTGTGAATGGACGTTCCGTCATTGCCCCCAGGTCCAGCATCACAAAGCTGGATTAATACGTCCTTAGAGTCTTTGAATGCACCTGCAATCACCTGATGGCGTTTTGAATGTTCCTTCTCTATTATTTCAGGAGTTGTCCATGTATACCCATCATCATAACTGAGCCTTTGGATCATAGCAAGGTTCTGCCAGTCTCCACTGGCCTCTACCCCATTGATATGACGTAATATACCATTATCATTGAGAAGCGACAGACCTGTAATATTTCTTCCTGGAACTCTGAAAAACATTTCGGCTTTCGTCCATTCATCCTCTCCAGGATGAAGTCTTGAGCATAATTCCACCATTCCCCTCCCATTTTCCCGGTCTGTGGAATACCAGCATGCCAAAATATCTCCACTTTGACAGTAACATATCGCAGGTTGATGATTATGGCTATATACAGGATCAATGACATATGGAACAGGTTCCTTGAATACGGCTACATCTTTTGCCGACGCACCATATGCATACTGATTACTATTGGTTGCAGACAACACCTTTTCCGGGGACATAGGTTTTGGTATCAGACTTTCAGGTATCAGATCATTACAGAACGAGAAATCATCAGGATACTCAAGGTCAGATTCAACAATTCTGAAACCTGTCTGACTATGACTGTCTTCAGGAATCATAGCCATTCTGCATGTACTTCGCAAAAAAATTACAGGAGTGCTATGACTTCCACCTCTTGTAATTTTGAACTGGCCTTTCCTGGTTCCAGCCGGATTCTTCTGAACTCTATCATTACCTTCTGATTGATATGCTGAGAACCAGTCCAGGCACCATTCCTCAACATTTCCATGCATATCAAAAAGGCCGTATGAATTTGAAGGTGTCTGTCTAACCCTAAGCGAGACTTTCTTGAAATCCCTGACAGTACATTGATTCTTCAACAAGGATGCAGGAAGTGAATCACCAAAAAAATATGGAGTATCCGTACCAGCCTTGCAGGCATATTCCCATTCAGCTTCCGTAGGCAATCTGAATTTTCGTTTTGTCTTATCTGACAGCCAGTTACAATACTCTACAGCATCATAGTACGATACATATACAACAGCCTCATCATCGGATGATGATATTCCGTTATTCTTACCTCTTAAAGTTTTATGGGAAGGCCTGAATTCCTCAAACTGACTATTTGTAATTTCGCATTCCGACATCAGAAATGATGACAACCGCACTTTATGGGCAGGTTTTTCATCTGACATATCCATTTCAGCAGCAGTACAGTTGATGGTATTACCCATGGTAAAAGTTCCGCCCTTAATCTGTACCATATGAGGCACAGTCTGCGCACCTGCATGCATGCAGGATAAAGAGGCCAGAGTCAACAAAATAGCAGACAAAGACTTCGGCATCAAAGCAAAACAGACAGAGTCAGAAAATAAACGCAGTACCATTTCACGTATTTCGCTACAAATTCAATAATCAACAGGTTTTGGGTTTTATTTTTATCTAAAGATTATTTATTGCATTTATCAGGGTTTGCGTATCATCCTCCCTTGTCGCCCAGCTTGTACAGATTCTAACGGCATTTTTTGTCCCAGAAAATTCTGCCCAGAAATCGAAAACAAAATCCTTTTCCAGTTTTTCCAGCTGTGATTTTTCAAAAACAGGATATTGCTGGTTTGTCCAGGAATCAAAAAGAAGGTCTATTCCCTTATTCTGTAGTGCTGTTTTGATTCTCATAGCTTTATCAATTGCATTTTCAGCCATCTGAAAGTATAGAGGTTTCCTGTCTGCTGATGTATCATCAAAAAGAGCTTCATACTGAATACCAAGGAGTCTTCCCTTGGCGAGCAAGGCTCCTTTCTGCTTGATGGAATAACGAAAATTCTTTCTGATGGAACTGTTCATTATTACAAGTGCTTCACCAAAAAGTGCACCCTGTTTTGTTCCACCGATATAGAAGGCATCTGTAAGTCTTGCCAGATCAGCAATAGTAAAGTCTGCTTTTGGGGAGGCAAGCCCATAACCAAGTCTGGCACCATCAACATAAAAGAATAGGCCAGAATGTTTGCATACAGCTGATATTTCCTCCAGTTCCTTCAAGGAATACAATGTACCGTTTTCGGTTGGCTGGGAAATATATACCATACCAGGACGTACCATATGCTCATGATTCACATCATTGACATGTCCCATATACATTTCTCTTATCTGTCTTGACGATAGTTTACCATCAGCGGTAGGAATAGTCAGTACCTTATGGCCGGTCGCCTCTATTGACCCTGTCTCATGCACTCCAATATGTCCGGTAACAGCAGAGAGAACTCCCTCGTATGGACGAAGGACAGAACTTATTAGAGTCAGGTTTGTCTGAGTTCCTCCAACCAGAAAATGAATATCAGCATCAACCCTCCCAAGATGGGAAGAAATAAGTTCCTTTGCCCTTTGACAGAACTGGTCTTCACCATACACTTCTGTCTGCATAAGATTGGTTTCCATTAGACGCTCAAGGATTCTTGGATGGGCACCTTCACTATAATCACAATTAAATCTTATCATTTTCATAATACCACAATATGATCTTATTGATGACATAAAACCATCGAAAGATATTAATAATTTCCTCACTCATGACCAGATTTCACTGATGAATTCTCATGAAAGACATTTTTGATACTTAAGTGACTGTTTTTGCATTGATGATTCAAGAGGCACTTTATGTGAAGCACCAATATTTGGAATAGTAGACATAGATGAGGAGAAAATATTGGAGATTTAGGACAAACTGGATAAATATCAATGATTTTGCTTACTTTTGCTATCAAATGAAAAAACCGGTTATCATATCAGGACCTTGCAGCGCAGAAACAAGGGAACAGTTACTATCAACTATTGACGGAATCGTAAAATGCGGAAAAGTCGACATTATTCGTGCCGGCATATGGAAACCCCGCACACACCCTGGTGCTTTCGAAGGTATTGGAGAAGAGGGACTGAAATGGCTTGCAGAAGTCAAAGATAAATATAGAGTCAAGGTCTGCACTGAGGTAGCATCTGCAAAACATGTTGAACTTTCAAAAAAATACGGAATAGATGTTTTGTGGATTGGGGCCAGAACAACAGTAAGTCCATTTGCAGTCCAGGAAATTGCTGATTCCCTGAGAGATTATCCTGACACCAGGATTATGATAAAGAACCCTGTCAATCCTGATGTTGAATTATGGACAGGAAGTGTTCAGCGTATTCTTGACGCAGGCATCAAAAAAGAGAACATTGCACTAATACATCGCGGTTTTTCAATATATGGGGAACACAAATACAGAAATCAGCCTGTATGGGCCATTCCGCTTGAAATGCGAAGACGCTTTCCTGAGATGAAACTGATATGCGACCCATCGCACATTTCCGGAAATTCAGAATATATCAAGGAAATATGTCAGGTTGCGGCAAACCTCCAGTATGACGGACTTATGATTGAAAGTCATATATGTCCTGCAAAAGCGCTAAGCGATTCAAAGCAACAAATAACTCCTTCTGAACTACCCACCCTGCTTGATTCAATTATCTGGAGGGCTGATAGTTGTGATGATGAAGAGTTCGCAAGGATGATCAAAGTCTATAGAAGTGAAATCGATGAAATAGACATTTCAATCCTGGATCTTCTTTCCAAGCGTATGGATATATCTGACAAGATAGGCGAACTGAAGCAGAAGAACAATGTCGCAATCCTTCAGAACAGAAGATGGTCCGATGTAGTTAACAGTGCCGTTGATAGAGCTGTATCACTTGGATTATCCGAACAGTTCATATCGAAAATCCTAGAAGCCATCCATATGGAGAGCATCCGTCATCAGAGCAATATCCTAAAATAACATACGAATCAGCTTGGAAAAGTATGTTTTGTCGTATTTACCACTGACACAGGTCTTTACCTCGAAGGCATTTTCCAATTTTGGGACTATTTCAAGTGGATCCACATACTGTTTTTTGGGTGATGACACATCTGGAAATTCCAGAATCATGGTCAGTACAAAAGATTACTTCTGGAATCCTTTTCTTTGTTCTGATGAAATTTCGGCTGTTGACATCGGAGTCTAAGATTACCTTCTATGTTCCTTTTCTTTGTTTTCTGGTCTGTAAAGGAATGAAAGATAATCAAACGGATGTTTTTCGCGCCATAGTCTGTATTGCCCAGGAGAAAGTATCTTTCTTAGTTTGGCATCCTCTTTTTGCAGATACTCATCAGGAAACTGGATTTGTTCCATACCATCGCCACCTGGCATACCATGCGGACCATTACCACCACGCATATCACCGCCAGGATTTCCACCGTGTTGACCTCCCATAGGTGAGGAGCCACCTTGTCCTCCACCACCACGTTGGCCTCCCATAGAAGAAGGACCACCCTGGCCTCCTCCACCTGAAGCGCCTCCACCGAATGAGATTCCGCCTTTCAATCCTACTCCACCACTTCCGGCGCCTACACTTCCATTCATTGAGGCACCCTGTCCAATATTTACATTTCCGCTCATACTGGCGCCCCTGGAATCTGCAGAAAAGTTTCCTCCGACCTGGCCATTTGAGCCTCCGTAATTCAAACCTGACGCACCATCATGTCCTCCCATAGCTGGACCACCGCCTCCTGCTGGAGGCATATCAATGCTTCTAACTTTCTGGATAAATTTGAAATCCTTAACAAAGAGTTTATATAAGGATTTATATTGTTTCGCATCCAGTCTGACATCCCTTTGCATCATGTCAGTCATAGATTTTGCCATTTCATACGGTGAAGGCATACGCATTTCTCCCGGCCCATGACCAGGCTGGTTTGAGTGTCCTTTCTGATCACGTGGCGGCTGGGGCTGTGCACATACATTGTTTGAAAGCAGAACAAAAAGCAACGAAAAGACAAATGAAGTAATGAATTTAGCTTTCATGGCAAACAAATCTAAAGTTTCTTCTATACTCTATAGACAAAACTGAAAGCTTATGGTTTAACCCCATAAGGTAGATAGATGTAGAGAGAGAGAGATAGTGTGAGTGAGTGAGTGAGTGAGTGAGTGAGTGAGAGAGTGAGTGAGTGAGAGAGAGAGGAAGCGTTCAAATTATTGGTATTAGCAGCAACCGGATAGCAATAGCCTTTATCTTGTATATGTTTTGGTATATACTGCCCTATTGCCTGCCCCATCAACGATTGTAAGCACCAGTTTATGATTCTTGCCTGTTCCGAATACCTTATCGTCGAAGAAATGGACAAGTGTCGACTGTTTCATTATATGTTCCAGGATTGCAAATTTCCCGTCTATTGAAAGGGAATATGAAGATACGCCCGAGAAGTTGTCCGCCATCTTGAACTTTACACTTTTTGATGATGTCCAGGAAAAATTCTTAGGTAATGCCGGGGTTATTTTCGGAGCAATGGTGTCGCACGCCAGACAGAAATATCCCCCAGCGCTGGTAGTTGCGGTAATTGAATTGCCAGAAACCCTTCCGCCTATTGAACTCAATCCATGAGTCGAAGGATTATACCTGGCCATTACCATTCCCTTCTCGATGGCAGATCCTGATCTTATTGAAATGGTGACCGGAGAAAAATATGGGACGCTTTCACTGTCAAGTCTGAATATTTCTGAAAGGGCTTTTGTCTTTAGGCCTGTAGTGTCAATCTTTTCGATTTCCACATAACTTGTAGCAAACAGCGATTTTTCCGCAATAGTGACGGAAAACTGATCTTTCGAGAAAGTTTTTGGCATCCCAGAGATGACTTTTGATGCAAATTCTGAAATCATAAACTGTGGCTTTTCCGACAAGGAATCTGCTTTTACGGCAAAGGCGAGCGATGACATATTTCCGGCATCATCCAAAACCTCAATCCTGACGCTGTCAGACTGCGAGGGATCAATAACACCATCACGGCTTTTAATTCTAAGACCGGAGAAATTACAGTTCTGCTGGCGGGAAAGACGGAAAATCTCATTGCGTGATTTTTTCTGCATGCCGTATATGGTCAGGGAATTTACACTTCTTGTTTCGGCAAAAGAAAACTCATCCAGGGACATCTGGTACACCGGGGTCCCATCCACCCATTCAATAATATTGTATACCCCCATTGTATTCTGCGTTCCATCCTTTCTGTCCGTTGTTTCAAGAACGAAGAAGCCTTTGCATGGAAGCTTGACGGGAGATGAAAAACAATAGTCATTTGGTCCTGCCTTGACAGGGACTAGTGTCTTGATCTTCTTTTCCACGGGAACTCCATCAATGGTGTCTACAGCAAAGAAATGAAGTGCAACTATTGTCGGTGGAATGTTATCTTCAACATCATATATGCCGGTTGAAAGAATGTTAATCGTATTCTGAGTCCTCGAGTCCCTTATTTCAAAATGGAGGTGGGGGCCTCCGGAACTTCCGGAATTACCGGAGAAGGCAATCTGCTCCCCTGCCTTGAACTGGAACATATCCTTGTCTGGGTAAAGTTCCACATCGTTAGTCTGGGTTTCATACCTCATGGTACGGATATAGGATTCAAGCTTTGGAATGAATCTGCTGATATGGGCATATACTGATGTCGTTCCATCATTATGGGTAAGATAGACAACCCTGCCATACCCATATGGTTTTACTGCTATCCTTGAGACATATCCATCCTTTACTGCAACAATCCTATGACCTTCCTCTCCACCTGTCTTTATATCGATTCCAGAATGGAAATGATTTGGCCTGGCCTCTGCAAAATTCGATGAAAGTATCATCGGGTAGTCCGGCATCGGACTTAAAAATTCTGATTGTGAAATAACTGAAGTTACGGAACAGAGAAACAATGTAACTACTGATAAAATATGTCTAATCATTTGAAATACATTTAAAAGGAATACGGCCGATTTCAGCCGATTTCAATCCGAAGGAACTATTGAAACTTCCTATAACCTTACTGCATTTTGAGAGCACGAACAGTTCTGCCACGGCTTCACACTCAGCCTCCATGGAGCCTCTTTGAAGTGTCACCGGATCGGTCATAATTCGGTTGCCGTATTTTTCTATAAGCGCTGTCTTCACCTGGTGACTGTCAGTTGACAGGTAGAATTTTGTACCATCTGGTTCGTTTTCAATGGCATCCATGAAAAGGGAAATGGGACTATGGCTTGTCGCCTCAATGTGGTCTCCCCTTCTGACATGAATACCGACTGTATTTTCGGCAAAACCGTATGTCAGTTCACTGACCCGTTTGGCGACATCATTAGAAGGAGAAAAAAAAGAATAATCCGTTTCCCCATCAAAAAAGCTGTAACAGCTTGTTATATACACTCTGCCGGCATCAAGAAGCTCTTCGGATGAAATATATCTTCTATCCCCATAGAAACATCTGTCAAAGATCATTCCCTGAAATGGAGCTGATGAATAAAGATTATGTTTTCTTGGACGCTCAAGGGATATCCTGTCAAAAAGAGTAGGATGATCAACAACATCAAGTCCGGGAACCTGGACGGAGAAAAGGTCACTGAAAGCAGCTTTCATTCCCCAGTCCTGAAACCACATAACACGCAGTTCATATCCCCTTGCCTTTGACAGTCTTACAGCAGACTCAATAGCACTGATACGATTTCCTATTCCACCAAATGGGACAAGCGTGATTCTCTTTTGCATAGTAATCGTAAAAAAATAACTTGG
>DCHP01000049.1 GCA_002315675.1 Rikenellaceae bacterium UBA1749 | reverse complement strand
CAATTTAATTCAAATTACCAATGCGAACACTTTTCATTTACTTTGGCGACAAAAACGACATGTCATGACAGTTTCATATTGGTTTGATTTAAGAGTTTTACAATTAAAACATTTTACAAAAATATCGATATGCTATTTATTCTTGGACAAGGCGTACGGGGTAACCGTAGTAGCGATGGATGAAGCACGCTGGAAGGACGTTGCTACTGATGAAGTTCAAGTGGCAGGCGATGGTATCATAGGGCGTAGACGACCAATAGCTGCCGACAGAACCGGCATCGTCGACACCCGAACCGAGGCGAGCACCGGCGGCTGGTAAGAATACACAACCGGCCTGCTCCATGGCTGAAAACTGAGCTATTGTATAGTTAGGTGCATTTTCCCATTTTGATACGCCGGCATTTACTATTGATGGAGCTGTACCCATTGCTGATGTCCAAGTAAATGTATCAGGGAAGATTAAAAGACCATTTACACCATTGACAATCACCTCTGCGTAACGGACATTGGTGTTATCTCCCATACCAGATGTTGTACAAATACGACAATCGGTTCCTGGTAATGGATTTAGGCCAATATCCATTGTAGGGCCAAGAAGCCATACCCACTCACGACCTGAATCTCCAGATAATGTACGCCATTTACCTGTCTGGCCTTCGACGGTAAAAGATGAACTAGGGGTTGTAGCTTCTGAATTAGTGAAAAAGACATCAGTTGAAGTAGCACCCGAATCGCTATAAGTCTCTGCATAAGCTACTGATGCAGTTTTGCTCCAATAGAAATGACCTACGTGAGATGTATTCCATGATGAAGGAGAGTCCCACTGATTATCCTCAAAGTGGAATGAAGCTGTAGATTCAGAGCCTTTTATTCCATACCATAGGTTGCCTGGTGAGAACTGAACTTTCGTAGTTGAGGATACTGAAAACAATCCGTTACCACCTCTATTTGCGTGGTGAATATTGTAAATTGTATTTTCCGTTAATTTTTGCTCGTTTATTGTCTTTGTACCCACCGGAGTGTCACCTTCGTAATATGTTGCGATTTGACCACTGAAACTAACTGGAGCTACAGCAGCATAATACGGGCCTTCATTGGTTTCAGAAGGAGTTATTGTTATTACATCATTTCCTGTTCCTATTATACTTCCAAGGACAGCATTTGCACCTGACAAATCTACCAGATATGTTCCACTTATGTTTGTCGCATTTAACTCCATTTTTGTAATAGAGGTCATTTTATCTTTAATCTCCACTATTGCTGTTGCATTCTTAAATTGCAAAGTTTTGGAAGTGGTTGTTGCGGCACATATGTTTGCACTTGCAAATGAACCATCTGTTTCATTGGGAATTGTTATCTTTACATTACCATCGCTTACTCCTACGGCTGCAGATGCTGGGTATACTGCATAAAGCGTATTTCCCCATGATGATATTTTCTTGAAAGTGAAAGCTTCACCACCATCCGTTATTATCCCTGTAGTTGTGGATGGTGTACCAGATGTCTTTAAAGTTATTTCAACTTCATTAATTCCATCATAGACTTTTATTTTATCATTTTCAGACCAAAATGGAGTATTCTCGGATTTTTGTGCGAGTATTAGTTCACCAAACTCACTATTTGATGTATCATCTTTTTGACAAGACACAATGAAAATTGTGCAATATAGAATTAATAATTTTAATAACGTATTCATGGTTTTAACAATTTATGAAAGTGCCATGTATTCTAACCTACACATCCCAATGATATTCATAAAGTCTCATACTAAAAACAATGTATGAAATCTTCAGTTACAGTTTGTACAATTTGTTTGTATCCGATGAGTAACGCGCATAATATAGGCTTGTGTTGGTTGCAATGTTCTGATATTTGTTTCATGAAAATGTACAACCCACTTCAGTTAGTAGAGAATAATATAAAAATTTGCGTCATGACATCTTGAAGCAAATTGGTCTTATTTGATCTTAACGTAGTCTATATTGCCGAAGAGCCGGTAAGAGGTGTCTGTTATGATTCTTCCATCATTTGCCACTCCGCCATCTATTCTATTGAAAGCGACATCATCTTTTGTAATCATTATGGATACTTTATCCCCGTAATGTATCTTGGCTGTAACGCTATGAATAGTGTATTCAGTCCAGCTACCCGATGCCTGTACTGTCAGTTTCTGAACTTGAGAGCCATTTACGAAAAGAGTTATCTGCTTGGAATACTTACCATCATGAGAGACTGCAATCTCGAAAGTGTCACCATCACTTTTTGAATAAAATTCAACTCCATCTCCAAGTCTTGATACATCCATCACATCTGCCAGATTGGATGCATTTTTGTTCTCATTGATCTTTGCTGCACCAAGAAGCTCCATACTCTCAGCTTCATATTTACTACCTTCTGCTCTGTCTGGCTCGTCGAGATGAATTTCTGTAAGGTTCCATGAATAAGGTGAGCCGCCGAATGTGGCTTTCTTGTTCCCATGGTCCTTCGCATAATTTGAAGAATATGACAGCCACATAGTCCTGCCATCCTCAGAAATAAACTTAGATGGTATATTCATGAAATATGAAACCGTGGAAAAAGATTTCAGATATTGGACAACTCTATATTCCCCATCTATAGTGTCTGCCTCCAATATTAATGCGTTAAAAGCACCTTGAACCTCACTGACACGACTAAGGGTCATGATGTACTTGCCAAGTGGTTTGTTATACGTCAGGCCAACATTTCCAAGGTATCCGGTAGCATCAACAATTGGTTTGATGTTAAGATAAACCTCCTGGAGATTATCCCTGTTCCAATTCCTGTATTTTCCGTCCTTTGAAAAATACTGCCAGTTGGAAGGGTCATTAAAATATGATGAATTCTCTACAAGATCCCTTCCATTTGGCATCAGAATACGTAGGAGGTAAATATTGTCACCAGAAATCCAACTTGTATGCGCGATATCGCACAATGCATCTGCGCCATGAGCGACCATATATGCCCATTTTCTGCCTGTTTTCTTATCGGTAGGGGCATTTTCAAGATTCACTCCGAAATCTACGAAATGAGGTGCACCTATCATGATTTCATACTCATTGAAACCTACATTATGAGCATTGACCCACTTTTCATGGGGATTCTCGAAAATAGGATCATCCGGTTCCGTGTGATCATACCATGTTTCTCCGAAATCGGACGACAATCTGAATCCTACAAAAGGCTGAAGAATAGGCCAGTCAAAATTTGGGACATATAAAGCCCGATCATTCTGTTCAAGCAAATATGTTCCGTAATACCATATGTCATTGTACAACAGATTTGCGGATGGGTACCTACCAAACATAAATTTACCTGTAGGCCCATTGACACCACTATGAATTTCTGCACGTCCGACAAGACCGACTGACAGATTGAGTGGATCGGATCCATAAACTACGGCAGCACGAGGGTTCGGATTTCCAAAACCCACTGTTCCTATTCTGCCATCAGTACAGCATGAATATATGGTTCCGTCTGTAGCATATGAGGGGTACCAGGTGTCTGCATTTGTATAGGACGCATATCTTCCTGTAAAGGAGATGCCACCAAAAGCTCTGCTTCTATCAAGCCCACTGTTTTCTGGAAGATGATTGTTTCCCCAGCTTGTCCAATCGTACTGGGAACTTGAAGCTATAAGCGTAGAATCCTTATACAGGGTCACGCCTTTGGATGCAAATGCTGAACAACCAAAAGAAATCAATATAATACTCTTTAAGAGAACGATTCTATTCATAATCAAAGAATGCAAATGTTAATATTATCAATTTCACTAGTAAAAATAAAAAAACTATTATAAAAAACACGGAAATTATTTGATGTATTCTTTTATTTTAGCATTTTAAGATTACCAGACAAAAAAACATATAGCATTCCATCATAAAGGACGATTGAGAAATACATCCACTATTGCGCAGCAATTCGATACAACAAAATTTTATGTAGAGATTTTTTCCATGATTGAATTC
>DCHP01000034.1 GCA_002315675.1 Rikenellaceae bacterium UBA1749 | reverse complement strand
TTGATTATCAGGCAGTTATATTAAATCTGGCACTTGAATTCAATGAAAAATAGCTGAAAATTTATGCTTTAGGTCAAAGTTGGGCTAAGGGTAATGCGGACTTCCAGCTGGTATGTTCAGCAACTTTATTCAATTTATAAGGGATCAAACGTACTTTCCATTACACAGGATAATAATAATGTTACCGGAAGGAATGGACTGTTTGCAAGTGCAGTATCTGATGGGGATTTGTTTTACATAAAAAAAATCAATGCTACTGAAGAAATTAGGAACATTGATATTAATTTCAAAGGCTTGAAAAAGGGACAGATTCTCAGTGGACTTGAACGTGTCAGATTTACAGCTGATGATCCGAATGCTGAAAATACGATAGATGAGCCATTGCGTATTACTCCTGTTAAAGAACCATTGGC
The DNA here is from genome assembly GCA_002315675.1 of Rikenellaceae bacterium UBA1749. Taxonomy (GTDB): domain Bacteria; phylum Bacteroidota; class Bacteroidia; order Bacteroidales; family Rikenellaceae; genus Mucinivorans. Next base: position 5,700 of record DCHP01000034.1, on the reverse strand, counting down.
TATGGAAGGTGGTACTCTTCCTATTTCTGTATAACCTTTATGTTTCATGATCTATATTCTGAAAAGGAGTACTCGTTAGAAGTCAACGAATGAGGTATCCTCTCTCATGAAGGGTATGTGCCTGTAAAGGCTTAATGTCATTATGATAAGATGTTGCAGGGCTTCAGTATAATCTGAAGCCCCTGCAACATTGATTTTTATCCATATTGAACTATACGCCAAAATATAGATCTATAGGTCACTTTTCCTATTCCTTTGCTGCTGACTTAACATTTTTAGCCATAGCTGGAATTTTTAGTATATGTATTCCTGCTTGAGTGATGTGGATTGGTTCTGAAGGAAAGCCATCCTTGCGGAAGCAATCAAACGTGTCTGAATTTGTTGTTTGAATAGTCACTGTCCATCCATCTTTTGTCCTTGCTATGTCAAGGATATCGCTTGTGTTGGATTGGGGGTGCAGAGCAAGGCCATCCTTGCAGTGGATTGTACCAATAAGACCAGACTTGACATCAACTGAAAAGTTGTTTCTTCCGTATATGAAATTGCAAACCGTACATGTGTCTCTGTGTTTCCAGTCTGTATTTAATAGATAGATGGTTCGGTGGCTACCTTCATCCCAGACTGTGAAATCGATTGCATCGCCAGTATCAACCCATCCTTTATCAGTTTCACCTGCCACGATTCTTGAAGCCTCATTGCGGATACATCTCTCATATTCTGACCTAATCTCATCAGCTACAGGGTATTTCGGATCTGCGAAGTAATATACCTGTCCATAGCCGTATTTGATGACATTCATACCTTTCATGGATCTATAATCATCGCCCAACAATTGGCGTAGCGGTGCGTCATCATCTGGGAACTGAGGAATTCCGTCATGTTTGAGGTTGGAATTGATATGCGCCGCGGTCATGATAAGAGTCCCGCCACGCTGCACATAGGTCTTGAGATGCTCGAAATCCTCCTTCTTATATGTGTTCCAGCCAAGAAAGACAATCATTCCATAACTATCCAACTGGTCCTGTGGGGCTTCTATTGGAAATATATCTATTGGGCCATATGGAGTATGAGTGAACATATGTTCCTTGTTGCAAAAACCGAGATTGCAGTTAGGATAGAATATCTTTAACAGGTCGAAACTAAGTTCTGCGTCTGCGAACTTCCATTCATCTCCTTCCTGTGACCATGCATTCCAGCGTTGAAAGCATAGCCATGAGTCGTTTCTTCCCTGTATTGTACCGATGCGTGTATGGAAATTTCCTCGTCTTGTATGTGTCTGGATAAAATCCAGAATCCTGTTCTGCCCATCCATATGTGCTTTCCCTGCTTCAGTGTAGCGATCGTTGAGAAATTCATCTGTCCAGAGTGCATCTTCTGTATTTATATGGGATGATCCATGCATGTATGCGACAGCGAGAGACATGTAGTGAACCAAAGGATGATCCGGTGTTGTCAGTGATCCATTATTCCATTGCATTGCATGAAGGGTTCCGAAAATAGGTCGGTCATAGGCTCTTGAGGCACCGCGTAGCGATGACATGATTACATCTTCAGGTCCATACATCTGTTCTGCGCCGCACCAGTCGTATCCTGCCTGATAGAAATAACGGAACATAGTTGACGGGCCTGTATGCCGGCTTGATTCTCCCTTTGATAATCTGATGTTGTCGACGAAATACCTGGCACCCATGGCCATGTCGCTGATGCAGTATGGATCGTAATGAACAAATGCCCCATGGTCTGTAAATTCAGGACGTTTCTTGGCGAAAATACCTCCGTATGGACGTGTTTTTGCTGCTATGTCGGATTGGAGGCCCTGGTATTGGAATTGATGCCAGTAATAGTAACCGCCATCGTTTTCGTGTGCCTGTTTCCCCATGAACATCGGAGACTCGAGCTGGACTTTTGTCGGATTAATGTTGACACCTGCAAATGTCCGGCCTTCTACCTGCCAGGCATATGGCATTTGAAGATCATTCAGAAGGTCGGTGAAATATTTCACGACTTCAGTATCGATTTCTCTCACACCGCTCCATTGGTATGATGGACGGAATTGAAACCAGTTACCGGCTCTGGAAGAAAGATACCACTTGAAGTATCTTGAGTATTCATCGTAGTGCTTGTCAATATATATGTCGTCTCCTACGGACAAGTATACATTGTCGCGTCCCTTACATATTATCTGATCTATGGCACAATTTTCTGTTCTTGTGCCATCACTGATAGTAATTTTAGCACAAGATTTGGTAGAAAGAGCCTTGAACTTCAAAACATGGAGACCTGGTTTACGAAGAATATAGGTCTGGAATCCTGGGGTGATGCATGAATCTGCACTGGTGGTCAGACTGATGTCAGGAATATTGGTCTCTACGAGTACTCCAAATTCTGAACCCATTGAAACGTACTTTGGTACGCATATTACTTCAAAATCCCTTGCAGGTTCGGATATTATGTCAAGGTGGCGTAGCTGGTATGGATAGTTCTTCCTGTGAGGCTCATCTACCAATGTCAGACTCAGTGTTCCGCCATTTGCAGCCTCTGCTGGAAGTTGTACGTAGAAGTCCGCAATATGGGAGCATCTATCGAATATTTTACCATCCTGGATGGTTTTGCCGTTGAACTCTATTTTCCAATACGGCCACCATCTTTCTGACATATTGACTGATACCCAATAGTTTATTTCATCCTTGGTGTAGTCTACATCTTTGTATGCCCATCCTTTGTTGTCTACAATGCGAGCCTTGAAAGGCATATGCCAAAGTGTATCTTTTTTGCTCGTAAAACTTGGAGCTTCGACCCAGCACTCTCCGGTGAAATGAGAACCTCCTATCGAAAGGAGTATGCAGGCTGCTTTTTCAGGAAGTGAAACTTTCTGAGTTATGTATTTTTTTTCGTAGCTTCCTTCAGGAATAGGAATGAAAATAGTTGAATCGGGTGAATCAAAAACATCTAATTCATGTCTTCCGTTCTTCATGAAGTAGATTCCGAGTTCTACACCGAAACTTCCCTCTGGCATAACGCAGAACTTTGTGCATTTTGGGATAGGAACTGATACGATGAAATTCTTATTGCTAATTTTACTTAGTGGGATTCGGTTCCATACCATTCTTTTAAAATCATCATTGTCTCCCTTAAAATATAGTGAGTTACTATCAGACATAGTAATTTTCGGGTCGAGATTGTCATTAAGGATAGTTTCACATTTTCTGAAATAATCTTCGCCCCTATTTGTGAATGGCTGAGGAATCAATGTGTTGCCGGCAACTCTAAGTGTAGTTTTGATAGGTATGTAGGATACCGGAAGCTGGAAAGTTTTGACAAGTGTTTCCCCGGGTTTGATTTCCTGAATCCCGTTCTCTGGAGTATATATATTCTGAAGTTTCTGGACGTAGGATTGTGAAATAATTGGGGCTGTGCATTCGGCTATTGCCGGAATAGACAATAATGATAATAATGATACTACTATATGTGATGATTTTCTCATTGTCTTATTGTATGGAATATTGATAATAGTCGGTTATTTGTATAGTATGAATATTGATATTTATACTATGCCATCTTCAAATAATGGTTAAAAAATTAATATTATGTGTATGCATAGACGTGAATTTATATTCAAATCTCAAATTTACTTAAAGTTCAAAAAATCCATAGACCAAATTATGGAAAAGGTAATAACAAAGTAATATTGACCACCTCCCACGAATGAAATCATGGTTTTCCCGGCGTCAATATCCTAAGGTGTAGTTTACCTCCCCACTATCGAGTGCGTATGATTATTCTGGCGTCTAAGAATTTCAGATGGTTTTGCAGAAAGTAAGTCGTATTTCTACCAATGTAGTAATAAGTGTTCTATGTCAGTCCTAATAGAGAAGTCAAAACGAAAAGTTGTGTTTTTGTGAAAGAATTGTCAAAAATTATTTCAGACTTGGAAAGTTCCAAGGTTGGCGATATGTAGGCTTGATAAGACGATCAGCCTCAGAGTTTCCGAAGGTATGGCGGATGTCGTCATATACCAATGAAGAATGTGTTCTTGCGGCAATATTTCCAATATGTGCGAATTTCGCACAAAAACTGCCGTTTTGAATGGTACAGGCCGTGTCAAAATTCCTATCCTTGATGCACTGAAGGAAATTCCCCACATGGTTCGTTCTATCTTTATCGTCCGGTTTGAATGAGGCAGGTTCAAGTCCACTTCCTTTTTTGGGAATAACCTCCCAGCCTTCGCGATTGGCAACCAGCACCCCATCAGTTCCGATGAATTCAAGTCCATAACTCTTTCCATATGGTCCTATTTCTGATGCGGCAACATTGTTCCACTGAATAGTAAAACCATCATATTCCCAAAGCACTGACAATGTGTCAAAAGTTTCGGCAAAATTGGTTGGATAAGCAAAATTGCCTCCCGTAGCCATCACTCTTTTAGGCATTGTTGTCACATTCATACCCCATAGGGCCATATCCAGAAGGTGTACGCCCCAATCTGTCAACAGACCTCCGCCATAATCCCAAAACATTCTCCATAGGCCATGGAAACGACTTGCGTTGAAACTTCTCTGCGGAGCAGGACCGAGCCACATATCGAAATCAACATTTGCAGGCGGATTTGAATCAATGGCTGGTTTAAGGATTGAAGCATATGAGAAATTTGCCCAGACATTGACCTTAGCTATCCTGCCAAGCATGCCGGAGTCGATGTATTTTTTCATTTCGTGCCAGATAACGCCACTTCTCTGTTGTTGCCCCACCTGTACTACACGATTGTACTTTTTTGCAAAAGATACCATTGCATCGCACTCGGCGATTGAATTGGCAAGCGGTTTTTCCACATAAACATCTTTTCCGGCAGCGCAAGCATCGCAGGTCATAAGACAATGCCAGTGATCAGGTGTGCCTATTACTACAGCGTCAATATCCTTATCCTCAAGAAGTTTTCTATAATCATAGAAAAGTTTAGGTTTCTTACTTGTTATTTTTTCCAATTCGACGGCACGTTTATCTAGGGCGCTTTTGTCGATGTCGCATAGGGCAACACATTCTGCTTCGGGAAAATGGAAAAATTCAGCAAGATCACCCCATCCCATACTGAGGCATCCGATTAGGCCAACTCTAATTTTGTCATTGCTTCCGACCTTCATGGATTCAGGAACTTGGCCCATCAAAACATCTGGAATCATTAGCCCCGCAGCTGCAGCTGAGGATTGAAGCAGGAATTGTCTTCTTGAAATCATGGAATTGTGTTTATATGGTTAATAGATTATTACTTGATAGCTCTAAGTTAATATGATTTCTCTTAAACATGAATTTTTTCAAGTATCTTTTTTTTGTAAGAATTTGGAAAACTTGACTTATTATTAGGATATACCGAGTAGTAAATAGTTCAGATATAATTTAATAGTCCTCTGTATATCAATGCCAGAGCCTTTTTCACCGAATTTTCATGAATCATGTTCTATGATGGGTGAGTGCATGCCCATATCATTGTTATTACTAAAGTATATAATGTCTTTTCATATTTTTTGTAGACGTTAAGATATAAATCATAGGCAGCTTTACACGATAGTACGAAATTTTAGTGTTTTTACTTTGTTTTTGACACTTTGAAAACTATATATATCAGAAAGACAGCAGTTTAGCTGCTGTCTTTCTATTTAGGATGTAGTACTATGATTTGATTGTTAGTTAGTCATTGGATTCCTC
>DCHP01000076.1:26503-26858 GCA_002315675.1 Rikenellaceae bacterium UBA1749 | reverse complement strand
TATAAATTAAACTATGAAAACTTCCGAATTAATATACAGATACTATGCAATGTTATTCACCAGGATCTGCAGAGAACTTTTTAGGTTTGCAGCTTTGTTTGCGTGAATAATACCCTTGTGAGCTAGTTTATCAAGCATAGCAACAACCTTTGGCAACATTGCAATAGCTGCAGCTTTATCTTCTGTTTCACGAAGAGCCTTTACAGCATTACGAGTTGTTCTGTAGAAATAACGATTGTGCAATCTCTGTGACTGAGTTTTGCGAACACGTTTCTTTGAAGATCTATTATTTGCCATTTCTAATCTTAAATTTTTTAATTAGTAGCCCACAGGAGAGTCGAACTCCTCTTTAGAG
>DCHP01000076.1:18183-26478 GCA_002315675.1 Rikenellaceae bacterium UBA1749 | reverse complement strand
ATCTCTCGTCCTAACCGATAGACGAGCGGGCCATCATCATTTTTGACACTGCAAAGGTAGAGATTTTTTTTTATCCTCCAAACAATTTGCAGTTTTTTTGACCCTATTTCACCAATTTTTCTTCCGCGAAAACAAATTTATCAAAATTGAAATTTGAAATAACATTATCAAACAACATTTTAACTTCCTTGGTGCAGAGATTACCAATACTACCTTCGTGAGTATGGTTCAGATTGCCATGATCATATTTAAATTCGCCATGATTTATCTCCTCTCCGACCTTTCGGTATGCTTCCCTAAAAGGCATGCCACTGAGTACATAATCGTTTACCTTTTCCACAGAGAAAATGTAGTTGTACTTATCATCTGAAAGTATATCCTCACGAACAGAAAGATTCTGTAACATAAAATCGGCCATTTCTATGGAATCCTTTACAGCATCAATTGAAGGCATTATCAATGATTTGAGCAGTTGAAGATCCCTGTTGTAACCAAGGGGAAGATTGGTCATCAGCGAAGTGATCTGCTGGACTGATGTCTGGACTATATTCATCTTACCTCTCATGATTTCCCATACATCAGGATTCTTTTTATGAGGCATAATACTGCTTCCTGTTGTAAGATTATCAGGATATGAAATGAACGAAAAATTCTGGGACAGGAAAAGAGTATTATCCATTGCAAGGCGGCCCAAGGTCTGGGCTACGGACTGAAGAGCCATTGCCATTACCCTTTCGCTTCTACCTCGCCCCATCTGGGCATATATTGAATTGTAATCCAATGAATCGAAACCGAGAAGTTCTGTTGTCATTGTCCTGTTCAACGGAAATGAAGATCCATAACCTGCTGCAGAACCAAGAGGGTTCCTGTTGATAATTTTATATGCGGCCAGCATCAATTGCATATCATCCACAAGACTTTCAGCATATGCCCCGAGCCATAATCCGAAACTCGATGGCATTGCAATCTGCAAGTGCGTATAGCCTGGCATAAGAACCTTCTTATACTTTTCAGAAAGTTTCTGAAGCGTAACGAAAAGTTTTGACGAACTGTCTACTATGGATTTAATTTCTCTACGGAGATAAAGTCTCATATCAAGAAGAACCTGATCATTTCTTGACCTTCCGCTGTGAATTTTCTTCCCTGCATCACCAATCATATTGGTAAGGAGTTCTTCCACTTCTGAATGAATATCCTCAATATGTTCTTCAACTATCAGTTCTCCCCTTTGAGCGACCTTGTATAATTGTTTTAGTTCCTTTTCTATCAATGAATAGTCTTCAACAGAAAGGAGTCCTACAGATGACAGCATTTTAGTATGAGCCAAAGAGCCCAGAATATCTACCTGGGCCAATCTGTTATCAAGAAAGCTATCATCGCCGACTGTATATTTTTCAACTTTCTGTGAAATCATATCAACTTCACCTTTTTGCCACAATTTAGCCATTTTGTCAATCCTCCTTTTCTATCTCTCCAGCTTCAATCAATTTTTTATACAATTGAGAAGCCGCCCTTTGTTCACTTGTCTTTTTGTTTCTTGCAGTCCCTACACCTTTTACTTCCGAATTCACATACAACTCGGTAACAAAGCTTGGTGATGCTTCCGAAAAATTTTCAGAAGGTTTTGTCCTGAACTCAAAATCAAGATGTTCCTTCTGCGCCCATTCTATGATTCTGCTTTTGAAATCCCTTTCAGTATGCGCCACCTGGGAAACATTGGAATTATGTTGCAACAGGTTAAGTACAACATCTGTTGTCTTGTAATAACCCATATCAAGATACATAGCACCTACCATAGCTTCAATTGCATCACCAAGTATGGAACTGTTTGTTCTAATCAGAGAATATGGTCTTACAACCATATTCCTGTCAAGTTTCATATGTCTTGCAATTGAATTGAGATTTGCACGGCTTACCAGCCTGGAGCGAATACGTGTCATTTCACCTTCATCAGCGTACGGATTGGATATGAATACCTGTTCAGAACTTATTGCCTGAAGAATCGCATCCCCAAGGAATTCAAGTCTTTCGTTATTGAGCAGATGACCATCTATCTCAATGGACGCGGATCTGTGAATCAAAGCCAGTTTATAAAGTTCAATGTTGGATGGTACCACACCCAACATTTCCCATATTATATTATAGTAATATTTATCCTTTGAAAAGTGTCTTTTCAGAAAACCTATCATCGAGTCTACAACTTTTTGAAAATTACACTCGAATTGTGTCCGCCAAAGCCAAATGTATTACTCATAGCACATTTGATCTGCTTATACTGAGGCTTATTCAATGTAAGATCAAGTCTTGGGTCTATTTGTTCGTCGAGATTGAAGTTATTGATAGTAGGAGGCACCATTTCCCTGTCAATGGCAAGGACACAAGCAACCGCTTCAACCGCAGCTGCAGCACCAAGCAAGTGACCCGTCATGGATTTCGTTGACGACAAGTTCATTTCGTATGAATGATCTCCAAAGACACTCTGAACAGCCAGAATTTCTGGAATATCGCCAACTGGAGTTGAAGTCCCATGCAAATTTATATAATCAACCTCATCTGGTATCAAACCTGCATCTTCAAGTGCATTTTTCATAGAAAGTGCAGCACCTGCACCATCTGGATGAGTTGCAGAAACATGATATGCATCAGCTGAAAGACCTACACCGACCAATTCTGCATATATCTTAGCACCCCTATTTACAGCATGTTCGTACTCTTCAAGAACAAGAGCACCGGCACCTTCACCCATAACAAAACCATCACGGTCCCTATCAAAAGGACGTGACGCTGTTTTAGGATCATCATTCCTTTTCGACAAAGCCTGCATGGAATTAAAGCCACCTACACCAGGAGTAGTGATTGGAGCTTCAGCACCACCAGTTACCATCACATCTGCCTTTCCCAGCCTGATCCACATAGCTGAATCTATTATTGCATGATTTGCTGAAGAACATGCTGATACAGTTGCATAATTTGGTCCTCTTAGACCATATTTGATGGAAATATAACCAGCAGCAGTGTCTGATATCATCCGGACAATCATAAAAGGACTGTATCTTGGATTATGGCCATTTGCCTCGAAATCCTGGATTTCCTCAGTCAATGAAGCCAGACCACCTATGCCAGAAGCAAAGATTACCCCTACTCTGTCCAGATTTTCTTTTTCTAAATCAACCTTGGAATCTTCAATGGCTTGTGAAGCTGCAACATTAGCAAATTGAGTGAATCTATCAAACTTTCTAGCTTCCTTTCTGTCCATATAGTCCTGAGGATTGAAACCCTTAACCTCGCAAGCGAACTGAGTCTTAAATTTTTCAGCATCAAAAAGTGTTATCGGAGCTGCACCGCTCACGCAATTTTCCATCGAGTGGAAAAATTCATCAACGTTGTGACCGATTGGATTTATTGTTCCGATTCCAGTAACTACTACTCGTTTTAATTCCATAATTGCCGGCATAAAAAACTGCCTCCAAGTTTCATTCGAATAGAACAAAACTCTAAGGCAGCATAGATAATTCTAATCTTGTTGTGTTGAGAGTTGTTTTATGCAATAGCTTTTTCAATATAAGCAATTGCATCACCAACTGTTGAAATTTTTTCAGCGTCTTCTTCTGAAATCTGAATATCAAAGGCTTTTTCAAAGTCCATAATAAGTTCAACAGTGTCCAAAGAATCCGCACCTAAATCATTTGTGAAATTAGCTGTAGGTACAACCTCAGAAGCATCAACACCTAACTTTTCAACGATAATTTCAACAACTTTAGAAGAAATTTCTGCCATAATCTTTATTTTTTAATTTATATTTTTTATTCTTTGATGTAAAAACCTGAAAACCTATCAATACAAAAACCAACTTTTTACATCTTCGACAAAGATAAAAAAGTTTTAATGAAAAAAACATAGTTTTATGCAAAAACTTGTAATTTTAACGAAAATTTAATTCTGGAAGAATGAGAAACATTGCAATATTTGCTTCGGGAAATGGTACAAACGCTGAAAACATTATAAGTTATTTTAGGGACAGATCCCGTAAGGTAAATGTTTCATTCATACTTACAAACAAATCTGATGCAAAAGTAATAGAGAGAGGGAAGAAATTAAATATAGAATCATATTTCTTCAATAATGAAACCATTAAAAATTCGCCATCAGAAATAATATCAGTTCTTAAAAGCCATCAGATTGATTTGATTGTACTGGCTGGATATATGACATTCATTCCAGATGAAATAACATCCCTGTATGAGAACAGAATAATCAACATACATCCTTCCCTGTTGCCCAAATATGGTGGAAAGGGAATGCATGGCGTAAACGTGCACAAGGCTGTTATTGCAGCAGGTGAGAAAGAAAGTGGCATTACAATACATTATGTAAACCAGGAATACGATAAAGGCAGGATTATTTTTCAGGCAAAGTGCAGTATTGCACCTGAAGAATCAGCTACAACACTAGAGGAAAAAATACATCAACTTGAATATAAATATTATCCAGATGTAATTTCCCAGATACTTGACAATCTTACTGAATGAAAACGGGTAGCAATATTCTATACTATAGTCTACTTGAAAAAAATCCAAATATTGAGAAGTGTCCCCATTACTGAGGCCTGTGATAGTGGTAAAAACGACAAAACATATTTTTTCAAGTATATTCACACAATTATACCGTATACTGGTTTGCACTTACGGATTTTTTTCCTCTTGAGCACTTAAATAGTGCATAATTTCAATATAAATCAATTAAAACAATTAAGGAAATAATGAATCTATTGCTAATATCAAATTCCACAAATCCTGGTGAAGGATATCTGGAATATCCAAAAGAAAACATCAAGAAATTCTGCGAAGAAAATTCCGTTAAAGAAGTAGTATTCATCCCATACGCAGGAGTAACATTTTCATATGATGAGTATGAAGAAAAAGTCCAGAAAAGATTTCAGCAGTTCAATGTCAAAGTTAAATCCATTCATCACAGCGGTGATCCGGTCAAAACCATACTTGAAGGAAAATGCATAGTGGTCGGTGGAGGTAACACATTCATGCTGGTCAGTAAAATGCAGGAAAAACATTTAATGGAACCAATTAGGCAGAAAGTAATAAACGGAACACCATATATTGGTTGGAGTGCCGGAAGCAATATAACATGTCCAACATTGTGCACAACCAACGATATGCCAATCGTAGAACCAGAATCATTCAAGACACTGAACCTGATACCTTTCCAGATAAACCCACATTATACAGATGCGCGAATTGAAGGACATGGTGGAGAAACCAGGGAACAAAGAATTCTCGAATATATTACAGCAAATAAAGAAATGTATGTTGCAGGATTACGTGAAGGATGCATGTTTCTGATTGAAGGGGAAAAACTGTCTCTGATAGGACCAAGAAAATTACGCATATTCAAATACAATACAGAAGTAATGGAACTTTCCACCGGAGATGACTTGCAGTTCCTCATGAGAAAGCAATAGGAAAAGAAGTCAAAGCACATAAAATCAAAGGGGGACCATAAAGATCCCCCTTTGATTTAATATGCTATTAAAATTATTCAGCAGGAGCTGCAGCAGTTTCTTCAACTACAGTAGCTGGTTCAGCAACAGGAGCTTCAGCAGCAGGTACTTCAACTGACTTTTTAGCACGAGAACGACGAGTTGTAGATTTCTTAGCTGGAGTCTTAGCTGTAGTGTAAACTTCATTGAAATCCACGAATTCGATGAAACATGTTTCAGCAGCATCTCCTTGACGGAAACCAGTCTTAAGAATACGAAGATATCCGCCTGGACGATCCATAATCTTAGGAGCGATTGTACGGAATAATTCCGTAACTGCTTCTTTCTGTTTCAAGTATGAGAAGACTATACGACGAGAATGTGTTGTATCGTCTTTAGCCTTTGTAATAAGTGGCTCAGCATATGTGCGCAGAGCTTTTGCTTTTGCAAGCGTAGTGTTGATGCGCTTGTGCAGAATAAGTGAGCACGCCATGTTTGCCATCAACGATTTGCGGTGGGAAGACTGACGTCCCAAATGATTTATTGTTTTACCGTGTCGCATTTTCTTTAATCTTTATCAAGTTTATACTTTGAAACATCCATTCCGAATGACAAATCTTTCTTCTCAAGAAGTGCATCCAATTCTGAAAGAGATTTCTTTCCAAAATTACGGAACTTCATTAATTCCTGACGTTGATAACGGACTAGATCTCCAAGCGTTTCAACATCAGCAGCCTTCAAGCAATTAAGTGCTCTGACTGACAAATCATGTTCTGTAAGTTTTGTCTTAAGAACTTGACGCATTTTAAGAATATCCTCATCGAAATCCTCAGCTGAATTTTTTTCTTCGACGTCAACAGTTATCTTTTCGTCAGAGAACAATTGGAAGTGAACAATCAGGATTCTAGCAGCTTCTTTCAAAGCATCTTTTGGATGAATAGAACCATCAGTAGTTATTTCGATAACAAGTTTTTCGTAATCAGTCTTCTGTTCAACACGATAATCCTCTCTGTAATACTTTACATTGACGATTGGAGTGTGAATTGAATCTATTGGAAGAAGACCAATAGGACAATTAAGCGGACGATTTTCGTCAGCTGGGACATATCCACGACCTTTACCGATAGTCAGTTCCATATCAAACTTAACTTCTTTCTGCATACGGCAGATAACCAAATCAGGATTAAGTACTTTGAATGAACTCATCGAATTTGATAACTGTCCAGCTGTCAGTTCAGTCATATCTGAAACTTTAACAGTAAAGCTTTCTGAATCGATATTATCAACGGTTTTTACTAAACGGATCTTTTTAAGATTAAGAATAATCTCAATCATCTCCTCCATGACACCATCAATTGAAGCAAACTCGTGTTCTACTCCTGGGATTCTAACAGATGTTATCGCATAACCCTCTAGAGAGGAGAGTAATATACGACGCAATGCGTTACCGACAGTCAATGCGAAACCAGGCTCCAATGGACGGAATTCAAAACGTCCGAATGTAGCGGAAGAATCTAGCATAATAACCTTATCGGGTTTTTGGAATGGTAGTATTGCCATTATAAATAATAATTTGTGTTAGAAATAAAAAATTGGTGATAATCCTTTCCGCAGCCGCCAATAACTGCGTTAAATAGTAATCACTATTTAGAGTAGAGTTCGACAATCAACTGTTCGTCAATTGTTTCAGGAATTTCAGCACGCTGAGGCATCTGAATCATTTTGCCTTCCAGCTTTTCAGTGTTCCACTCTAACCAGCTATAGTGTGAAATCTTCTGGCTTCTAAGTGATTCATCAATAACCTCTAGAGATTTTGACTTTTCACGTACTCCGACTACTTCACCAACTTTAACAGAGTATGATGGAATATTCACTACTTCACCATTAACAACAATGTGGCAGTGTGAAACCAACTGACGGGCAGCAGCACGAGATGGTGCAATTCCCAAACGATAAACAACATTATCAAGACGCTGTTCAAGCATGCATAGCAAGTTTTCACCTGTAACACCACCTTTGGCAGCAGCTCTTTCAAATGTTTTACGGAACTGACGTTCAAGTACTCCGTAAATAAATTTGGTTTTCTGTTTTTCTTTCAACTGAAGACCGTATTCGCTTAGTTTTTTACGCTTACGGTTTAGACCATGCTGTCCTGGAGGGCAATTTCTTCTTTCAGAAATAGCTTTACCAAATATTGGTTCACCAAAGGTACGAGCGATCTTTGTTTGTGGGCCTGTATATCTAGCCATTTTTTAATAAATTAAAGGTTATTATTACTTTTCCATAATAGGTTGCCTATAGCAACTTTATGACGGGTTTCCTTTCGGAAACCCGATTAATAAATTAAACTCTACGACGTGCAGGTGGACGACATCCATTGTGTGGCATTGGAGTGTTATCTACAATCTCTGTAACTTCAATACCAGCAGCATGAATTGCTCTGATAGCAGATTCACGTCCAGAACCTGGACCCTTTACATAAACTTTGATCTTCTTCAAGCCAAGGTCAAATGCAACCTTTGCACAATCCTCGGCAGCAGTCTGTGCTGCATATGGAGTATTCTTCTTTGAACCACGGAATCCCATTTTACCTGCAGAACTCCAACTGATTGCTTCTCCAAGATCATTTGTTATAGTAACGATAACATTGTTGAAGGTTGAATGAACGAATGCCATACCATTGGTACCAACCTTAACAGTACGTTTCTTAACTGTATTTGTTTTTTTCGCCATTTTGTTATGAAAATTTCTAATTGTACAAAAGTGTCTAGACTACTTAGTTGCTTTCTTCTTGTTTGCAA
>DCHP01000076.1:0-18160 GCA_002315675.1 Rikenellaceae bacterium UBA1749 | reverse complement strand
TTCTTCTTACCCTTACGTGTACGAGCATTATTCTTAGTACTCTGTCCACGTAGAGGAAGCCCGATACGGTGACGGATACCGCGGTAGCAACCGATATCCATCAGACGTTTGATATTCAACTGGATAGTTGAACGTAATTCACCTTCTACCTGGATACCTAATTCAGCGATTGCGCCACGAATTGCTGCAACCTGAGCATCTGACCATGCATCTACTTTAATATTTTCATCAACTCCTGCTTTAGCAAGAATCTGAGAGGAAAGGCTACGGCCAATACCATAGATGTATGTAAGACCAATTACACCTCTCTTGTTTTTTGGTAAGTCAACTCCGACTATACGTGCCATATTTAATTAATTTTTTTTAATTCAACAAATTAACCGGAATTCCGGAGTCGGGTTGATTAACCCTGACGTTGTTTTAGTTTAGGGTTCTTCTTGCAGATCACATAAAGGCGACCTTTTCTACGAACGATTTTACAATCTTCGGAGCGTTTTTTGATTGAAGCTCTAACTTTCATTGTTTTCTTTTGTTAAAAATTATTTGTAGCGGAATGAGATACGACCTTTTGTAAGATCATATGGTGACATCTCCACCTTTACTTTGTCACCAGGAAGAATTTTGATATAGTGCAAACGCATCTTACCTGAAATATGCGCTGTAAGCACATGTCCATTATCTAGTTCAACACGGAACATCGCATTACTCAGTGCTTCGACAACTGTACCGTCTTTTTCGATTGCTGCTTGTTTAGCCATATAAAAATAATCCTCTTTTTTAGTACATCGCTGTTGGATCGATGTATTTGAATGTTGATAGAACTTTAACTCCTGATTGAGTACATGCAACACACAATTCATAATGTGCAGCAGGTTTATGATCCTTGGTTGAGACAGTCCAACCATTTTCACCAAAAACAATATGCCTTGAGCCCTGGGTAATCATCGGTTCAATGCAAATCACCAAACCATCCTTGATTTTTGTACCCGATCCCTGACGTCCGTAATTAGGAACCTGGGGATCTTCATGCATTTCACGACCTAAGCCATGACCTACCATTTCACGCACAACGCCCATACCATGACTCTCAACATGATTCTGTACCGCGAAGGAGATATCGCCAATTCTACCTCCAACCTTTGCGGCTGCAATTCCCTTATAAAGTGACTCTTTGGTTACATCAAGCAATTCCTGAGTTTCAGGAGCAATTTCCCCGACAGGGAAAGTATATGCTGAATCACCATTAAATCCCTTCACAATGGCTCCACAGTCAATCGATACAATATCACCCTCTTTGATTACGTAGTCTGAAGGAAAGCCGTGAACGACTTCTTCATTGACTGATACGCACAAAGTAGATGGAAAGCCTTCATAACCTTTAAACGAAGGAATACCGCCATTATCACGAATATACTGTTCAGCCAATGTATCAAGACTCATAGTTGTTACGCCAGGCTTAATCGCACGGCCAACTTCTGCTAAGGTCTTGCTTACGAGCTGGTTTGCTACTCGTATTAACTCAATTTCCTCTTCGTTTTTTAAGTGAATCATAAAGTTCTATTATGTATAATGCGTTTTTCTAGTTTGTACGACCTTTTAGTTTACCACTCTTCAAAAGACCATCATAGTGACGTAACAGAAGATGTGATTCAATTTGTTGAAGTGTGTCAAGAACTACACCAACAAGAATTAAAAGAGATGTACCACCATAGAATAAAGCAAATTGATTATCAATGCCTATCAAGTGGGCAAGAACAGGAAGAATTGCTACAATACCAAGACAAATAGACCCGGGCAAGGTAATTCTTGTCATTGTAACGTCTAGATAATTCGCAGTTTGTTTTCCTGGCTTGTAACCTGGAATGAAACCACCTTGACGCTTCATGTCATCAGCCATTTGAACTGTATTCAATGTGATTGCAGTGTAGAAATATGTGAACAGAACAACCATAAAGAAGAATATCAAATTGTACCAGAAACCATAGATGTTTGAGAATGCTGATGCAAATCCTTGTGTTGATTCAAAATAAGTCAACAACATTGGTAACATCATTATTGCCTGAGCAAAAATGATAGGCATAACACCTGCAGCATTGATTTTGAGAGGGATGTACTGGCGAACACCACCATACTGTTTGTTACCAATCATTCTTTTTGCATACTGTACAGGAACTTTGCGTACGGCTTGTACCAGAGCAATTGTACCTGCAAAAACAAGGAATAGAAGAACAAGTTCAATTATAATCATTACAAAACCACCACCGGCAGTTGAGAATCTAGAATTGAATTCTGCGAATAAAGCATGAGGCAGACGAGCTACGATACCGATCATGATAATTAAAGAAATACCATTTCCGATACCCTTGTCTGTAATCTTTTCACCCAACCACATAACGAACATTGTACCAGCAATAAGAATTATTGTTGATGGCAAACGGAACTGGATGAAAGAAGTTGGATCTACAACAAATGCACGTAGGCCAACCATGCTTTCTGAAGATAGAGACAAAAGATATGCTGGGGCCTGGATACATAGAATCAAAATGGTCAAATAACGAGTCCACTGATTGATTTTTCTATGTCCGCTTTCACCTTCCTTCTGTAATTTCTGGAAATAAGGAATAGCTATTCCGAACAACTGAATTACGATAGAAGCTGAAATATATGGCATAATTCCCAATGCAAAAATTGAAGCATTTGAGAATGCACCACCTGAAAAAATATCAAGAAGACCTAGAAGACCATCCTGAGTCTTTTCAGACAAAGCTCCCAACTCGTTAGGATTGATTCCTGGAATGATAACAAAACTACCTAATCTATAGATAAGCAGTATACCTAAAGTATATAGGATTCTGTTACGTAAATCCTCAATCTTAAAGATGTTGCGAATTGTTTCTATAAATTTTTTCATTGCAAGGGGTTATTATAGGGTTGTTACAGTTCCGCCCAATCCTTCAATGGCAGCTTTAGCTGAAGCTGAAAATGCATGAGCCTTAACATTGATCTTAGTTGAAAGAGTACCGAATGCCAGAACCTTTACAACATCATTCTTACTGATTAGACCAGCAGCGTACATTTCTTCTGGAGTAATCTCTGTCAATTTTGCAGCAGTTGCAAGTTTGTCTAACAAGCCAAGGTTGATAGCTTTGTATTCAACTTTATTAGTGTTAGTAAAACCATATTTAGGAAGACGTCGCTGTAGCGGCATCTGACCACCTTCAAAACCTCTTTTACGAGAATAACCTGAACGAGATTGAGCTCCCTTATGTCCACGTGTTGATGTTCCACCATGGCCAGAACCCTGACCTCTACCTATTCTCTTTTCGTGATGAGTGGAGCCTTTGGCTGGAGTGATATTTGATAAG
The DNA here is from genome assembly GCA_002315675.1 of Rikenellaceae bacterium UBA1749. Taxonomy (GTDB): domain Bacteria; phylum Bacteroidota; class Bacteroidia; order Bacteroidales; family Rikenellaceae; genus Mucinivorans. The sequence continues at coordinate 14,795 of DCHP01000076.1, read as the reverse complement.
TCCATATTATTTAGCCTCCTCTACTTTTACAAGATGTTTAACTTTTGTTACCATGCCCAGAATCTGTGGATTAGCTTCATGAATCTTGGTCTGGTGCATTTTATGAATGCCAAGCGCATCTAGTGTTGCTTTCTGACGAGCAGTAGCACCAATACGGCTGACAACCTGTGTTATTTGAATCTTTGCCATTTGTTTAATTTCCTCTGTTATTTAGACCTTTTATAGCCATTAAATACATTATCCAAAGATATGCCACGAACCTTAGCAACTGTATATGGGTCACGAAGTTCTGAAAGAGCATTGAAAGTAGCCTTCACCAAGTTGTGAGGGTTTGATGAACCTTTACTCTTCGCTAGCACATTGTGAATTCCTACGCTTTCAAGTACGGCACGCATAGCACCACCGGCCAAAACTCCAGTACCAGGAGCTGCTGGACGAATAAGAACTCTTGAACCACTGAAACGAGCTTCTTGAGCATGAGGAATTGTTTTCTTCAATACTGGAACCTTAATAAGATTCTTCTTTGCATCTTCAACACCCTTTGCAATTGCAGAAGTAACTTCAGATGCCTTACCAAGACCATAACCAACTATGCCGTTTTCATTACCTACAACTACGATAGCTGAGAAAGAGAAAGTACGACCACCCTTGGTTACCTTGGTTACTCTATTTATAGCAACTAGACGATCTTTGAATTCAACGTCGCTAGTTCTTACTTTTTTTGTATCCATTTCAAATAATTTTCTTTTACCGGGTTAGAATTTTAGACCTGCTTCACGAGCTGAATCAGCAAGTTGTTTTACACGACCATGGTAAAGGTAACCGTTACGGTCAAAAGCCACAGTTTCTACACCAGCAGATTTTGCTTTTTCAGCAATTGCCTTACCTACTAGTCCAGCTTGTTCAGTTTTTGTTTTGCCTTTAGCCTGTTCTGCAACTTCTTTATCTAGAGAAGAAGCCTGACATATTGTTTTACCCTCAACATCATCAATAAGTTGAGCGTAAATCTGTTTGTTACTGCGGAATACTGAAAGTCTTGGCTGTTCTGAAGTTCCGCTTACTACCTTTCTGATGCGCATCTTGATTCGAGCGCGGCGTTCTATTTTTGTAATCATCGTTTAAGCACTATTTAGAGTTTGCGGATTTACCAGCCTTACGACGGATCTGTTCACCAATAAATTTGATACCTTTACCTTTATATGGTTCTGGTTTACGGAATGAACGAATCTTTGCAGCAACCTGGCCTAATAATTGTTTATCTATTGAACGAAGAGTTAGGATAGGATTTCCTTTCTTTTCTGTAACGGCTTCAGCTTTAATCTGAGGAGGAACCATCAAATGAATATCATGTGAGAAACCTAGACTCATCTGAATAATTTGTCCGACAACTTCGCATTTGAAACCGACACCAACAAATTCTTGTTTCTTTTCGTAACCTTGTGATACTCCAACGACCATGTTCTGAATAAGCGCACGATACAAACCGTGAAGTGAACGGTGACGTGGCTGATCTGTTGGACGTGACACATGAACTTCTACTCCCTCTACTTTGACAGTGATATCCATATCAACCTGCTGAGATAGTTCTCCTAGAGGTCCTTTAACCGTAACTACATTAGTATCACTGACTGATACAGTGACACCTGCAGGAAGGTGTACAGGTAATTTACCAATTCTTGACATATTTTATCTTATTTTTTAATATACATAACACATAACTTCACCGCCGACATTCAAAGCCCTTGCTTCCTTATCTGTCATAATGCCTTTTGAAGTTGAAACGATTGCGATTCCAAGTCCATTAAGAACCTTTGGCATATCCTTGGAAGATGCATAATAGCGCAGGCCTGGACGGCTAGCACGTTGCAAATCCTTGATAGCACACACTTTTGATTCTGGGTGGTACTTTAGAGCGATTTTGATAGTTGAGAAACCTTTCTCGTTCTTGTCACACTTGTAAGCAAGGATATAACCTTCTTCGTGCAGAACGCGAGTGATCTCCATTTTTAACTTTGAGCCGGGAGCTTCGACCACTTTATGGCCGGCTTTCACCGCATTCCTGATTCGTGTCAGGAAATCCGAAATAGGATCAGTCATTTTTTTGATTTTTTTAATAATTTAACTAATTGTAACTCTGATATTTAGCCTCAACATAAGACATAATTCGCCCTATCAAGACACAATATTAGAGTTCGCAAAGGTAGTAAAAAAGTTTACTAAATCAAACTTTTTTTGCTTATTTTTAACTTAAAAATCAGATAAATAGATTCACTTATCAATTTATTTCTGGAAATACCATTCTGGAAATTTCAACCCAAAAGACATAGCTGATAACGTAAAGTCTGTTGGTTGCTGGGAACTTACCTCAGCGCGGATTTTTGATGGCATCTTCACATCCGAGAAAAGAGTATAGTCCGAGAAAATCAGAACAGCAGGAGAAGCCCCAGACATTTCAACTTTGCGGACAAGTCCAGAGGCCTTATCCACGTAAACAATACAATCCCCTACTCCACCATTTGTTTTAACACCTATTTTATGGAAATTATCATCCCCCGCGATATAGGAGAATGTACAAGTGGAAAGCAGCTCAGAAACAGATGCAAAAAATGTCAATCCCTTTGTTTTGGCAATAAAATCCTGAGGCAGATCCTGTTTCTGCCCACCTGATTCAACCCAGCCATGATTGTCAGCTATCACCATTGCAACCTCATTATCCTGAACAGACATTTCAATCCTCATGTTTTTTCTGGCAGAATCATAGGAAATAATCAGTGGGACTGCATTACCCTGAACATCCATCTCCATCTGAATTCTTAATGACTGGTTTCTATGATTCTCAAGACACGTTGCCTTGAGAAAATCTGACATGATACGTGAAGCGTCCTCCTGGCAATAACAAACAAATATAGATATTACTATAATAAATAGTATAGAAAGCGTCTTTTTCATATTGAAAGTTTTGACAAATGTACAAAAAAAGAGACCAATCCGTTATAATAATCAAATTTACAGGATCAATCATCTATTATAAAAGTAGCATAACAAAGGATATATTCAGCACATAGATTTCAATAATTATGGAAATAAAGAGTAAAAACTATATTTTTGCAAGGTCAATATTCATATATTTCAGATGATTAAAACAAGACAATACATCAAGGAGAACAAAATACGCTTCTTAAATGAGTTATTTGAATTTATAGCAATTCCATCCATAAGCTCAGACTCAAGGTGTAAAACCGAGATGATAAATGCCGCTGAATTCCTTCGAGAATCTCTAATAAATGCAGGCGTAGACAGAGCAGAGATATGTCAGACAAACGGAAATCCAATAGTCTACGCAGAAAGGATTCTCGGAGACAATTGTAAAACCATATTGATATATGGTCATTATGATGTGATGCCCACCGAGCCATTGAATGAATGGAAATCAGACCCATTCAAACCGGAAATCAGGGATGACGCCATATGGGCCAGAGGTGCTGATGACGACAAAGGGCAGAGTTTTACTCATATCAAGGCTTTCGAAGCAATGAACAAATGCGGTGAACTTCCATGTAATGTCAAGTTTATGTTTGAAGGGGAAGAGGAAATTGGTTCCGGATCCCTGTCTGGATGGTGCAAGGAGAACAAGGACAAACTAAAAGCCGATGTTATTTTGTTGTCAGACACATCCATGATGGATGAAGACATTCCTTCAATAACCTGCGGATTAAGAGGGATTGCCTATTTTGACGTTAAAGTCAAAGGACCTAACAGAGACCTTCACTCAGGCCTATATGGAGGTGTTGTTGCAAATCCTATTAATGTCCTGGCTTCAATGATTGCCAAACTGACGGATGATAACGGTAAAATAACTATTCCTGGTTTTTATGATTCAGTCAATGAATTTTCAGACGAATTCAGAGCATCAATCAACTCAGCACCATTCAATGAAGAGGAGTTTAAACAGTCAATAGGCATTACTGCCATATATGGCGAATATGGATACACGGCTATTGAACGCAGAGGCATCCGCCCTACTTTGGACCTGTGCGGAATATCTGGTGGATATACTTCTGAGGGAGCAAAAACCATCATTCCGTCCTATGCGTCAGCCAAAATATCAATGAGACTGGTTGCAAATCAGAACTATGAGAAAATATCTGAAGAATTTGTCAAATATTTCAAAAGTATCGCCCCAGAAGGTGTTCAGGTAGAAATAGTTTCTTTACATGGCGGACAGCCATACATGGCAGATCATAATTCACCAGCGTACATAGCAGCCTCAGAAGCGGTAACTGATGTATTCGGGAAGGCACCTGTTCCATTTTACAGTGGAGGTTCTATTCCTATTATTTCTTCATTCGAAAAGGAACTTGGTATCAAGAGCATTCTTCTAGGATTCGGATTATCTTCAGATGCTATACACTCCCCAAATGAGAATTTCAGGTTATCCATGTTTGACAAGGCACTGGAGACCATTCCACTATTCTATAAATATTACGCAGAAAAATAATAATAACGTGTTTCATTCAGGTTTTGTAAATATCATTGGCAACCCAAATGTAGGCAAGTCGACACTAATGAACGAGCTTGTCGGAGAAAGACTTTCAATAATCACAAACAAATCCCAGACCACCAGACATAGGATAATGGGCATTGTAAATGGAGAAGATTTCCAGATCGTATATTCCGACACTCCGGGATTTCTGAAACCCCAGTACAAGCTCCAGGAGTCAATGCAGAAGTTTTCTGTAGGCGCACTTGCTGATGCTGATGTCCTGCTATATGTTACAGATACAATTGAAACACCTGACAAGAATAACGATTTCATTGAAAAAGTCAAGAAAGCCAAGACTCCTACTATTATCGTAATAAACAAAATTGACATAAGCGACGAAGAAAAGTTGAATACGCTGGTAGCTCAGTGGCAAGAGCGAATTCCAGAAGCTGAAATATTCCCCGCATCCGCAAAAGAGCATTTCGGTGTTGGTCAGATTCTGACAAGGATAATAGAACTACTTCCAGAGTGTCCGCCTTATTTTGACAAAGACCAATTGACAAACAGGCCTATGCGCTTCTTCGCTACTGAAATAATCAGAGAGAAAATCCTTCTTGAATACGACAAAGAAATACCATATTCCGTTGAAGTAGTCATTGAAAGTTATCACGAAACTCCGACCCTTGACCGTATTTCTGCGTTAATACTTGTCAATAGGGAAAGCCAGAAAGGAATAATAATCGGAAAAGGCGGCAAAAAACTAAAGAAAGTGGGAACGGAAGCCAGAAAAGACCTTGAAGATTTCCTACAGAAAAAAGTATTCCTGGAACTATTTGTAAAAGTAGAAGAGAACTGGCGAGATGATGAGACCGCACTAACAAAATTCGGATATAATCCTGAGTGAAAGAAATAGCAATACTATTTAAGAATAGGATATGACTTTGGAGTATATCGAATACCTACTCCAAAGTTATTTTTTTCAGTTGTCTCCTATATTCTGTCAGAAGACGGGACTTGCTTATGAATCCTCGGTAAAAACCATGAGTATCTACAACCGGAAGATTCCATTGTCTGGAATTCTCAAATTTTTCTGCCACACTTCTAGCATCTTCCCCTACGACAACTTTATCGGCAGGAAGCGCCATATACTGACGCACATGGTTGTTATCCCATAGTCTGGTGTCAAACATATCCATCCTTATAGAATCAAGTGTCACAACACCAACCAGCAGACCTTCTGATGTTATTATCGGGAAAATATTTCTTCTTGAGCTCTCAACTGCAAATATCAGATCCCTGAGCATAGCATCTTCCCTTACCGTAATAAAATCTGATTCAATAAATTCATTGATATCAAGAAGTTGCATAGTATTGTCATCTTTATCGTGGGTTAAAAGTTCCCCCTTGATTGCAAGCCTTTTCGTGTAAATCGAATATGGTTCAAAATAGTAACTGATAGCGAAACTCAACACAACAGTAAGCATTAACGGCAGAAATAGTTGAAAACCTCCAGTCAGTTCAGCGACAAGGAACATTGAAGTCAAAGGTGCTTTCATGACTCCACTCATGATTGCAGCCATTCCAACCAAAGTAAAACTTCCAAGAGGGAGATTCAAATCGAAGAAATAATTCATTATTTCCGCAAACAAAAGTCCTGTCATTGCTCCAACGAAAAGAGATGGAGCAAAAGTACCACCTACGCCTCCTGCTGCATTGGTTATAGTCATGGCAATTACCTTAAAGACAAGAACACCTACTATAAAAAGAAGCAAAACACTTTGATTCGTACCATCAAATAGAGAACCATAGAACAATGAATGTATTTTACCATCAAGCACACTCTGAATCGTGGAATAGCCTTCACCATAAAGAGGTGGAAAAATAAAAATCAGCATTCCCAGAATCAATGCCCCGGCTACAACCTTCAATGAAATATTCTTCATTTTTGAGAACAGTCCCTCCAATTTCATGGTTGTATACGAGAAATATAGACTGACAAAACCTCCGATTATACCTAAACATGCATAATAATACATATTATGCAGATTGAAATCAGGAATATATGCACCGAAAAATGGTTCTATGCCTGAAATGATATATGTGGTAGTTGCAGCAGCAATAGAAGCTGTGAGCAATGGAACAATTGATGTATAAGTCAGATCCATCATTAGCACTTCTATTACAAAAATAAAGCCCGCAATTGGCGCTTTGTATACAGATGCAATAGCCGCTGCCGCACCACACCCAAGAAGAAGAGTAATATAGTTGTATTTCAAACGCAGGAATTGTCCGATATTGGACCCGATAGCCGCACCTGTTAATACAATTGGGGCCTCAGCACCGACTGAGCCACCAAAACCTATTGTCAGGGAACTTGAAACTATTGAGGTATAGCAATTATGTGCCTTGATTCTGCTATCCCTTCTGGAAATTGCATAGAATACCCTTGTTATACCATGAGATATATTATCCTTAACCACGAATTTTACAAATATGATAGTGAACACTATACCGATGGCTGGAGACAACAGATAGAAATAATTAATATCCATAAGACTATTCCATTGTCCAACAAGATTCTGGACAAAATGAATAGAACCTTTCATTATTTCACCTGCTATACCTACAAGTATTCCGACTATTACAGACAATATCAGAAGAAGGTAAGTGTCAGGAAGGTTAAGAATATATTTTCTAATTACTTTTATCACAATGTCACTGATTACTAAAGATTAATATCAATCGATAAATTTCTGCAAAAGTAAAAGATTTAGGGCATACAATGGCTTTATCTGAAAAGTTTTCCTTTATTTATCTTCAACTTGACATGTTGAATGTATTACAATCAGGCATCAATACATCAATAGAAAAGACCAACATAAATGGGAAAAAGCAACGCTGTAATCGCCCCGGATAGTCCAATAGCCAACCCAGAAATTGCGCCTTCCACAGCGCCGAGTTCAACAGCCGATGCTGTTCCAATTGCATGTGAACTGCATCCAAGAGCCAGTCCTCTGGCGATACGGCTTGTTACACCTATTTTCCTCAGAAAAAAAGGTCCTACTACAGCACCGAAGATACCTGTCAGAAATACAATTACTGCTGTTAACCCTGCTATTCCGTTCTCAGATTTTGAAAGACTAATGGCTATGGGAGCTGTTACGCTTTTTGGCAGAACAGAGATGACAACATCATCAGGGATATCAAAAATCAAAAAAACAACTGATACGACCATCATACCTACCAGACAACCAACAACAGAGCTTACAATAATTGATTTATAATTAGACTTAAGGTACTCAATCTGATCATACAACAGCCACCCCAAAGACACCACGCTGAATCCCATTAATATTTCAAAAGGTCTGTTTGCAGCCTCATATGAGTCGCATGGTATATCAAATACCAGAAGAACAGTGATAATAATAGATGACGATATAACCAGTGGATGCATCCATTTCTTCCGGGATTTATTTTTCATCCATACACCAATTACGTAGGCAAATATTGTGAGAAGGAAAAGTATTGGCTTTGAAAGCCATGGATTATCATACCACATCATTTCTTCCATTTATTTTCAAGAAATTGTTCCAGTAAACCCACCACAGCCAATACAGAAAGAGTTGAAAGCAGAAAAGCAGCAATAATAGGAATCAGATTGGGAAGAATGATTTGTACTGCCGAAATCAGTCCTGCAATCAATGGAAGGAAAAACAATACCATATTTCTTAAAAGAACCTTTGAGATCCCAGCCACTTTATTTTTACTTATTAATCCAGATAATAGCGCAAAGAAAAGAAGTAGCATACCTATTACATTTCCGGAGTAAAGTCCACCGGAAAAGAAGCTTATCAGTTGGCCTACTTCCCAGAATATAAAAACATAGAAAATTTGTTTTAACCAGTATAACATAGTTAAATAAATTATTGACAAAGGTAAGGAAATACAACTAAAAATGAGAATACCTTTGGGGGACAATGGCACTGGACAAGATTCAAAATACACTATATCCAGCAAATAATGATGCAAAAATGGCTTTATACCAGAAAATGGCAATCATAGATTATGAAATCAATAAATTACGCCTGAAAAAAACTGAAATAACAGAATTGTATCCAAAATTATTTATATTTGCACAATGCAAACAAGAGCATTATTTAATTAACAATTAATTGTTTTTGTGCATTTTATTTTTGTTATTGTTGAGCACACTTGAAAAAGTCCAAATATTGAGAAACTCCCGAATGTCAGAGACCTGTAATAGTGGTAAAAAATGATAAAAGAAACTTTTTCAAGTAGACTCATTGTTTTATAACTATACAACTGTAATACAAAAAAAACATTATTTAACATAAAAAACATGAAAAAAATTTTAACTATCCTTGCGGTCGCAGTTCTTAGCATTTTCAGTCTATCATCTTGTAGCAAAGACGATGAAACTGCAAAATCAAGCCTAACAAATCTAAACGGCACAAGTTGGTATATTTCAGACCCAACTTCTGCTATTACCATTAATTTTGCGACAACATCATTTAACATGGAGATGGAATCAGCATTGCTGCCTACACCAATTGTGCTTACTGGAAATTATGTTTACAATAACCCAGATATTACTACCAGCAACATTAGTATTGAAGGTAATACTATGAGCGGAACTGTGTCGGAAGATGGAGAACTATTATATTTAGTCTTTAATGGAGAAAAAGGCGTATTGACAAGAAAGAAATAATACAGTCAATCTATTTTGCACAGGCGCAAATATAAAAAGTAGAATATCTATGGGGCTAGAATCAATTGGTTTTAACCCCATAGTTATTTATATAGCACTTTCTTTTCCCGTACATTTTTCGAAGTGAAAGCAACTCTAAAGACGCTAACCGAACAATCCCGTAATCTCAAAAATCATCAATAAAGATCAAGCACAGCGATGTGACTGAATCAAATGTTTACAATAGTTCTTGAAGAAAGAATTTTCAAGGGACAAAAACATTTTTTTAGAGTATTCAAAATCGGTACTTTTGCAGTAAAATAAGTAATAAACAACAAAATAAGATAAAAGAAATGGAACTTCTTGAAAGAATTAAAGCCCAAGCACAAAGCAAGCCAATGAGAATCATTCTTCCTGAGGCATGGGAAGAAAGAAACCTTCGCGCTGCAGAGGAAATCATCAAAGAAAAAATTGCAGACCTTATTCTGATTGGTTCTCCATCTGAAATTAAGGAAAATGCAAAGAAAATGGGACTTTCCCATATCGAGTCTGCAACAATCGTTGATCCCAACAATAATCCGAAGAAGGATGAATACATTGAATTAATGCTTCAGATTCGTGCCGCAAAAGGACTTACAAGAGAAAAAGCTGAAAAACTTATCTTAGATCCACTATATCTTTCTGTCCTGATGATTAAAGCAGGAGATGCTGATGGTGAAGTTGCCGGAGCTAATAATGCTACCGGAGATGTATTAAGACCTGCTTTCCAATATGTAAAGACAAAACCTGGTGTTTCTGTTGTCAGTGGTTCATTCATTATGATTTTTAAAGACAAGAAATGGGGTGACGATGGCGTAATGGTGTTCGCAGACTGCGCAGTTCATCCAGTACCAACAGCTTCAGAACTTGCTGAGATTGCTGTTTGCACAGGTCGCACAGCCCAGAACATTGCAGGAATTGACCCTAGAATAGCTATGTTAAGTTTTTCAACTAAAGGTTCAGCAAAACACGAAGTAATTGACAAAGTCGTTGAAGCAACCAGAATAGCCCAGGAAGCTGCACCTGACTTAAAAATTGACGGAGAACTTCAGGCCGATGCCGCAATTATACCATCCGTTGGTGAAAAGAAAGCTCCAGGAAGTAAGATAGCAGGTCATGCAAACGTTCTGGTATTCCCTTCTCTTGAAGTTGGAAACATTTCATACAAATTGGTTCAAAGATTTGCTGAAGCAGAAGCAATTGGACCTATTCTACAAGGTATGGCTGCTCCAATAAATGACCTTTCAAGAGGTTGTTCTGTATCTGACATTGTAAAACTTGTTGCCATCACCGCTTGTCAGGCTCAACAAGCAAAATAAAAAGACAAAAAGCGATAACTTAACAAAACAAACGACACATTAATTATAGATAATGAAAATATTAGTTCTTAACTGTGGCAGTTCATCTATTAAGTACCAACTTCTTGAGATGAACGATAGTTCCAATAACATAATGGCGAAAGGTATTGTTGAAAGAATTGGACATGACGATGCCATTCTTACCCACAAACCTGTAGGCAAGGAAAAATATGAGATAGTAACAACAATATTGGACCACACTGTTGGTATTGATCTGATATTGAAAGCGCTGACAGACAAGAATCATGGTGTAATAAACGATTTAAGTGAGATATCAGCAGCCGGTCATAGAGTGGCCCATGGAGGTGAATTCTTTAAAGGATCTGCCATTGTAGATGAAAAAGTAAAGGAAGAGATTACCAAACTCTTTACAATTGCCCCACTTCACAACCCTGCCAGCATGAAAGGTATCAATGCTATTGAGAAATTCCTTCCAAATATCGGACAGGTTGTAGTTTTTGACACTGCATTCCATCAGACTATTGCACCCGAGAATTTTGTATTCGGGATTCCATATAGTTTCTACACTGATCAGCACATAAGAAAATATGGTTTCCATGGCACTTCACATAAGTTTGTTGCTGATAAAGCATGCAAACTGCTCGGACTTGACATAAATGCAAGTAAGATTATCACTTGTCACTTGGGTAGTGGAGCGTCAATTGCAGCTGTAAAAAATGGCAAGTGCGTGGACACATCAATGGGTTTTTCTCCTCAGGATGGCCTGCTTATGGGCACAAGATGTGGTTCCATTGATCCTAGCGTAATTACCTATATTATGGAAACGACAGGAATGAGCACCAAGGAAGTTAATGACATGATAAACAAACAATCAGGACTTCAAGGTGTCAGCGGTGTATCAAATGACATGAGAGACATTGTGAAAGGTATGAAAGAAGGTAATGAACGTTGCCGGATTGCTTTCACTATCTTCGTAAACAGAGTAAAGAAATTCATTGGCGAATACACTGCAATAATGAATGGTGTTGATGCTGTTGTCATGACAGGAGGTATTGGAGAAAACGATGTAAACTCAAGAGTCGCAATTCTAAAAGACATGGAATTTTTCGGAATTTCCATTGATGAGAATATTTGCCGCAACAATAGCGGAGTTGATGTCATTCTATCAACACCGGAAAGCAAAGTGAAGGCAATTGCAGTAACAACCGACGAAGAGTTCGTTATTGCAAGCGACACTTACAATTTACTCAAATAAGCATAATGATTATTTTATTAACAGAATAAATCGATGAAAAAAAATCTATTCTGTATTATGATGGTATTAATGTTCTTCTTTTCCTGTACGGAAAAGAAGAACATTATTGTTTACTACTCACGAAGTGGCACCACCGAAAAACTGGCCCTGGAGCTGTATAGACATAACATTTTTGCGGACACCATGTCCATTAAACTTATCGAGGAATATCCCCAGGATTTCAAGGCAACAATTGAAAGGTCCAAATACGAGCGTGAGAATAACATCCTACCTAAGCTACAGAATGGGAAAATCGACCTGAATAAATACGACACGATATTCCTTGGATATCCAATTTGGTATGGGACATTTGCACCTCCAATCAAATCCTTTATCAATGATAATGATTCCCTGGCCGGGCATATTGTAATTCCATTTGCGACATACGGGCGGGGAGGTTTCAGAAATAGCATTGAAGACCTAAAACAATCATGTCCTGAAGCAACAATAAAGGAAGGGATAGGTATTGCAAGCAAGTTGATACACAAGGTAAACGATAAAGTAAATCAATTATACAATAACAACAGCAAAACTCTATGCGGAGGATTCTCGATTGAACAAGAAGTTGACAACGAAGCTTCATTACTATTCAAGCAAGTAGTAGATAGCAGTCTTCATATTGAACCGCTATCAGTATCAACCCAAGTTGTATCCGGCATTAATTATCTATTTGAGTGCATTGATACCGACGGCAAGGATATTGAAGTCAAAATCTATAAACCACTTCCCGGTCAAGGTCAGCCACAGTTGACATATATAAAGTAACAATTATTTTTACAAGAAATAACCAATAATAACAAATAGAACATGAAACAGATTATTTCCTTATTATCATTATTTGTAATATGTTTTTCAGCATCTGCACAACAATTTGTAATTGGAGGCACAAAGGATGACAGAACTCAAGCCATGCAACCTGGCATGACAGAGTATTACTATCCTAAGGTTCCTGTAGTGACACCAGGCGATATAAAAACTAATTCAGCACCATCTGATGCTATCGTTCTTTTTGATGGTAAAGACTTATCTGCATGGATAGGTGAAGACGGAACTGAAGCTCAATGGAACGTCAATGGCGATGGCACCATGACTGTTAACACAGAAAAACCTGGAATCAAGACAAAAGAATCGTTCGGAGATTGTCAGCTTCATATTGAATGGTATGTTCCTGTAGGACTTCCTGGATCCGGACAGGGCAAAGGCAATAGCGGAGTATTTCTTCAGGGACGCTATGAAGTTCAAGTACTTGACAGTTACAATAATGAAACATACTCAAATGGGCAAGCTGGAAGTATATACAAACAGTCTGCACCTCTGGTAAATCCTATACGTCCAGAAGGAGAATGGAATGTATATGACATCATATACAAAGCACCTACATTCAAAGCCGACGGTACCTACAGAACAAAGCCTCAGATTACAGTATTGTTCAATGGTGTACTTGTTCAGGACAACACTATTATTGTTGGAACTACTGAATACATCGGTCTTCCTCAGGTTGCACCTCATGGCGATGCCCCCGTTTCACTTCAAAACCATGGTAATCCTATCAGTTTCAGAAACATCTGGCTTCGTAAGCTATAATAGGCGTTATTTCCTCTTGTATTTCAATCGTATACCTATGGATATTCATGGAAGATTTTCCAATTCCTAATCAAAAAACTATACCCTATCCGCCAAATATTGTGCTTAAAAAGGCACATTAAAAAATGAAATACTAAAAAAGAAAAACTGATTTGTTGTTTTCCAACAAATCAGTTTTTCTATCTAATGAGTAGGAGTAAAGTATCTTCATATATTACCCCTTTGAATTTTTAACTCAGATGTTCCTTATTCTGTCTTTCAAATACATCACCTTTGATAAGATATGCCAGGTCAAAATCAAGCGAGCGTAAAGACATAGGTATCGTGTCTAATAGTATCTTTTAAAAATTAGAGAATTCATTCGAAAAGCGAGTCCCATTTTCAGCAAGTTCATATGCATTCGCTTCAAGAATTAGAGAATAGAATTTTGAACTGCTTCCATAAGCTATGCTATTTGCACTGTTTATTGTTTATTCCATGTCTGTTAAAAATTCTTAGCAAATGTAGTGGATTTGATAGATACGACATATTTATGGTGACCGAAAAATTTGCTTTCCAAACAACTATAGAACTTACATGTACATAGATATCCTAATCAACCTTTGAAGTTCGTGTTTTGGAGGGCAATCTGTCATGCTATCCACATATAGTGGTGATCTATTATTTTCGCAGATCACCCGCAGTTGTAGAAGAGCACATCTTCTATCCATTGAGGACACTGCAAAAAAACAGAATCATCTTTCAAGTAAATCTCCCAAAATGGAATTAAATCATAAAACCTGAAAATTAGTTCAACTAATTTTTAGCTCTTGCTTAATAATTAATCCCACAACCTAACAGGATGTTTGATGGGAGTTGTTTTCTATGCGCTATTTAATTATCGATATTGATGTTCCAGCAGGATTACAGTCATATTTCAATAGATAGGTATTACTTTCTGAATCCCAATATTTTGTATTAAAAGTTTCTTTATTGTCAATTAACACACTGGATGGTTTGAACGGAATATACACTCTTGTCACAGCTTTGACATTCTGCGGACCTTTTGTGACAAAATGATAATGTGAATAATCATATGTTTCATCATATGCCCTTGCAGCAGTTGCTAGTACAGAAGGTCTTGATTTGTCTACTCTGTCAATATTCAAGAGAAGAGACTGTTTTCCCGGTTCAATTATTTTTTTTGTAAGGACAGGAAGAGAATCTGTAAATAAATCAATAAACATTCCTTCCTTTATCACAGGTTCATTAGAAACACTTTCCGTAAGAACGGAGGTAATATCATATACTCCTCTGGAAAGAGTAAAGTTATTAGTGAACTTAAAATCTCCAATATTCTTGGTATAAGTAATGGTAAAAAAATAACTT
>DCHP01000043.1 GCA_002315675.1 Rikenellaceae bacterium UBA1749 | reverse complement strand
GCCGCAAAGACTTGATGGCCGATACTATTTGACTATATACGCCCACCTATCAAACACCCATCCGAAGTCATGTCCCTGCAGCAGACCATGCAGCATGTGACCTTCCTGATGGGCAGTCTTCAGGTAGAGCGTTGGCTTCCCAAGCCGAAGGTCGCGGAATAGATAAAATCAAAAGTAATAATGATAGTCTCCGAAGATAGACAATACATCCAAGATATCGCTTTTGACAACGCAGAATCCTTTCTAAAGGCAATATCATATGGTGGCGAGTTGTATTATCTGCAGAAAGGAAATTATATTTTTCGTGGTCATGAATCCGATAGGTATAAACTGATACCTACTGCTCTTCGGGAAAAACTCCTGTTAGATGGAACGCGTCCGGATGAGGTTGATGAAAAGATGTTAGTTGCCAGTCAAACAGAGCATTTTCAGGTATTGTGGGAATCAATGAAGTTGAAGGTTTTTTTTGATCTTTGCGACAATAGAGGACTGGCTATTCCAGAAGTCAAAAGGTTACGCGAATCCATGATGCTTCCCATTGATTTGTGGACAATGGTTGAAAACGAAGATTGGCTGCCGTATGAACTTGAAGGGATAGCTGCGCTTGCTCAGCATCATGGAGTTCCTACGAGGCTTCTGGACTGGACGTCAAATTTGAATACTGCATTATATTTTGCTTCATCAGGTGCAATCAAAAGACAAGTCGAGCCGGAGCGTTTGACAAGGGCAGAGTTTAGGGATGAATTAACAACTATGGCCGAAAGAGCAAGAGCATATTTTCGTACAAAACAATTGCCTGTTGCAGAATCAGATAGAATGGAATTATGGGTGTTTGACACGAGCGTTTATTTGAAAAATCTGAGCAAAATTAATTTGCGAGTTATTCATCCAAAGTACAACGATAACCCGAATATGTGCGCCCAAAATGGTCTGTTTACCTATTGGAATATTCCCAAACCTTTGCTAAGCGAAATTAAAAAAAGCTCAAAGTTATTAGTCGTAGATCAGGAAACTTTTGACAATAAACTGGTGAAGGCACTCAATCAGATAGATGCAAAATCCACTAATTGCCTAATACGCATCACATTGCCATACAAAGCTGCTGGCGAGATATATCAATATTCAAAACGGAATGGAAAAGATGCGTCAACACTATTTCCAGGTTATGATGGCGTTGTCAGATGTATGGCAGAAGATAATAGATTGAAGATGTTTGAAAATTGAATCTAATGATATACGCTCCTGTTTGTATTCCAACATTGAATCGCTATGAGCATTTGCGAAAATGCCTTGAGTCACTCTCAAAATGTACTTGGGCAGAAAAGACAGAAGTCTATGTGGCTTTGGATTATCCACCATTGGACCAATGGGATAAATATGCTTCTGGTTGGGAAAAGAATCGAGAGTTCTTGCATTCATGTGGTGATATGGGGTTCAAGAAACTACATGTAATTGAACGAGAAGAAAACTATGGAATATGGTTGCCCGGGCACAGGGGAAACGCCAAGTGTTTGATTCAGACAATCCAAACTCAATATGATAGGTATATTTTTTCAGAGGATGACAATATATTTGCGCCAGCTTTCCTTGAATATATGGATAAAGGATTGGAATTGTTCAAAGATGATAAGATGGTATATAGCATCAGTGGATATAGATTCTATCATCCATTTGTCTTTGACAACAGTTCATATATGAGACAATGTGTTGATTATTCTCCATGGGGTATTGGTCATTGGACAAATAAGAAATTACCGGATATAAATTATAAGTGGTTTCGGAAAAAACTGTCATTAGTTAAAATTTATCATTTGACGAAAACCTTCGGATTTGGAGTACTACCAGGAATTGTTTCCAAGTGCAGCAGGTCAAATTATGGGCGTCATTATATAGACAATGATGTTTGGAGTTACATGCAGATAAGTGGAGTTGAACAAATAAATCCGACAGTTACACTTGTACATAATATCGGGTTGGATGGCTCTGGTGTAGATATGCCTGATACGGTGGGGACAGGACAAGAATGGTGTAATCCCGATAATAATCCAATAGCAACATCGAATCATTTTGATTTCATTGGAAATGGATATGATAGAAAAGAAGAAAATCAGAGAATCTACTATCATGGAAAATACTGGATGTCAGAGTGGCAGTATTTTATTAAAACTCTTAAGAAATTGCTGGCTCTTTTAGTCAGAAGATAAATCTTAACCTGTTTTTTCATTGAGTCCGTCCAAAGTCTGACAATTAACAAATGTCTTTTGACGGATAAGTCTCGATGATTTTTATGGCAGACACAATATGACAAATAATACAATAACGGTTACTTCGCCTTTACTTCCTGATCTTGAAGAGTTCAATGAACTGCTCAAAGAAATCTGGGCGAGTAAGTGGATAACTAATAACGGGGAGTTTCATAAGAGGTTGGAGTTGGAACTGGCCCATTACCTGAAAGTGCCCTTCATCTCGTTGTTCACCAATGGGACGTTGCCGCTGCTAACCGCTCTGCAGGCACTGAAAATAACAGGAGAGGTAATAACCACACCATATAGTTTTGTGGCCACTACACACTCCATTTGGTGGAACGGCTGCCAGCCAGTATTCGTTGACATAGACCCAAGGACCGGCAACATTGATCCAGAAAAAATTGAATCTGCAATCGGTCCCAAGACTACAGCAATAATGCCAGTACACGTTTATGGCAAACCATGTGATACCAAACGAATCCAGGAGATAGCTGACAAGTACGGACTAAAGGTGATTTACGATGCCGCTCATGCCTTTGGTGTTGAGGTTGACGGTCAGTCCATTCTCAATGCTGGTGACCTGTCAACTCTGTCGTTCCATGCCACCAAGGTCTTCAACACAATCGAGGGTGGAGCCATGATCATGCACGACGAAGCTACCAAGAAACGCATAGATGACCTGAAAAACTTTGGCTTCCACGACGAAGTCACTGTAGTAGCCCCTGGTATCAACTCCAAAATGGACGAAATGCGTGCCGCATACGGCCTGCTGAATTTAAGACAGGTTGATGCCGCTATCGAGTCCCGCCACCAGGTGGCCATCAAGTATCGTCAGGCCCTTAAATCAGTCAAAGGCATAAGTTTCTTTGAAGATATGCCTGGCGTCCGCCACAACTACAGCTATTTCCCAATCTTCATCGATGCCTTGGAGTATGGTATGACACGCGATGATCTATACTTCAAAATGAAGGATGCTGGAGTGTTTGGTCGCCGCTATTTCTACCCGCTGATATGCGATTTCTCCACTTATCGTGGCTGCAAGGGAACAGATAGACTGCCTAATGCACGCAAGATGGCCGACAGTGTGATTTGTCTGCCTATGCATCATGAGTTGAGTGCGTTGAATATGGATAAAGTTGTGGAGTTAATAACAAGATAAGACAATGGCACAGAAAAAACTCATGCTCCTTGGTGGACTCCGTTATTTGCTACCAGTGATAAAAGCTGCTCATGAGCAGGGATATTATGTGATTACTGCAGATTATCTGCCAGATAATGTTGCACATAAATACTCAGATGAGTACTGCAATGTAAGCATTATTGAAAAAGAGGCAGTTCTGGCTAAAGCCCGCGAGTTGAAGATTGATGGAATCATGTCTTTTGCGTGTGATCCTGGGGTGGAGACAGCATCATATGTTCAAAACCAGATGGGACTTCCATCTTTCGGACCATACGAATCAGTTCAAATACTTCAGAACAAGGATAAGTTTCGTGCTTTCCTTGAAGAACATGGTTTCAATGTTCCTCGTGCAAAAGGTTTTCACTCTATGGAGCACGCGCTAAGTGATCTTAGCTGGTATCGATTTCCTGTTATTGTCAAACCAACTGACTCAGCCGGTTCCAAAGGCGTTTCCCGTGTTGATGTGGTACAAGATCTTGAATCCGCGCTTCGTTATGCATTTGAACATTCAATAAAGGGCAATGTCATAGTTGAGGAGTTCCTTGAGAAAAGGGGTTGTTCTTCAGATTCTGACAGTTACTCTGAAAATGGGATATTAAAATTCGTCAGCTTCAATGCCCAAAGGTTTGATTTGCATGCCGCTAATCCATATACACCTGCAGCATTTAGCTGGCCATCGACATTTACAAAAGAAGAAGAAACATATTTAACGACAGAAATTCAACGTTTGATTTCACTCTTGGGCATGAAAACCTGCGTTTACAATATTGAAGTCCGGGTTGCTACTGATGGCAAGCCATATATTATGGAACTTACCCCTCGAGGTGGGGGCAATCGTCTTTGTGAGATGCTTCGTTATGCCACAGGAGTAGATTTGATCACCGCTATCACCCGCGCTATGGTGGGAGACACCCCAGGAGTGGTTGAGCAGAAACCGTATATTGGCAATTGGGCAGAAATAATACTTCATGCAGACAAGTCTGGAATGTTTGTGCGTTTGGACGTATCTCCAAATCTTCATGCTCAGGTGGTAGAGAATGATTTATGGGTCAAACAAGGTGATGGAGTTGAAGTTTTCGATGGGGCCAATAATGCTATTGGAACAATGGTGCTAAGGTTTGAGAATTCATATGATCTCGAGCATTCAATAACTAACCAGAACGAGTTGTTGAAAGTTGTCGTAAACTAATGAAAGCAATAGGAGGCTATTTTGAATTGGCAGACCGAGAGCAGGCTGACAACTTTCCTCATAAGAAAGGTGTTATGCTGAATAATGGTCGGAATGCTCTGGAGTACATACTTCGCTCCATTGAGCGGATTGATTGCGTATATCTTCCATACTACACTTGTGCCGTGGTAATGGAACCTATTAGACGTTTAGGTATTTCATATCGCTTCTATCATATTGATTCACAGTTTGAGATAGCTGACAATATTTGCCTTAATGCATACGAATACATCATAGTCAACAACTATTTCGGTATTAAAGATCAGTACATCCGTTCAATATATTTTTTGTACGGAGACCATATGATTGCCGATTGTGCACAGGCGTTTTTCTGTCCAGTTTTTAATGGGCTCAAGGTTTTCTACAGCGCCAGAAAATTTGTTGGAGTGGCAGATGGCGGTGTGGCATATTTGGGAAATGAGTTTGGAGAGGATGTATCTTCGTATCCTTTTGAGCCTACCGAAAACCATTGCGACCATCTTTTTATTCGTAAGGAACATGGCGCAGAAGCTGGTTTCAAGAACTACCAAACAAATGAAATGGCATTGGACAATCAACCAGTCCGTCAAATGTCCAGTTTTACTTATGATGCTCTACTGAATATTGATTATGAGAAAGTTAAGGCTAAGAGAATCAGGAACTGGAAGAAACTAAATGATGCTCTTTTTGACACAAATTTGCTTAAAATTTATCCTGATTTTGAGTGTCCTATGATTTATCCGTACGTTACTGATAGGGGTACAAAACTTAGGCAGAAGTTAATTTCTGAGAATGTCTATGTCGCTAGGTACTGGCCTGAAATTATGGCATGCAAAGATAATAAGCATGAGGCTGAGCTGGCGGATAATGTCGTTGCACTGCCAATAGATCAGAGGTATGGCGATATGGAAATGGAGAGGATAATTGATTTGATATGCAAGTAACTATTAGACCACTACAAGAGCATGATGCCCATATTTCCGTCAAGTGGCGCAATGACCCGGAAGTATTTAAATATACTGGCAATACATACAAAACCATAATCAGCATTGAAAACGAACTTGAATGGATAAGAAATGTTATTGTTAAAAATCAGGTAGGCAGAGATTTTCGTTGTGCAATAGAGGTTGATGGCATTTATGTAGGAAACATCTACTTGACCGGCATTGAGAATGGTGCTGCAGAATATCATATCTTTATTGGAGATAAAAATTATTGGGGAAAAGGAGTAGCAAAGCAGGCTTCGGTTCTTATTTTGAAATATGCCTTTGAAACATTAAGACTTAATACAGTTTACCTTGAAGTTAATAAGCGTAATATTGTAGCTTTTTTATTATATCAAAGTTTGGGATTTTTAGTAGTGTCGGAGAAAAGTGATTCGTATTCTATGGAAGTAAAAGGAAATAGATGGGCTACCATTTCAACTACTATCCATGTGGGCGCACCTCAAGATGAACCGGAATCCGTGATTGTTCAGTTATGATTATTCAGGTTTTCAAATGCAATAATTTTCATGAGAACTGCTATGTGGTCAGTTTTGATGATAAGGAAGGATTTATTGTTGATTGCGGTGCAATATCAGTCAAGGAAAGAATGTCAATAGCACAATACATAAGTGATAATGGTATTGCAGTGAAAGCATGTCTACAAACCCATATGCATTATGATCATTCTTTTGGTTTGCCTTTTGTACATAAGACCTATGAAATAACATCGAGATGTCACAAGGCCGAAATACATAACTACAAGCATAAGGAATGGTGGGTTCATTGTTTGAGGGTATTGGCAAGCATTCATGAAGGAAAACCTTTGTTTGAACGGATGCCAACCATCAATACTGACCTTGCAGATGGTGTTGTGCTTTATATTGGTGGATCGGAAATTCAAGTAATAGAAACCCCGGGACATTCACCAGGAGGTTTGTGTTTCTATCTTCCCAAGGAGAAGGTGTTATTTACCGGTGACACAATTTTCTCTAATAGCGTTGGAAATGTTAGAGACAGAGATGCAAATTGGGAAATACTTATGAGATCAGTGAAGACACTGTTGAATCTAATTCCTGAAGAAGTCACTTTCTATCCGAGCCATGGCGAGTGTGCTACTATTGGGCAGTTTTCAATATCATTCAATACGAAATATTTGAATGGATTAGCATGCCAATAACATATTCGAATGTAACACAGAGTAAGAGGAATCGAAAAAAATAATAATCGTTGATAAGTAATATTAATAATGTCAACAGCAATAGAATTTGAAAACATAA
>DCHP01000116.1 GCA_002315675.1 Rikenellaceae bacterium UBA1749 | reverse complement strand
TTTTGTTTTCCTCCTACTCGATTTTTTATTTTAGCTCATTTGTAATCTACGGATTCAACTTTATGAGTTTGCTGGCATGTGGAGCCAGAGGGAATGACAATGTCCTTGAAATCTTTTCTCCGGCCCATAGGTCTGTTGCGGTTTTCATACGTCCATACCATCCTTTACATAACAAAGGTAGAGCGTTCTCCAATGTAGATTTATCAATTGTAATTGTATGCTCCTTATCAGAAAGATTGAATACAGAAAGATAGCCCTCAAATAATTATTGAGCACGCTAGAAAAATCATTTTTTTTCAAGCGTGCTCATTGTTATAATAAATTGAAAGTACTCGGATCAAGTTCAATGATTTTCCTTCATACGAGGCATATATGGCATTTTTCTATTTGCCGAGGCTGTTATTTTCGGATGTAATATGCGCTGACATCTTCTTTGGTCCATTGAATATCTTCAGGTATTCTGCTTGCTTCTATGTAGCCTTGTCCTCCATTTTCAGCCTTCAGTAGTGTTGCGGCTTTGTGGTCCTTGCCAAAACATGTTTTTAGGCCATAGAAGTATGATTCAAGCGGACCATCGCACGCTATTCCGGTCTCTATGGGACAATCATGACTATACCACCAGACCCAGCATGACTCAAAGTGACAGATCACACCTTTTGCGAGATGGAATCCTACAGCGAACTGGTCGCTGTAACAGTAATCGAACCAGTTGTTGCTATCTCCGACATCAAATCCGCAGCTGTTTGGATAATCGGCTCCGCTTAGAGGATGGATGTTCTTAAGACTGTTACCTCCGCTTTTCAGTCGTACACCAGTGCAGAAACCTGCAAGTCGTATATTGGAAAAAGTATTGTCGTATCCTTCTACAAGAAGTCCGACTGAACCTGGCGCACGGTTGCCTATTATGTTGCAATCGACTATATCAGAATCAGATGATCCTGAATTTGCACCAAACAGAATGTGAATGCCCTTAAAAACGTGCTTGATTGAGGCATTACTTATACGTGTCTCGCGGCCACTTTCAATTGTTATACCATCTGCTATGTCACTACCGTCGAAAACGCCTCCTTCAATGCCATAATTGCTTCCGTTTATGTTTGTCGTATTGTATGGATACTTCCCTCCAAGGCGCAGCAGTGCGCCTCCCTGCCAGTTGCCGGTAGCCTTCAGGACTGCGAAATTTGCAAATACCAAGTGCACTGCCTTTGTGGGGTCAGCTGGCGTGACAAGTGAATGGCTTATCATATATACTCCGTCAGGGAAATATATTGTCCGGTTCGGATTGTTGTCAATCATCTTCTGCAGATTGTCGGCAACATCTGTTTTCCCGTCAGCCTTTGCGAAGTCTGTCGCTACGACATAGAGATTGTTCCTTGCGGCATTAATAGTTGTTGTAAAGAATATGAAGATTGCAATTAGAATAATCCTGTAACCTTTCATGACATGCCTGTAATATGAAAAATTAAAATAATCAATAAACACAATAATTGCCCTAGGCAATTATTGTGTTTTGAAAATGATTAACAAAATTAATGAAAATTGACTGAAAAGCAATACAGGCTAAATACCCAAACAGGATAAAAAGCAGGTCATTAGCCTGCTTTTCAATTCTTTCTGTACGTAAACTTTCTTTTTTGTAACCCAATCCTGTAAAACAGGCTATGTAACTACCATTCAATTCTCCTTTTTGCCCGTTCCGCCATATGCAGTCGTTTAGCCTCCTTGTCAGAGAATACAATGTCGTGAATCTTATCCTTTTCAATAGAATCAAGAAGGTCCCAGGCTGCTTCGTCGAAAGTCATGCCCGCAAATGTTGTATCGATAAGTGGGTTAAATGACAACTTGCACTTATGGTAGAATCTTCCAAGTACATCATTCATTTCATCTGGAAGATATGGTTTAACCATTTCTCGCATATTCATTGGAATGCCCCAGATTGCCTCAGCAATGCTTCCGACAATTGCACCTAGTGTGTCAGCATCCCCACCGAGACTGACGGCAAGACGTATGGCATCCTCAAAGTTCTGACTGATACTGATGATTTTAAGCGCAACGGGTACTGTTCCCTGACAAGTCTCATCGAACCTGTTTAGTACATTTTTCTTTGGTATGTTGATATCGTATCCGGAAAATCTAATGCATTCGCTGATTATCTCGTCGATATGAAGAGATGCTTCCTGATATATATGCCTGTTGAACATCATGGCCTTGAAGATTGCAAGGGCAACTGTCTGTGCTCCCTTTATGCCTTCCTCGTGATTATGTGTAGGTAAAGCAGTGGCAGCTGCCGCATCAAGCATTTGTTTCTCGTTATTGAACCAATGGGCTACAGGGCTGACCCTCATTGCACTTCCATTGCCAAATGAATTGTATGGAAGTGGATTGCTACTATGGACCCATTGCATAAAACGACTACCATATCCTCCCATTGGGCTTGGGTATCTGTTACACCACTGATGGAGACTCTCTCCGAAATCTTTTCCTTCCAAAAGAGCATCTGCAATTGCAATGGTGCATACAGTGTCGTCGGTGAAGGAACTGTTACCGCCTAAAAATTCAAAATTGTAGTCGTTTGTAGGGCAGAACTCAAATCTGCTGCCTACAATATCACCAATGATTGCGCCTAACATAAATCTATCCCTTTCCCAATTATTTCATTCTGATGAGTTCCTTGAACATCCTTACGATGCGGTTGCTTTGTACTGGAATTTCTTTGAATATGAATTCTTCGTATTCCTCTTCTCCTGTGGATATACTATAAAAGCAAGGCGAACACATAGAATCAGGCATAATAGAATCCAGATTCTCGAATGCCCTGCAAGATAGCTGTTTCTCTTTTCTAAGAGCAACAATTTGTTCGTACTGATCAAGGTCACGTTCAGATTCTCCTAATAGTCTTTCCAATATGGACTCCATATCCGGATTCAAATCAGCGTAGATTTCTCTTGCTGTTTCCATGGACTTCTTGTTGAGTGCCGCGATGAGTGCATCACTAAGCTCATTTACAAGTCTTTTGACTTTATCACATAGTCTTGATGTTCTGGTTCGAAGTGCTCCCGGTGTGATTCCGAGGATATTTGAAACATCCTTGTCGTCAAGATCGTCAGCAGGCCATGAATAGAATCCAATGAAATGCTTGTATGCACTTCTAAAGAACAGATATCTGTCCTCACTGGATTCATGCTGATTGAACCAGGCAATCGCAAACCCTACATGCATGAGCGTAATGTCAGGTGCGTGCCACGATTTGACGGATGAAAGCTGCTTGCGGTATTCTGCCAGCGCTTCGCACATTTCTGTAAGAATCTTGTTCTCCTCCAAAAGGAAACGCTTGAATGTCTGGCGTAGCCATGCGGGTGTAGCCTTCTCATCTCTTATCTGCTGAAGGTAATATCCCTTGACATCATCTGAGATATATTTGGGCTTTGCCTCATACAGGTATATATAGAAGTCTGCCAGGTAATCTTCGAATGTCTTTATCGCTGATAATCCGCAGTCGTTGTAGAAGACCTGCTGGTAAGTTTTAGCCAGCAGGCCCCGGTGTGTTTTCATCAGTAGTTCGTATATCTTTTGCTTCATGCCTTGCTATTCTTTTTGCCTTTCCTATGTTTTTTCTTTTCCTCTTCATCGTCGAAATAACTATTATCACACGCCATGGATATTCTTGCTTCGAGAGCCATTTCAGGTGACGGCATGCTGCAGTACATGTTATTTGCCTCGAAAAATCGTTCTCGGCTTTTGTGTTCCTTCTCAAACATCATCTTGGTCCCTTCGTCATCCTGACAGAAGTTCAGTGCATTTGTGATGTTGATTGTCATGGCTACCTTTTCGGCATCCTGGTTTGCACCTATGTATGTGAACATCCAGCCTTTCTTCTTCAGCTCGTCTATTATCATGGCAATGGCCTTACCGCTGTATTCCTCGCTACTGTTCTCCTCACCATCTGTAATGATGGTTACAAGTACGCTGTCGTTGTCAGTCACAACATTTCTGATGCTACCTATACCGAATCCAATGGCATCATAGAGTGGGGTGCAAGCTCCTGGATTGTACTCATCGGGACGGAGATCTTTCACTTCCCTTATAGACATTTTGTCACGAAGCAGTCGGATGTTCCCAGACTCGAAAGGCACGATGCTCACAATCTGTTCTTGTTCAGGGAACTTTTCCTGGGCCTTTCGAATTGTCTGTAAGGTCTCATTCAGGCCATTCAGTGCCTGACGCTCGATACAACTCATACTTCCACTCTCATCTAAGATGATCAAATTGAATACTTTTGTTTTCATACGATTGTTTATTAGTGTTTAACTTTTTTCGATAATAGGTAGGTGAAATGAGGAGGTTGTTACATCAGCATCAGTATTTTTTTTCTTAAAACTCCAGCTGGAATCCCTTCTTCTTGAAAAGTTCATAGTTTTCCTTATTGAAGGAATAGAGTAGTGCATCACGTTTTGCTGTCGGTCGGACAGTCTCATCAAGTTGGCTCAATAGCTCATAGTGCATCATTTTCTTTGCAAAGTTCCTTCGGTCGAACTTGACATCCAGGATTGATTCATATAATAACTGAAGGTCCTTCATTGTGAATTTTTCAGGCAGAAGTTCAAATCCTATAGGCTCGAAATGAATCCTCTCTCTAAGTTTTTTCATTGCATCACGAAGGATTTTGTCATGGTCAAATGCGAGCTGCGGAACATCATCAATATGAAACCATCCTGCTTTTGCGGCATCGTCGCCACCTTTTACCTCCTGTATCCGAACGAGTGCATAATGAGCTATGGTGATCACTCTTTCACGCGGATCCCTGTCTGGTTCTGAATAAGTGTTGAACTGTTCGATGTAGGCATTTTCAAGTCCTGTTTCTTCTTTCAATTCTCTCAGTGCACCAGCTTCAGCAGTCTCATTCATGTTTATAAATCCACCTGGGAAAGCCCATTTCCCCTTATATGGTTCAATGCCTCTTTCTATCAGCAATACTTTAAGCCCGTTTCCATCAAATCCGAAAATGACGCAGTCTGTCGTGACTGCCGGATGTGGATAATTGTAACAGTATTTATTTTCTTCCATCATTGGCTATTTATCAATATCAGTACCAGTATTATTTTTATCAGACTATGCTTATTTAAGATCATGTACTAGGCAAGGTTCCCTATAATATCATAGAATTTTTTAGGAAGGTATATGTTTGAGATCTCCAATGCATTGCAAAACAAAGGTGCAATTTCTTCATCTTTGAATCCTGCTATTCCGCAACCTATGCGTGTTACCAGGAATTTGTTCTCCGGGTGTTTCTTGGCAAACTCAATGAATTTATCGACATATGGTCTTATGGTTTTAACACCACCCTGCATAGTTGGAATAGCGTAAGTCTGTCCCGTAAGCCCGACTCCAATTCCCCATTCAGCTCCGAATTTAGTGTTTGCAACTCTTGCTGCACCGCCACCATGTTGACCTGCAAGATTGCTTCCGAACACAAATATCTCATCCTTCTCAAGAACTTCTATTCTCTCTGATGCGATTTTCGGGTTTTCTGTTCTGTTTCTACTCATTTCAATCCGTTTGTTATTGATATTATTATACCTTCTATATATGTAATCAGGATATCTTCAGATGCATATGCGTGTATCTGTTAATTCAAGTACATTAATTAACTGTGTAAAATTTACGCAACAAAGATATGTATGAAAAGTTAATCATCCAAATATTTTGTGTAAAATTTACACAAATTTACAATCCAGATAATAATGTATATTAATTCAGTATTTGGCAGAGTAAATTCGATGAATTAGTTTTTGACCATGACTTATAATTGTTTATTCTTCAAAGAAGATTAAACATTTTCCTTGTACACGATATTTGAATCGGTATACAGTCATGACAAAATTGACTGGGTGATATTTGAAGATTTGAACATGCAATTTGAACTATAGGACTAAAATGACCATTAATGACATAGTATCTACTATTTAGGCTGCCGAGACAGAATAAGCAGAAATCAACATTATTTGTAAAATTGGATTGGTGAAATAATCACGGTATTGCCCTGTTGACTCCAAGTCAACTCTAGTTTTTTTTAGGCCATCAACAAATGTACCAGATCAAATACGTTACAGGTACCGTCATATATAGCATCCAGGAAAGTAGAGCATATATAACGACTTTATCCTGTTGAACCAATCGCACCAGAAACAGGTTGCAAATGTTTACCCCAACAATAAACGGAATGGCAAGTGCTACAGTCCGCAGAACAGAAGGATAAACTGTTTCCCCGGTAACTCCAAACAGTGGCAACGTCATCGATGGAAATGCAAAAACTGCAACAAGAATAAGTCCTATCCATACAAGTGCAAAGATAAGGGACCTGTTATAAACCATTTTGAAACCTGACCTGTCCCCCTTGCCAAGCAACCGCCCTCCTAAAGACAACGATGTCTCCTGGGCAGCTGCAGATGCATAATCACCTGTAAGATAAATCATCATCACAACAGACCATAAAAACATACCATCTTCGCCAGATAACCTCAGTACCAGTGAATTCATTGAATACGCCATTGTCATATACGCTAGATTCACAGCAATATATCCCCCTCCGTACCTGACATTACACCCAAGTGTACTCCAAAACTCCCTGAAGGAACACCTTGCTATTCTGAATGGACATTCGTTATTATGATAATATGTTAGAAGCATTAATAGCGTTAAACCACTGGCCAAAGCCGACGAATAAGCCAACGCTTCAATACCCATTCCTGCCACTTTTATTAATAGGATATTACTTGTTATATTTACTATAAACTGCATAATAACGCACCACATAACAAGTACGGGCCGGCCAGTCATCGCAGTGAACAACATAAAAGTCATAGACACCCCGGCAATCACGAAATACGGCACCATCGCCTCAAGGTAATCCCTTGTTAACTCGTATAGGTATGAGTCTCCGCATAGAAGTTCAACCATTTTATCATGGTAAACCAATATCCCAATGCCCATCAGGATTATAATCACAGCAGATGAAGTTACGGCAGCCGTAAAGTGCTTGCGAACAGCAAACATATCACCCCTTCCAAGGCACATTGAGGCAATTGTACATCCCCCCATCCCAAGCATCATGACAAGCGCATAAAACAATTCATACACTGGCATAACAAGATTCACGGCAGATACGGCAT
Source organism: Rikenellaceae bacterium UBA1749 (assembly GCA_002315675.1). Classification (GTDB taxonomy): domain Bacteria; phylum Bacteroidota; class Bacteroidia; order Bacteroidales; family Rikenellaceae; genus Mucinivorans. The sequence continues at coordinate 6,077 of DCHP01000116.1, read as the reverse complement.
CTGTTCCCAGCAGGTTACCACCAACCGAAGCATCCACTACCATAGTAGCCTGGGATGTCAGAATGGTGATAAACATTGAAGCCAGAAAAATGGCATGTTCCTTAACTATTGATATTTCTCTCATTGCTGATACAAAAACCAAACTTTTCCATTATTGAACAGATAGGCCAGAGCTACGATGACGACAGCCATCATCAGAACCACCTCTGCAGTATTCCATATCACGCTCATTGTCCGTTTTCCGGTAGGATACCACCTACGTTTCAAGGACGATATTACAGGGAAACAACCCACTATCCCGAATGTCAGGAATATTATGGCATGATCCAATAAACTTCCCGTCAGTAACGAAATTCCATATTGTCCGGTGCCAGCAAACATTGCTCTGATATACAGACATGCATTTTCAAAGGATATAGTATTTATAAGTGGTACTGTCAGTAACAGAAACATCATTACCCCCATCCACCGAACTGGCACAGTTGCCCTTTTGCTATTAGGCGCTAGAAAATAGAACTCAATCTCTATTGCTATACAGTTCAGTACTCCCCATAGTGTGTAGTTCCAGTTGGTTCCGTGCCATAGTGCAGTCACTAACCATACACATGCTGGTACAAAAATATTCTGTATTGATTTAGCAACCTGACTGCTTATATTATGCCGAAGCAGGTACTTTCTGAGTCTCACTGAAGGCCCTAAAAGTATTGGATAATAAAGATAATCCCTGAACCAGTCAATAAGAGTGATATGCCACCGCCTCCAGTATTCTGATACGGATGTTGATATATATGGATAATTGAAATTCTCCGGTACCTTGAAACCGAATACACGTCCGAGCCCGATTGCCATATCCGAATAACCGGAAAAATCAAAATACATGAAAACCATAAAACTCACGCAACCTATCCACGCATCAGCCATCGACAGTATGCTGAGGTCAGACATAAAAATATATTTGACCATGGGTGCAAGATTAGCTGCAATAACCATCTTCTTGCCGAATCCGATGGCTAACCGCCAGACTCCCTCGCATACATTATTCCAGGAAGAACTTCTTTGATCAATCTGAGGCTCGAACTCACGATAGGTCATAATGGGTCCCTGCAACATCTTGAAAAATACAGATAGATACAAAGTTGTATTCAGAATACTCTTGGGGCTGTGGCATTGTCCCCTGTAAATATCTACAACATATGATATCGCATGGAAGCTGAAGAATGAAAGTCCAATGGGCAGGGTGGTGCTGAAAGATGACAGATCCTTGGTCCATAGTGCTCCCAATACATCAAGAATTTGACTCAAGTATTTGAAACTCAGTAGGACACTAACATTGACAAAGACCGTCAAAGCAACAGCCCATTTGCCAATAGCTGTATTTCTTTGCCCTTCGGCCATTTTCCCTAACAACCATACGAGAAGACTCAGAAACAGTAACAGTATAATGAAAATAGGTTCTCCCCAGGCATAAAAAAATAGACTGACAAGTAGCATAAATACATTTCTCCATTTCAGCCCATTCTTGAAAGGAATTAGAAAGTAAATGCCAATTGTTACAGGCATAAACAGAAACAGGAAAGATGTTGATACTATACTCATTTCAGTTCCCAGGACTTCTCGCCTCCCTCCCATGGTACATCAATACAGACCATCACTACATCTGGTCGTGTCTGCTTTATGAATGAACGGATGCTCCCGTTAAAACATCGTGGATCTATCACATCAAGATAACGTATAGTATTGGCAAGATAGGGACACATGATATCCGCCTTTGATTGTTTGATAACCAGCAACCTGGTTTCATTGCTAACTTTTTCGTTTTCTATCATGATGAGGGGGTTATCTCCGTGCAAAAATGCACGATACGATGAATTATCCATTGAAAGATATTCATTCACAATCAGAGTTTCGTTGAAGTTCCCTCTAATGTCAAGGCCCTGGCTTGGAATCTGAATATGGAATTTAGTGTCATTTATTGGGAAATATACCTCCATATCCTCAATATATTCTGGCTCCATTGCACGTCCAAGGCTCCCGATAAAGCTATTAGGATAGATGCTCAATGTAAAATTTTCCCTCTTTAGGGCATCAATATCCGCCTCAAAACCAAGCTCCTTTATTTTCTTCGCACTTTCTTTTGCCATCTGCAGTCCTGCGTGAACATTCCAGTGATGGTCGGCCTTATAGAACCAATAATAGAAATCACTGTTTTGGGCCAGTAACTTGGGCTTTGCCATCAGATAGTCTATCCCATTTTCGTCTAAATACGCCTTATACTCTTCAGCCAAACATTCATATCCTTGGGGAATCCCTTCTGGAAATGTTCCGAAACTATCGTCTCCCTTATCTGCTGAAATCATATGAAAGAACTTGATACCCATTGGTTTCAGCCATTTTGTGAAATCAAGCAAACTATTCCATGATTTTTCAGAACGGCTATATGGGAAAGGGAAAGTGTAATAGCCATTGGAAAGCCGAACAATGACGCTGCTCCCATTAATTATTATATCATTTTTTGTTGCTTCATTATACCATCCAGGAATACTCATAAACGGCTCATATAGAGGATTCATCTCTTTTGTATATAAGTCTATTCCAGCTTCCGCATGTAATACCTTTTTCAGATACTTCGATAAAAACCATGGGATGCTAATCTTTTTCGTACCAGGTAGTTCTCTTTCCTCTTTTTCAAAGGGGTATAATTCCTCAAATGATTCAATGACTGGGACATTAGTCGATTTTTTGTTACCTTGAAATGTCTCGGGACAATGTTTTGTAACGAATGTAGCAATGGAAATACCTCCCATTGCAGCCATTAGAACGATAAAGTAGATTGTGAAAATCTTTTTCTTCATCCTTACAGGTATTCTTTTACCATCTTTTCAATTGCCTCTACAGAGTTGAAGTTCTCTTTTGTGATTGCCTCGAATGTAATTTCAATGTCAAATGCAATGTCCAACTCAGACACCAATTGAATAATGGCAAGCGATGTAATGTATCCCTCATCCACCAAAGCCTTGGATTCAGTGTCCACTCCGGCAATATTTTCCTTTAGTATTGTTGCAATTTTCTCTTTCATATCCATATTATAAACGTAAATTATTTGCGTCTGTTTTTTCTGTTATCCACTAATTGTTCCACTTCCTCCAGCATAAACCCAAATGGTGTATGGAATCCTATCATATCCTCAAATTCTTTCTTAACACCACGCCCTACGCACATCTGAAAAAAGAATTCCCCATTTGTGTTGCCTTCAATGATGCACCATCCTCTATCGGTATGAGCTACATCCCAGCCAATATATCTTAGTGTCGGCAACTTTAGTGACGCTTCCTCCAGCATACTTCTCAACTCTTCCCATTCCGGCATCTGGAAACCCTTTATCTTCATTCCAGTTACTGGATGGTATTCAATAGAACATCTGCTCTCTATTCCATCGGTTACGACAAGGCCTGTCTTCTCATCTATTAGTGCCTCATAACTATACATTTCTCCTTTCAGGTCCTCTCCATTTCCGCACATCATCCTGAAACAGGGGTAGAAGAAATTTACCTTGCCTTTCACCAGTATAGTAGTCACTCTTAGAACCGACATTTCCATAGGATTGAATCTGGCCATCTCTTTCGACTGTACAAGTTCCTCCTCAATAATGAGCCGTTTGTCAACATCCCGTGTAACATCCTCGCAATAAAGCTTATCAGCCTCCTCAAGTAAGGCGCTGAATACAACCTTCAGATCATCCTCCGCTCTAATGACAAGTCTGTGTACTCCTTCGGCCAATTCCAGATTGATAGGTTTCACAAAAACTCGGTTATACCTTTTTACAAACTCGCAGAATATCTCAAAATCATCCCAGCTTCCAACAGAGATAGCTTCACGCTTGTAGTATGGTTTCAGTATGTTATATGCCTCAAACTTGTTGTCCAGCAGATGAAGATCCCTGTCCTTGTTCAAAAATGCCATATATACAAACCTGCTGAACCAGGTTACATACTCAATTTTCTCCTTATGACTCTTTTCTTCAAAACGGAAAGTTAAGTAGTCCATAATGCTGGTACCATATATCTGCTGATGATATACGGCACTTGAAAATATTCCCCTTAGTTGCTCTTCATCTGGCAAGAATTCAAGAAATTTCTGCTGAAATTCCTGCCATAGCCTATCTGGATATCTCACAGGATTTTCAGCCATTATCTGGTAACCAATTTTCTTTATTTCCTCACTATCTTCCGTTATTTTGTATTTCATTGGTTTATCAGATTTGCATATTGTACCTTACCACTTTTAGCTCGTGGCATCTTGTCTATCTGGTATACAGAAAATGACTTTCTTGGAATTTTCGTACGCATGGATATTTTGTCAATCACTTCATTCCATTTCTCATCATTCCATTTCTCACTCTTGTCTGTTGTATAGACTGTAATATGCTCATCGTCACCTACGCAGGCGCAGTCTGTCAGCAATGGTTGCAAAAGTGTTTCGATATGGTCAAGACTCATTCTGATACCGAAAAGTTTCACGAATCGTCCCTTTCTGCCGGTTATGAAATAATAGCCATCAGCATCCATGTATCCTATGTCTCCAGTATGGATGACGCCACCGTTGTCATCGCCTCTGGTAAGATCTTCAGCACTATCGGCATAGCCGAGGCTTACGTTTTTCCCCCGATATACAAGCTCACCTTTTACAAATGGACTGTTGATGACTTCTCCGTCTTCTCCTTCAAGCCAGATCTCTCCTCCTGAAATGCACTTGCCAATACTACCCGGTTTTTTGCTGATGAATTCTGGCTCCAGGTATGCAATTCTTGCCGTTGCCTCTGCCTGACCATACATCACATACAACTTCTTGCCAAGTGGTCTGAGGGTATTGTCAAAGAAATGTACTACTTCCCAGTCTGGCATACCGCCAGCCATTGTCAACGTACGCAATGACGGCATCTGCTGCCTCCACAAGGATAGCTTCATTATTGTCTTGTAAGCAAACGGAACACCGGAATAGGATGTGAAACCGTTATCAATGGCAAACTCTACAAACTCGCGCTCGACAAATGATTTTTCTGTTAGTAGTAAAGTAGCTCCCTTCATCAAGTGCGAATTGATTACAGACAGTCCAAATGCATAGTTCATGGGCAGTCCCAGTATTGGTCTTTCTTTACTGGTAATATGCAGAAACCCTATGATTGACTCAGCGTTGCAACGTAGATTATTCTTTGTCAGTCGTACGACCTTAGGCGAACCAGTGCTGCCAGAAGTCGCAAGCATTACTGCCAAATCATTTGCTACAGGTGTTTCATTACCTGTTTTTAGTAGTGCATATCCTTCAACTTCAAGTAATTTTTCTCCGTAAAATACAAGTCTGGAATTTATCGGTGCCCAAATATAACTAGGCCTGTACACACTCAAAAGCTCCTCAAAGGCCTCCCTGTTCATGCCATTTTCAAGCAACAATGTGGCATCATTGTTTTTAAGAAATGCAACGTAACCTACTATAGATCCAATGGTATTGCTACATAAACAGAATACTAACCTATGTGCTTCCATCTGGGAACAGACATGTCTGGCCAGTTCTTCCAACTCGCCATACGTCAGCTGCCGTCCATTGGAACTGATACAAGCAAGATTATCATTGTAACTCTTTAAATCAAACATAGAGTGTGCTACTAAAGTGTGTGCTTCTAATACAGGAAGCGCTGTATAAACTTTATTAATTGTATAAAACTGTTAATACGGGATGTATTGACAATTGAAAATCAGTAGACTAATTGAAGTGTTCATATGTGACTTTTGATAGTCAAGTCATAGCAAGTTATTAGTCAATATCCAACCAATCTCACTGAGACAAACTTGCAATTTACTGAAAATATCCTTGAACTGCAATACCGTAAACTCTTTGCTATGTCGATGACGAACTATTTTGATGCAATTATTACTCTATTTCAAGTCTCTTTGCCAATAGAGCCTTGTAGTTATGCTTGGTAGGATCGTCAAGGAATGACGAGTCGATACAACTGCAAAACTCTTGATACAGCTTGACATATTTCTTCTTCAAATTGGAGAAGACCTTTGCCGGAATACCGC
>DCHP01000031.1 GCA_002315675.1 Rikenellaceae bacterium UBA1749 | reverse complement strand
AGATATTCAATATTAACATTCCAAAGTTACTTAAATTAATTGTAAAAACAATTATTTCCTATAAGCGAAAAAGACTGCTGCAATAAGACAAATCGCTGAAATCAAATGGTTATATGTGAATGTTTGATTTTTAAAACAAAGAATTGTAAAAGCAGCAAAAACAGTCAGCGAAATAACTTCCTGTATAACTTTCAACTGAATCAGCGAAAAAGGCCCACCTGTACCCTCAAAACCAATTCTGTTCGCCGGAATCATTATTACATACTCAAGAAAAGCTATTAGCCAGCTAATAATAATGATTACAATCAAAGACTTTCCCTTAAAGAAATTAAAATTAAGTTGACCATACCATGCAATGGTCATAAAAGCATTTGATAAAACTAGCAATAAAATCGTTAATAAGGCTTTCATATCAAATATTTAAGTCGCAAAGGTAATAAAAAAAGTGCTATTTTTGTTATATGTTGCTTTATATACATATTCCATTTTGCAAACGTATCTGTAGTTACTGCGATTTCTATCATACTACTTGTCTGGATTTATATCCTAAATTCATTGAAAAAATAAAAAATGATATTACGCAATCAGAAGGAGGTTCACTGAAAACATTGTATTTCGGAGGTGGTACGCCATCAACCCTAAGCATTGATGACCTAAGTGAAATAATCCTTTCTATTAACAGAAGATTTGACACCGGGAATCTTAAAGAAATAACTATCGAATGTAATCCAGATGATTTAACCCTGCAGTACTGCAAATCATTGTATAATATAGGTATCAACAGATTAAGTATCGGGATACAATCATTCTGCGATGACCATCTGAAAACAATGAACAGGCGTCATAACGCAGATCAAGCTATTTCAGCTGTAATGAATGCCAAAGACGCCGGTTTTAGGAATATTACAATAGATCTGATTTATGGACTTCCCTTTATGACTGAATCCCAGTGGCAATTCAACCTTGACACTGCTATCAAATTGGACATACAACATATTTCAGCTTACCACCTTACAATTGAAAAAGGAACTCTATTCGACAGAATGAATATAAAACCGGTATCAGAAGATGTTTCCGAAAGACACTACAAAATGCTGAGAGAATCCTTACTGAGTAACGGATTCAGTCAATATGAAATATCAAATTTCTGCAAAGCCGGGTACTCTGCAATTCACAATAGCGGTTATTGGGATGGAGTTCCATATTTAGGACTGGGACCATCAGCCCATTCCTTTGATGGTAAAAATAAAAGATGGTGGGAGCCTTCAAGTTTAACAAAATGGCTGAATGGCGAGCGCTGTGAAATAGAAATATTATCCTCTGAGCAACGAGCAGAGGAAATTATCATGACATCACTTCGAACCACAAAAGGGCTTAAAACTTCCGACGAGAAGATTCTAAATTCAGCCCGAAATTTATTATCACAGGGATTGATGGAATACACCAATGGGTATTTAAAAATCAGACCCGAGCACTTTCTCATATCAGATTACATAATCTGTGAATTGTTTTAAACTTTTCATGGGAAATTCCATCTAAATAGCAAACAACAAAAACCATTAATTATGAAAAAGTTATTATCAACAATTGTTTTTGTCATGATGACATTATTGTGCGTCATGGCTCAGCCACCTCAAAATGAAGGACCGAAAGGACCTAGACCAGGAGGACCAGGAGGACCTGGAATGGACCCTGCCAAAATCGTTGAATACATGGACAAGGAGCTGTCGCTTTCTGAAGATCAAAAATCCCAACTGACAAAAATCATGACAACTCAGCAGGAAGAAATGAAATCCAAGTTCAAGGAGATGGAAGAAGAAGGTGAATTTCCAAGCCGTGAGGAAATGATGGAAATGCATAAAAAGCGTACAGAACAAATCAAATCCGTTCTGACAGATGAGCAGAAAGCCAAATACGATGAAATGATGAAAAAGCAGCGTCCTGGCCCTGGTCAGGGCAGACCACAAAATCCACCTCAAAATCCGCCTCAGGAAGAAGAGGAATAAAAGTTTAAAAAGAATATGATAAAAAAATCCCCCAGTGTATCAAATATTTACACCGGGGGATTTTCTATCATTAGCCAAATATATCTATGCTTCTGTTGTTTTAAGACGTTTTACTCCGTTTTGAGTTTCAAGGACAACCAGAAGATCATTACTCTTAAGTTCTGTTTTGCCTGTTGGAATAATCTGTTCATCCCCTCTTTGAATCATAAGAATTACATTATCATGATGGGTCGGATAGTCTTTAATGAGAACACCATCCCATTTACTGTTGTTATCCATCTTATGCTCCCTCAGTTGGATTCCATCCTCAAGATTCCACGCTTTCAATCCGCATATCACAACATCGCCTTCAAGAAGAGTTACCCTACCCTTTGGAAGAATTTTCTCATCACCACGTATCACAAGTGCAAGAATAAGATTCTTAGGAATATCCAAGTCAGCTATTTTTTTCCCGCACCATGAACTATTTGAAGGAATAAGAATTTTCCCGAATTGCATTTCACAACCTTCAGAGAAATCACTGAATGTTTTCATTACATCCTCGCCATCATCAATAACTTTAAGTGTCTTAGCCATATAAGGTATCAGAGAACCCTGGATACTTATTGAAAGAATTACAACGCAGAAAATCACATTATACACTTCATCACTGACAAGCATACTCTGGGATATTGCCATAACAACAAAAACAATGGAAGCAGCACCTCTTAGACCTACAAATGAAATAAAATTACGCTGATTGAAAGTATATTTACATTTTCTAATATTATTTGGATCTCTAAATGGCAATAATATTGCATGAATAGCTAAAGGTCTAGCCACAAATACCATAATAAGAAGTATTACAATGGCTGGGACAATAGCATCAAGCATTGTTGCTGGTTTTGCCATAAGACCCAATAAAAAGAACAACAACATTTGAACCAAGTTGACGATACCATCAAAAAAATGCACCAATTCCTTTTTATCAGACATATGAGTATTTCCCAGTATCACGCCAACAATATAAACACTCAAAAAGCCATTTCCATCAACAACACCAGGTAGCGCATAAGCAATAAGAGCAACAGCCATAATATATAGCGAACTCATTCCACCTACTGAAATAGGAAACCTAAGCAGTATTCGTTTAGCGCCCCACGCGATACCAAATCCAAACAATGCGCCGAAAAATACTTGTTTGAACAACATCCAAAGCACATGTGAAGCATCAAGACTACCAGCAAGGACTGATAGCAGTATCACAGTCATAATATAGCCAAATGGATCATTACTACCGCTTTCCATTTCAAGCATTGGAGCGATATTATTCTTCAAACCAAGTTTCCGGGTTCTTAAAATGGAAAAAACGGATGCAGCATCTGTTGATCCAAGAATTGCAGCTATAAGAAGAGATACCGTCCAATCAAAAAGAAGAACATAATGACATGCAATTCCCGTTATAAAAACTGTCAATACTACACCAAAAGAAGCAAGAAGCGACGATTCCTTGATAATCGGTTTTGCAGACTGCCACCTTACACCAAAACCACCATAAAAAATAATCAATAGAAGTGCAATATTACAAACAGACTCCATCAATGAGTATTGCGAGCGATCAATCGTATGAGCCCATCCGACAATAAGCCCTAATATCAAGAATGCCAAAAGAGCAGGGACTCCTAATCTGTTGGAGACCTTATCGAGAACTATGCAGGTAAAGATAATAGCTGCAAAACTTATTAAAAAAAGTGACATAATTTTGTGATTTAGTTGTACAATATTCTATTTAATTGAATTAAATACATGCAAGGTCAAATCTTCACAAATCCCCTGGACATTATACTACACAATTCTATTTTCAACTAAAGAATCACTAACATCAAAGACTATGAACTCCAACAGCAAAAAAATCTAAACCGACCAGATGAGTTATGACTTACTTTACAAACACCAAAATATGTAAAGAAATCAACCTCGGTGCCATTCATTCACAACAAATATACTAAAATATTACTAAAAATTTATTTCACCCAGCTTGGATACTGCAATTTATTAATCAATTCCGATATCTCAAAAGCGCGTCTTGATACGAAAGGGCCAGGTTTAACAGGGTTCCTTTTCCGTGGAGATGGGAGCACCGCAGCAAGCAGGCATGATTCATGTCTTGTCAATTTACTGGCTTTTTTACTATAGTAATATCTGGAAGCCGATTCAGCACCAAAGACCCCATTACCAAGTTCTGCTACATTCAGGTAAACTTCCATAATACGTTCTTTGCCCCATATTAATTCTATCAGCATGGTAAAATATGCTTCAATTCCTTTTCTTATCCATGTATGGGTTTGAAAAGTAAAGACATTTTTCGCTGTCTGCTGGGAAATTGTACTGGCACCTCTTTCTCTTTTCCTTGTTATATTTTCCTTCATTGCAGAAGCGATCTGCTCAAAATCAAATCCGTTATGTTCAAAAAAACGATTATCCTCGCTTGCCACAACAGATTTTATCAATTCCGGAGATATCTTTTTAAGTGGGCACCAGGATTTTCTTGTAGTATATTCTGGATTTGCAATATTCGAAACAGAACGAACAACTACAAGTGGAGTGACATAAACAGGCAACCATTTCAATATTACAACATAGAATATTGAACCAATAAATAAAATTAGAAGCACTTTCCATAGTGCACTAAAAATAGATTTTCCCAAGCGACTCATATCCGCAACGTTGTCCGGTTACTTATTGTTCTTTCTGTGTTGTGGGGGAATGTAATCCCATCCTGACTCCTGACCTTCACTATTTACCTATAAGTTCCTTCTCTAATTTTTCCAGAGAGACTCCTTTTGTCTCAGGGCAATATTTGACAAAATATGCAAATCCAGCAAAACAGATAAGAGAATAAACCCAGAAAGATCCACTGCAACCAAGGGATGCATTCATTGAAGGGAATGAGAATGTCAGAGTTCCGCAACCAAGCCATAAAGCAAATGTTGCTACAGACATTGCTATTCCACGAATCCTGTTAGGGAATATTTCTGAAAGCAGAACCCAGACAACAGGGCCCAGCGTCATAGCAAAAATAGCAATTGACATAACAGATAACAATATCATAATGAAACCTTTAACTTCAAAATAGAAGCATGCTCCAAGAATTAGATATGAAACCGCCAGACCAATTGAACCGAACAACATCAAAGAACGCCTACCCCATTTATCAATAGTATAAAGAGCTACAAAAGTAAACAGAACATTAACAGCACCACTTAATACGATATTTAAGAATGCATCACTTACAGAATAACCTGCACCAGCAAATACTTCCTGAGCATAAATGAAAATTACATTCGTACCGCACCACTGCTGGAATATTGCAAGTATAAGTCCTAGTGTCAAAATTCTAGCATAGGATTTGGAAAACAGACTTCTGAGGCCTGTAAGTTCCTTGTTTTTATTTTCCTGATCAGCAGACAGAATAGAAGACAATTCCATATCCCCATATTCCTGCCCACCTATTCTTGAAAGCAATTTATGAGAGGCTTCAACCATTCCATTCAAAGCTGACCACCTGGGACTCTCTGGCAGGAAGAAAGACATTATCAAAAATATTGCAGCAGGAACCGTTTCAGCCCAGAACATCCATCTCCACCCCATTTCTATATTCCAAGGATCAATAACACCATTAACATCATTTTTAGCAATAAGAAGGTTCACAATTTGAGCCAGCAGGATTCCAAATACTATAGTCATTTGGTTCAGACTTACAAGTTTACCCCTTATTTCTGTTGGAGAGACTTCAGCGATATACATTGGACTTAACGCGGAAGCGATTCCTATACCTATTCCTCCTATAAACCGTGCGAAACAGAATAGGGAAAAATCGTTGAAAAGACCGGTTGCAATTGCACTTACAGTAAACAGAACAGCAGCCATGACAAGAAGAGGTTTTCTGCCATATTTATCCGCCAGCATACCTGCAGTCATCGCACCGAACATACAGCCTATTACGGCAGAACTTGTTGCCAACCCTTGAAGTATGGCATCACCTTCAATACCAAAGAATTTTTCATAGAATTTTATGGTTCCGCCAATCACAACCCAGTCATACCCAAAAAGCAAGCCACCCATTGCGGAAACAAAACAAATGAAATAGATAAAAAGTCTATTATACTTGCTAATCATAACAATATTTATTTTTAATAATCAATAGTCAAATATAGTAAATTTGAATTGATTATTTTGTTTTTTGAGAACAATGATGATTGGAATGGAGAGAATATATCAAAATTCATCAATATGATCTTCGCCATACACAATAAAAGCGTAACAATTCAGCACCCTGGGTAAAAACAGCCATCAATGTATCAAGCAAACATTCCAGAAAGAGATCCACTTTTGATATTGGGCATAGGTGCTGAATAGTTACATAAAAGCTTTGATCCAGTTTCCACTCCAGGTCCTACACCATTATCTATTATTGGGAAATTATTTCTATGTTTGTACGATGGAAATTGAAAACATTAAAAAAATGAAAAACGCACTACTATTACTATTATTGGCAGCATGCGTATCATGCAACTTACAAAGTAACAATATCATTGATGTCGGACAGGATTTTGGTCCGATAGAATACAACGACACAAAATTCAGTTCATATAGTACTGAAGATTTATATTGTTTCAGGTTTGAAGTTATAGACTCCACAATAACATTAACAGACCCTGCAACTCATTCAAGCGAACCTCTTATATGGGATAGGGCTGAAATGTTTATCAGCCCAACTGAAACGATGGACAAGTATTATTGCTTTGAAATTGATCCTAATGGCGACTGCATGAACTACATGACTGAATTTTATAGAAACTTCCACTATGACTGGCACCTATCCACAATAAAAACTTCAGGTCATATTACAGAGAATGGCTACACCATAGAAGGAAGTATCAAAAGATCTGAACTTGAGTCTCTAGGATTTGATTTGAGCAACGGATTCTATATGGGACTCTTCAGGGGAGATATGGATAGCAATGAAATAAAATGGCACTCTTATGTTCAAATGCCAGAAGGAGAAGAGCCTGATTTCCACAAACCTGGCGTCATGTTCAAATGTATAATGACTCCTGGAAGAAAATAGGCGAACATAATTCTGAAAATCAAGCATACATGTAATTAAAAGAGGGTGACTTTGAGTCACCCTCTTTTAATTTATTCAGTCACAGAGAATTTATGCTCAAGCATCTTCATAAAATAGCCCCCGACGACAGACCGAGCCCTGAAATCAGCATACATAGGTCTATCGGTATAGATAAAATCAGACATAGGGATTCTTGCATAGGTTTCATTCTGATATTTCCAGATCTTATCAGTTAATGCCTTGAAATCTTCTATGTTATCTGCAAGTGTAGCACTCCACATTATCCAGTCTGTCTTTGTCCAATTCTTTCTGGAATCCAAAGGTACACCATACTCGTTCTGCTTTGTTAAATAGAAGGCAACTTCAGTGTCTGCAATCCTTGAATCAAAAATATTAAAACCAAATACCTTATCCCATACAAGATTATACTTCTGACTCCATGTCCCAGGTCTATCAAAAGACAGACGATAATGATCACCATCATTAGCCATTGTTTCCCATTGAGCTGCCATTTTTTTAGCTTCGCCGAAGATTTTATCTCCAGTTTCACAGTCTCCAAGCATACTTAAAAGTTTTCCGTATGAGGCAATACCCAATATTGCCTTTATTGACAGATTCGCATTGTGGGCAAGATGACCTCCAAAATCATCAGTACAAAGTTGTTCAGCAGGATCCATTCCAAATTCCATCAAATAATTGGCCCATGTACTTAATGTTTCCCAATGTTTTTGAGCATATTCGGCATTTCCTTCTGCCCTGGCAATGGCATATGTCATTATCAACATATTACCACTTTCCTCAACAGGCATACCGTCACCACCATAGACTTCCCCATTGGCCATTGGATAGGTGCCAACGTCATGGGTGGCAAATGGTTTGTTCCAGCGCCCGCTCTCGCTGAACTCAAATATTGGATTCATCATTCCTTTTACAAGATCAGGATTATACAGCAGGAACAGTGGAACTGAAGGATACGACACATCAACTGTACCAATACATCCGTTTGAGAAGCATTCTTTTGACAGAAACAACAGTTCACCATCTTCAGATTCTACCAGTTTATGGGCTGCAATTGATTGACGATAGGCAAGAGCGCAAAGTTCTGCATATTTCTTGCCACCTGCTTTCTGAGCATCATCAAGCATCTTGGCATCGAATTTCGTGCATTTTTTCATAACCCCTTTATATTGATGCGCAGCAGTTGCCAATTGTCCCAGAATCGTTTCTGTCCCTTCGCGGTTCCAGTAAGGTTTTAAATTCTTCCAGAAATACTGAATCGAGTATACATCATCATATGCTACCATAATAAAGTCTTTCTGAACTTTGTCACCAACATTAGGAAAATCCCTGTTATAAACTAGGGATACAGGAGTCTTTTCGAAATTATCAGTTCTGATATTATTTGTATCCGAAGTGACTTTTCCTGTTTCAAGGAATTCATCATTGGCATCTTCTGTTCTGGCTATTAAAATTTCTCCATTACATGCAGCTAAATAAAAATACCCCCAGTCAATTCTAATGTTATCACCTTTCTTTCCTAAATAAGGTTGTCTGATTGTACCCGTTTTTGCATATTTGAAACCGCTTCCTGTTCCTGTTTCAGAAATGACAGGTTCTGGTGCAAGATCAACACTGATTCGTGGATCTGCTGTAAAGAGAAACTGAACATCATGCTGATTGCCATCATTGGAATTGATTTCATACGAAATATAGTTTACCGGTCTTGATACCATTTCCAGATTGTCAAGCAGAAGAGGAGATGTGAAAGTCAGTTGCAAATCAACCGGGCCACATTCAAAAGAATAAATTGTACTAGTAGGCAATACATTCAGAGATTTCTGAACAGCGAGAGATTTCCTTTCATTCTTCTGAGAAGGGATTGCAAAGCCAAAATCAACATTGCATGTTCCATATCTATTTAGACAATGGCACGCAATGAAATTATGTCCGGGCTTGAGTAAAGAAAGTTGCTTTTCATTTAATTTCAATACTTCATAAGCTTCTGCATATCCTTTTGTAACAATAGCTAGACTATCGTTGATATAGAATTCCACATCCTCATCATAGACATATTCAAGAGAAAGACCATCCTTGATCTGACTCTCATCCAAGTCAAAACATCTCCTTATATATATATCATTAAGGCCTTTCCACACAGTGCCTGTCATATAGCTTCCATATGAGCCGAAGGCCCCCTTCCCTTTTTGCCATGATGAATCATCATATCCTTCCTCATACCATTTTCCAATAGGTGACTTATCCTGGTCACATATCATATACGTCGCATCCCATGGCTCATACTTGGCAGCCGGTACGACCTGCATTAAATCAGGATATTCACGCCCCATAACCCGATAGACATGACCATCCACACGAAGATAAGCATCCAGTGGTTGAGGGATTCCAGTCCAGTGGCGCGTAAATGAAGTATTCAGGTTATCAGAGAATGACCATACAGAAAAATATGGATCAACAGTTATTAATGGTGTCGCAGAAGGTCTGACTTCATTAATGAAAGATTCTACTTTGTTATTGCACGCAAATACTGCTGTTATCAATATTGCTGCAAACAATCGATTGATTTTTTTCATTTTTCTATTTTCCAATTTCTATGAATGTTACTGAATGAGCAGGAATAGTAGCTCGGCCATCTTTTACATTTAATGTAACTTCCTCAGGGACAACATGTTCATCCCCAAAATCATTATAGTCTGTTGCACAGCGTCCTCTCAAGGTTATTGCCTTCACTTTTTTTGCAGTTCCAAGATCGACCAGCTCCACTACCGCATCATTTTCAGGATCCTTGTTGACTACAGAATACACCAGATGGGATTTGTCGATATTGGATGTAAGAATGACATCGATTAGGCTGACAGACTTTGAATTATGAATTAACTTATCAGACTGAACAGTGGTAGGGACATAATATTTCTCGAGAATATTGGTATACATTTTAAAAGTATAGAAAGTTGTCCTTCTGAGAATACCATCCTTGCTTGTACATATTGCTCCTCTTGTATTTACAACTGGAGAGAAACAGGCCATATCAACTATATCACAATGACGGATACATGAATTCAGGAAACAAGCTGTAAAAATAGCATCAGCCATTGTATATGTCCTTGATATATCATTTGAATCCCTGGCCGGGATATCAAAACCATTACGATAATCTGCATGACCCGGATGGTACCAATAGCGAAGATTCCATTCATCAAATGCTATCTTCATTTTTCCATTCCCATACCCGTTGGAATTAAGGAGAGATATTACATCCTGAATTTGATGTTCTGGGATTTCAGTAGCCATCATACTTACAATATAAGGGTCATTGCCTTTGCCATAGTAACCATGAACTGATATATAATCCAAAAGATAACCGGCATTGTTCAGAAGGGAAATATTCCAATTCGGATCAAAATTAGCTGCCGCAAGCAATTTTATCTTGTTTGAGACAGAACGCATCAATTTTGAGCTCTCACGAACAAAAGGTCCCCATTCCTGAATTGTTTTTGCACCAAGTTCCCAATTACCATAATTCTCGTTACCTACACTCCAGTATTTTACATTGTATGGTTCAGGATATCCATTTGCAATTCTTTGTTTTCCCCATTTTCCTACATTCAAGTTACAATACTCTACCCAGTCACTCATTTCTTCCATTGAACCGGTCCCTGCGTTGGTACATATATATGGTTCGCATCCGACTTTCCGACACCATTTGATATATTCATCCGTACCAAATGTATTAGGATCCTCAACTTGCCATGACTTATCAAAAACACTGATTCTGTTCGGGCCAACGCCATCAAACCAATGATATGAACTGACAAAACACCCTCCTGGCCAACGCACGATAGGGACTTTAATTTCCTTTAAAGCTTCAAGAACATCTTTACGGAAACCATCCTCATCACTTAAGGGATTACCCGGATCAAAAAGTCCACCATATATCTGACGATGGTGGTGCTCTATAAACTGGCCAAAAATCATAGGATTATATTCCTTAACATCCGACCCACTTATTCTGACAACATTCTGAGCATTAATGGAAACAACAATTAATGACAGAATAAAAAAAGATACAATCTTTTTCATATTTGAATGACTATTAATTATTAATCCTTAAAGATACAAATAAATACAGGAATACAATAATTCGGTTCAAATCCTCTTTTTGTTTCCAACAATGCCTTTACATGAGGAGTCTGCACAATGAGATGTCTTGAAACTTCTAGAATCGATGATTCCCATACTAGGACTTTCTTCGCGACCAACAAGTTTTCTAACCAGGGCATGAAGGGTATCCATGTATATCCTCTATTACCCCTTCAAGTTTCCACTTACGGAAATACCTATGTGCGAAATCCAATGGGAGTATCCTCCACTGATATCCATTTTTGTTGATGTAAAGAATAGCGTTCATAATTTCTCATAGAGCAATGTTTTCTAGTTCTTTCTTGCAGTTTGATGATTTTTTCAATAGCTTGCCACGGAATGTCAGTGAGGTTAGTTGGATAATTGGTTTTCATAACGTAAATTTTTAACAATCAATAGGTTATGAAATTTATTAGATTAACCAACTGATAATCGATTATTTACGTGTTTTTTATACGCAAACTTTCTTTATTTGTAACCTAATTCCCGGAATTACTTTTGTGTTTTGAGCCTGTTTTTGGGCCTGGCTTTTGTTTAGGCGTACCATCTT
>DCHP01000012.1:16712-20148 GCA_002315675.1 Rikenellaceae bacterium UBA1749 | reverse complement strand
TAATGATTCACCAGCCTCTCGGAGGTGCATCAGGACAGGCTTCCGACATCATTATCGAGGCGAAGGAGATAGAGAAGTGCCGCAGGGAGCTGTGCTCGCTCATTGCCCAGCACAGCGGCCAAGAATATGAAAAGGTATTTGCAGATATGGACCGAAACTTCTGGCTTACTGCCCAGGAGGCCAAGGAATATGGAATGGTGGACAAAATTCTTTCTGGCAAATGAAACTTTTGTGAAGAATCTATAGTATAAATGGTTACCAATTACGGTGGCCATTTATATTTTCATTTGTATATTCCACCTATTGGAAGTAACTTTGCATAAAGGCATTAGACCTGCGGATACTGAAAGTTGAAATATTTTCATCTTTTCTGAAAGGAATCAGTTTTTCCGAGGTACATATAGCTAAGAATTGAGGAATCAAGATAGTTCTTTTTCATACTGACGTTTATAGATGACCGAATCAGACTTTGTGCGCTGAACGTACAAGTTGTTTTAGCTGATTGCCGGGGATGTGTTTTCCCCGGACTTTTAGCCCCAAGGTCTGGGTTCGACTGGTCTCAAAACTTCATACTATGAAAGAGTACAAAAATTCCTACATCACTGACGCGACAACTGTATCTGTTAACGGAAACACTATTCTCTTGCAGGACCTTTTCAAGGGAGCTGCTGATTATGCTGATAAGGCATATAGCAAGGACACCATTGAGGAGGAGATGGATTCCGAGGATCTTGCACAGGATTCTGCGTTGAAGATTCTCAGTACGGTGAGCTATGACGAGACGAAATCTTCGCCTGCGACATTTGGGAACCGTGTTGCGAAGAACTGTTGCATCAATGCGTGGAACAAAAAGCAACGTTTCGGCGATGTTTTTTCTGCTCATACGTATTGTGACGAGGAAGGGGACGAGTACCTTAGACCTGAAATCGACAGTTTTAGATCTGATGAGAACAATCCCGAAAGGGATCTTATCAGCAATGAGAATCTTGCGGCGATATGGAAGTGCATCAACACCTTCACAGGTGACGACAGGGTGGCTTTGTTGATGACAATCAACGGAGACAAGCCAAAGCAGATTGCAGAGGCTCTTGGGTGTACTTCAGACGCAGCGTCAGTAAGACTTCATAGGGTGCGAAACAGCATAAAACGCACATTAGGTGGTCTTATGCGTGAGTATCATGTATGCTCATAATCCGTAAACTGCTGCTGGGTGAAAATCCAGCAGCTTTTTTGGTTTAGTATGAAATAATTTCAATAACTCAAGGTATATACCAATATGAAAAGGACAGTAATTGGATCTGGTGCGTATTATTTTGACACCATTGTTGTCCGTGATTATCCATACGGACCGGAAAAGAAGAAATTCATTGAGAAAACGGTATTGGAGGAAGTTGGAGGAACATGCGGAAACGTTATGTGCATGCTTTCTTACCTTGGTTTGAAAACATACCCTTTGGCAATCCTGGACCAATCAGAACAGGGATATCAAATGAAATCAGATCTCGAGAGATACGGGGCTGATACCCGTTTTGTAAGAAATGAGAAAGATGGGGGGACATGTTTATTGCGTTGTACGCATAAAACGACACCGGAAGGTGAGCATGTGATGTCCTTCAGGATGACCAGCCCGGGCAGCCGGTTCCCGCGGAAAAAGCAGCCCGGAGCTAGAAATGGTGAGGCTGCGTCGTTTGTGGACGGGCTCGATTTTGTTCCGGACGTATTCTTCTTCGATGACCCTGCGGCAGGCAATATGATCATCGCGGAGGAACTTCGAAAAAAAGGAACAATGGTATATTTTGAACCGGAAGGCATTCAAGATGGGAAACTTGGAGCATTTCTCAAAAGGGTTCAGGTTAGTGATGTAGTGAAGTTCTCCGGAGAGAAAATCAGCGATTCGTCATTCACGGATGAGTTCTCTGACAAGCTCTTCATCCAGACACTCGGCAGTAAAGGAATGCGATTCCGCTTAAGAGGTGGGAAATGGAACAACATCGCGCCGATACAAAATGACAATGTTGTTGATTGGGAAGGTGCTGGGGACTGGACATCATCAGCGTTCATTGCATACATTTGCGACAAAGGATGGAACGACATCAGTAAAATATCAGAGTCTCAGGTTAGGGAATCTCTTGAAAACGCAACGGGAGTGGCTTCAAGGAGTGTTTCGTTTATGGGAAGCAAAGGAATGATTTGGGAATAACAAAGGGAGCCCTTTGTTAAGTGGCTCCCTTAGACAGCTTGACGGCAATTGTCCGTTGCATCAAGTCCGAGAATCTCCATATATGCTCTAAACTCTGGAGAGTTGATAGATGCGTAGATTTCGTCCTCGTCTACCTCATTCATCCAATCTTTAGACTGAATTTCGTGATTGTAGGCATTAATAGCTTCACTTGCATTGCGCTCGGCAATAAGAATAAGATTTCTCTTCATAGTATATTGTGTTTTGGTTTGTTTCATCGAAAAAAGGTTATAACAACTTGTGATGAATTGAACCGAAACAGGCAATGCGTCATGCTGTATTACAAATTTACGCAGGATATGTGGTATTATCAAATTTTTGTAAGATTCAAGTTCATAGTGGGTATGTATACAAAACTCATATCCCACTTATCAACATGAAGACCATTAACGAAATCCAGAATCTCCTATCCCTTGTTTCCAATCACAACACCGACGGTCTCCGTCAATTTCTCTTATCTAATTCCCAGAAACCACTCATAGCAGTCGGTTCTGGCGGAATGGACGGAGTTGCCCGTTTTGCAGCCCTCCTTTACGGTTCTGTTTCCGGTCTTGGCCGGGGAATGACTCCCCTCGAAATGAACTCTCTCAGCGACGAGACCCTCTCGAAAGTGAAGGTCCTCCTACTGAGTGCCGGGGGCCACAACAGTGACATCGAGTTTGCAGCCAAGCGATGCCTCTCGGTGAATCCATCCGATACGGCCTGCATCTGCCTGAGCAGCAGCGAACGGAACAAGCTCATGCCCCTCTTCGAGAAGGCCGGGGCTTCGGCACACGACTTCCGGTTCGAAGCACACTCTCACGACGGATTCGTATCCTGCGGCACTCCCATCGTATACTGTGCACTTCTTGCCAAAGCCTTTGGAGCCGATGTCACTGACCCTGAAATCTTCCGACCATTTGCTGAAAGATACCATCTCCGGACGAATTCCGACCAGTCCTGGGACATCTCTTCCATCTCAGGAATCCGTCACTTCACCATCCTTCACGGCAGCTGGGGCACACCTGTGGCAAACCTTCTCGAAGGCAAGTTCA
The DNA here is from genome assembly GCA_002315675.1 of Rikenellaceae bacterium UBA1749. Taxonomy (GTDB): domain Bacteria; phylum Bacteroidota; class Bacteroidia; order Bacteroidales; family Rikenellaceae; genus Mucinivorans. Next base: position 16,875 of record DCHP01000012.1, on the reverse strand, counting down.
CCGAGTCCGGCTGGGCTACCTGCCAGGTGGCGGACTTCAGGAACTACTGCCACGGCAGATTCATCTTCACCTCCAACCACCTCGAAGACTCGGCAGTTGTCCTTCTCATATCACCCCGGGAAAAGCATCTGGCCGAAAAGATCCGGTCATTCCTTCCGGAATC
>DCHP01000012.1:5083-16654 GCA_002315675.1 Rikenellaceae bacterium UBA1749 | reverse complement strand
TCAGGACAGTCCGGCTGCCACCCTCGACCTTCTCGTCAGTGCCACCGGCTTCTTCCAGACCGGATGTGATGCGGCTGGTGTGAATCCGGAATCTCCGAAGAACATCGGAAAGATCGACAAACGAGTACCGATGTGGATCCCATATGTGGCTGAACTCAAAAAGATTGGACCCCTCAAGATGAAACATAACTGATTCCCAATCGAGAAAAAACCATTATATTTGAAAAGCATTTAAAATAACCAATCAATGTCCACTATCACCACCAACCATTGTCTCCCCGAAAATATTGCTATCGAAGCATCCTTTTATGAACGTCTTAAGGCGTTCGTATCTCAATATGAAAAAATACTAGAAGAGCGCGCTCAAGCAGATGGCAGGTATCCGGAGACTGAAGCCCGAAGAAAGACTGCTATCGTTGAATCGTATGTATATTCTCCGGGGCATTGTGAACCATTGACCAGAAATCAAATAGCCAAATTATTAAGCACATCGGCACAAACGGTTAGTAACAAACTTGACGATTTTGACTCGGATTGCAGACAAATTCTTCTCAATGGAGAAACAGTTGATGGAATATCCGCTGACCCGCAGCTTGTTGATGACATTAAGGGAGTTGCTGACAGTCTTGGGTCAACAGTGACATTGGAAACATTCAAGGTGAAAACCGGAATTGAGAATCAAGATGAAAGGACTCTTCTTTTCTTTGGTGACCTTCTTGGAATGAAACAATCCAAGTCAAAGCAATATGAAAGTATAATTTCAACAAAAAATGTTAATCCCATCAGCGAAAATTATGATACTTTTTTGTCGTATTTTAGGGAACATGTAATACACATCCGTTACAAGGAGGATTTCCTTCCTTATTTAAAAGAAACCTTTGAAGATAAAGATCTTCGAGATGCATTCGATAGCTTAGTGTGCCATTCCAGAGAGTTTATCTGGGACGCAAAAGATGGGGTTAAGTATGTTGCATTGCGTTGGGATAAATTGAGAGATCGTGCCCCCAGAGTATGTTGGATTTTGTATGAACTTGGGGCGGATTCCATTAAGAATGCCGTGTTGGCAGATGAAGTTCGCAAAGTCTATTCGCGATATGCAAAAAGATTCGGAATAGATGACGAGCTCCCCCTTGCTACGTTATTGAACGCAACTCAACGAGAAAAATGTTGGAAGCCATATCCTCTTGGAAAAACTGAGTTCTGGATGAATCGCGAAAGCGAAAAATTTGAATTTGATCTTGATGAATATGCTCGGCAATATCTTCAAAATCATCCAAACGATTTGGTGGGTTTTGAAAAACAAGCTGAGGTGGATGGATATTCTAGATTATATAAGAATCTCGGAAGCATACAAGATGCTTTTTATAGAGTCGGAGGATCGGTGGCGCAACGAAGATCCAGAAATATGGTTTCAGGAAGAATTTGCTATTCCGATGCCGAAAAAGAGAAGATTTTAGGTTCAGTCAAGAAGCTACTTGAGAATGAGGGAATGCCGATGTTTCAATCAGACCTACAAGATGAAATTTTGGCAATCTATCCTAATCTTAATGAACAAACTCTAAGAGGCTGGATAAAAAATAAAACAGACATTTTTGTCTATACGGCCCAAAAAGGGCGGAGCTCAGCAATTATATCTTTGGTCGGTATGAAAAACGGACGTCAACCGAGAACATATCGACAGAAGATAAAAGATGAAGCGGTCAAATATCTATTTAAGAAAGAAGATTATAAAGATGAGAAAAAGGTCGTATATGATTATTTCCGGAAAGACATTCCGGAAGGAATCAATAGCGATTCTGCATTAAGTGCCATCTTCGGAGATAAAGATTTATTCAACAGGAATGACTCAATAATCAGACTTACTAATTATGTAATAGAAGAAGAACAAGCGAAAGTACTTCCAATATTAGATACTGACAAAACGAGAACGGTAATTATCGATAAACTATATACACCGTCTTATGAATGGGAAAGTCTGAAACCAATGCTTTATAAAGAGCTTCATGCAGAGTTCCGTATTGAACCCTCTTTTAATCTGGAAAAGAATTTGGAAACCATGTTTGAAATAATGGCTTATGGAGATAAGAAAATATCCAAGAATTCAATTTTCCATGGATTGTTGAGTTCACTTCCTGACTTTTTCAAAAAAGAATTGGCAGAAGATAGGAAAATAGCCTTGAGAGACAGTTGTGACAAATGCTTGGAGCCCTATTTCAAGTCTTTCTATGAACTTAAGTATGGCAGAGACCTTATTAGCGACATAGTTTATGATTATCACCTTCTTAACAACAGTGCCGGGCTTGGAACAATATGCAAGTATTTTGAGGAAAACCTTGCAATTCTTCCTTACCAGAATCATGTTCCCAACTATAGTCTTGAGTTGTACATAAAGAAATGCTTGAATGAATCGAAATCAAAACGGAATAGCGAGATAGGACATCCCGACTATTATGTGGATTTATCCGACCATTCGGTTATGAATCGAATATGCGAAGTATTCTCCGTATTTGTATACATCGCATCAAAATATTAGAAGACAAACAAGTACTAAACATATGACAAAGATTATTGACCCCACTCCTGAGTCCTTTCTTGATGTTTTGAAGAAAGGTGGCATTTGCGTTTCAAACGAAGAAGAGTTCATTGCAGAAGCAAACATGCGTCGGAAAGACAGAGAAACTGTAACTGATGAAGAAAAACGTTTTCGTGAATTGCTTGAGAAGTATGATAGGCCGGGGACGGAAAGGCTGTTTGATATTTTGAAGATGAATGACTTTTTTGTAGTACCGGCATCCGTAGATTATCACAACAACTTTAAGGGAGGTCTTGTAAAACATTCTCTTGAGGTATATGATTGTGCGATGAGAGAAAGAGAAATACTTCTCAAAAATGATCCATCATTGGAGAATGAATTGACGGAGGAGGCCGTAACCGTTGCAGCCCTCTTGCATGATGTATGCAAATATGATGAGTACACCATTTATCCCGATGGAGTTGCTAAACATAAGAAAGGACATTTTCCTATTGGCGGACATGGTGACAAATCTGTGATATTATTGTTACACTGGGGATTTGAGCTTAAACTCGACGAGATGCTCGCTATCAAATGGCATATGGGTAAGAAACATCTGACGGACAAGAAGGATATTGAAAACTGTAGCGATGCGATGAAACTGCTCGCTCTTTGCAGAGTGATAGCAAAAGCGGATTACGAAGCGACGCATAACATAGAGAATGTGGGGAGAGTTTAAAATCATTATTGTTTTGAGTTACAAAAGATTATCAGGCCTATCACCATATTATGATACCAGATTCAACAAAACTATCAGAAGACGTCAGTCGGCTTAGGACAGATTCATACGCATTAACGATGAGGTTGTTGTTCATGATGAAGGATTACATCGATGAACATAATCTAAGTTGGGAGAATAAAATTGAACTGATTTTCCCAGTATTTGTGAATGTAATTGAATGCGGAAGACAATACCGTATTTTTAACTTAAATGTCACATCTGTAAAAATATATTTGGAAGGTTATGAACTAATAGATGATGTCGCTGGAGTTGCCTTTCATACGGATATGACGGCTGACTCATTATTAAATTATACTGGTAGAGGGCCAGATGTCGTAATCGGTAATGAAATAATTCGAGCGAGGGCATTTGATACAGATATTGCCCGTGTTATTAGGATGCTTGAAATCACTATTGACGAATCTAAGAGCAGATTTCCGAGTATTATTAGATTTGACGATAGAAAAAGTCCAGCATGGAATAAAAAATATCTCGAATGCGGGCAACGAATGTTTGATTGGATAGAAAAATCCGGAAAGAAAGAATTCTGGATTACGCCCACATCTGGCGGCTATTTGCCCATAACACTGACTACGCCTTTACACAAAGTTAAAATCGGGCTCGCAAGTGTTGTTGTTGACAAAGATGTGTTGAAGCTGAATTGTCATAGTTATTGCATTGAAATACAAAGATTTGGTAATGTTTATCTTGGTACATTCATAGACAAAGGAATGGGGTACAATTATCAAATAAAAATTTTTCCAGAAACAACGTTGGAAATAGAAAACCTATTACGTTGTTATAGTACATAACCTTGCTTCAAAAAAAATGGCCATCTACTATCACGGCACGTCAAACGACCCATTTGATCATTTTGACCTCTCCCATGCATTAGAAGGAGACGGGAAAGTAAAGTTCGGGTATGGCGTCAATGTTTCGCCTGTTTACAGCACAGCAGCCAACTATGCAGGCAAGCATACTGACGCTAAGGTTTTCTACGTATATACAGTAGAGATTCCGGATATCCTTCCTGATAACCACATCGGTTTCAAAGAGCCAGTAAATCCTTACATTGTTCGAAGGACTGAAGATGCTTTAGGTGATTCTATTCCTGATGAAGTAAAAGCTGCCGGAGAGTTTTTCAGAAAGTATCTGGCCAATAAGCTCACAGGTAATATCTCGACCATTAAGAAAATGATGGGGAAAGCTTCCTATCCAAGCGAGATTGCTGTGTCCAATTTTCTTAAGACAATAGGTGTTGAACTATTCACATGGCCGTATAATTGGAAGAGGCTGTCCGATGGGTATTATTGTGCAGTTCTGGATGAGAACAAAGTTAGGCCGATTCAGATTGACACTGTGCAACTTGCACTCAAGGGCGGCAAACTGAAATTTGTCGAGGGATCATCAGTGCTCTTCAAGAAGTTCTGATTTTCGGAATAACACTAATTATTAATATTTAATAGCTATTATTTCATGAAACAGTTCGTTTATATCATTGACTATGAATTAAATAGAAAGTTTGGCGATAGTTCACGCCATCCAGTTTGCGTATATGGTACATTTGAGGCGGCTAAGAAAAGGGCTGACGAGTTGTTTGAGAGAACATTCAACGACATGAAGGCACATCTGGACCCTAATGAATATACATTTGACACCGATGAACAGATCTGGGACCAGGAACAATTGAGTGGTGATGCTGAAGGTTGGTGCTATACGAGACAAGCAGTATCAAAATGCGAGGCTGCTGCAGCAATGTATGGTGATGAAATCGCTGATGATTTACAGATATCGGTTTGTAAATGCGAGTTTCATATATGACAAAGGGAATAATCGGTGCCGTAATAGGAGACATTGCCGGTTCAGTACACGAATTCAGCAGTGTTTCATCTATGAGGTTTGGTCTTTTTACGTCCAGTTCCTCATTTACAGACGATACCGCCTTGACGATGGCTGTAGCTGAATGGATGCTGAACAGGGATAAAGTCTCAATTGATGAGTCTCTGCTCAAATGGGGCAGAACATATCCAAATGCTGGCTATGGCCAGGGATTCAAGGCGTTCCTCAAAACAGGAAAAAGAAATCCGGAAGGAAGCACCCACAATGGAAGCGCAATGCGTGTCAGCCCAGTGGGATTTATGGCTGATACGTTGGAGCAAGCACTGGAGTTGGCAAAAGAGTCGGCATTGCCAAGCCACGACACCCCCGGCGCAATCGCTGGTGCCCAGGCCATTGCTGTGGCAATCTGGATGGCAAAGAATGGATCGTCAAAAGAAGATATCAAGACATATCTTGAAAAGACGTTCGGCTATCGATTGTCTCGAAGATATAATGAAGTCAGAGACGATGTGCAGATGAGACTGGCAATGAGAAGTACGGATAAAGCTAAAGCGCACGAACTTCTTCTTGCCGCAGAGACGACTGTTCAGGATGCACTGACGGCGTTTCTCGCTTCAGATAGCTATGAGGAAACTATCAAAAGGGCAATATACATGGGTGGTGACTCCGATACCCTCGCCTGCATGGCCGGAGGAGTTGCCGCAGCATTCTGGGGAGTCCCGGATGATATTATCAAGAAGGCTCTTGTGTATCTTCCTGATGATATGATATCCATTATCAATTCAATTGACGGAACGTCCTGGAAACCAACTGGAATTACACCTCCTAGTACGAAAAGATGGAGGGAGGACGATGTCGTGGTGTACGGGACGAATGATGATGACACGAACGGCGAACAGGGCTTCTTCGATGTCAGGATAAGCCGATTTCATCATCATCCGAATACTGGATATCCTGTCTATACGATTGGGCATTCTATCGATGACATTGCTGCTCAGGTGGACAGACTTCGCACGGATGTGGAATCTCATCCTGAAAGGCGCTACCTTGTCAGGGAGATAGGAATCTCAAAAGCCGGATATACACCTCAGCAGATTTCACCAATGTTTTCCTGGGCAATCGGAAATGACCGGGTCCTTCTTCCTGAATCCTTCGTCCGTATTCTTTCCAGGTAAGTTATGCATGTACGCGAATTCATAGAGAAGAACTACCCCGAGTATTACTCCTGGAATCACTATCCGGCAGATAAGACCGCTGCTTTCTGTGAATCCAAGGGCGACTGGGGTTTGTTTTCCAATTTCGCTCAGACTCCACTTGTCGTTGATGGTGTTAAGTTCTATTGTGCCGAAAGTTTGTTTCAAGTACTGAAGTTCAAAGACCCTGATGCCAGAAAGGTCATCTATTCTATAAAAGGTCAGGGACTTAAAATGAAGGCTAAACATTTCGAGAAGACATCTGGCGCAAGATCCGACTGGGGAGAAATCTTTGTTGACGTGCTCAAGTTCTGTATTATGACGAAGTTTCAGCAAAGTCAGGCCTTCCGTGATGAACTCGAAAAAAGCCGTGGACTTTACATAGTAGAGGATCAGAGCACATTCAACAAATCCGCCGACACATACGGAGCGAAGCTCACCCCCGACGGGAAAGAGTACTCCGGTCCCAATCTTATGGGGCGACTTCTTATGGAACTTAGAGATAGCGGTAATCTACAATACCGGATTCCAGGTGATATTCTATCCTTTACCGATTTAATATCCCAAAATTGATGTGTTATTCTATATTAGTAGATAAATGTGACATCGATCTTAAAAAGTTAACTAACTTTGAAAGAAAAATATCGTATGGACTACACAGACATTTATTTACGCATCGACAAACTCAGAAAAGATAATACTAGTGGAATCGTTGTTGTGAAAATCCTTAAAAACACAAAACGTTATAACACTAAAAAATTTTGGAACACTACGGATATCATCTTGTTTTTTGAAGAACATGATTCTTTATTATGTCTAAATAACGGCCGTTTCAATATGTTTAATAGAAACAGCCCAGAAGTTAAGGCTCTTTTACACAAAATAGAAGACGAAAGTTGCCCGTTTGGCGACGATATTGGACTAAAAATATTATCTGGAGGTTCTGATCATAAGTGGTTATTTACCGCCCCTTTCGGAGTGGAACAAACCGTATTTGTCCAAGACGTAATTTTAAGGTATAAGGAAAGTCTTCATAAGTAGACTCGCCTTTTGTCTAGGCTATTCTTTCTCTTTTTTCTCCACGTAATATCCGCCCTGATGATTTTTGTCTTCGGGAAAGGCAAGATATTTGAGTTCAGGTACCTTTGGCGGCAAATTATTCGGACTGCATTTAAGAATATGAACCTTGTCGCCGATAGTCAATGTCGTCTTACCTTTTATGAATAGTCTAACATCACCTGAGAACCATACTTGTTCGTGTCCGACAACTTTCATATTCACCGTGCCTATTTTATCTATCCATTTCTCTTCAACATTATTGCCTTTATGCCAATAATTGGTCAGCGTCTCAGAGAATTCTTGCTTATTATTATAGAACCAACAAATGAATTCCATTAATATCTGCAACATTGATGTTCCGAGATTGCGACTATGCGAAAAAGAATGTGTGGCTTCATTCCCAATGTTAATCAAAGAAACTAGGGAAGATGAAAGCGAGCGAGGCATCAAAGAGAAATCTTGATGATATACTACTCCCGAAGATTTGTCTTTGTACTCATTCTCATATAACAGTTGCGGAATTGCCCCATTATCCAATTGAGGCACAGCATTGTATTCCTTTAGTATTTCAATTATTCGGTGGGCTACATTTCGTAAATCTGACAAATTCTTTTGCGTTTCCACCCCTTCTTCTATTGCCATAAGAAAATCAGAAATAATTTCCGAAGAATGAATCTGTTTTTCCGGATAATGTTCGTCTATCCATTCTGCTGCCTCAAAGACCTCTTTGTGACGGGAACGTACCCTTGCTTCGGGAGAAAGCATACGGTCTAGTTCTTCCCGTAAAGAAGAAAATAAGGCCTCCGAAGGAAAGTGTTTTTCGTCGTTCAAGAAGAAATGACCATTGTTAAGGGACATCAACCTTCTTAAAGAGATTCTTGCCTTTGATTGTATGATATCGAGGGACTCATCGGATGACGCAAAAAACGGGATGTTATCATAATCTCTTGATAGCTTAAGATCCAGAATTGCATCAAGTCCGCTAAATTCTTCTGTGTCATTAATATTTAAATAAGGAATGTTTGATTCGAAGATAACTGCGTCAACTTTTCTTGATAGCGGTACTCCTTTTGAAGATAACTCATGGAGAACCTCCTCTAGTCCGCCAGGACCATGAACACATTGTACTGTAGAGATGATATTACAACCATATTTGGAAAGCAAGCACCTATATCGTTGCACCCTTTCATCGGCTCCAGCAACTATTATGTTGTAGGTGATATTTGCCATATCCGCTCTACCAAGAGCATCTAAAACAGCTTTTTTCTGTGCCGCAAGATCAGTCAATACCGGTATCTTCCTTTCTAAGAGATATGAGCTGCGCACTGTATCGCACCAATATTCCTGAACAGATTTCAAGTATCGTGCAAATGATGAATCTGAGATTAGTGCAAGCGCCAGATAATCCGCTAATATTTTGTCCTTTTTCGGCTTCAGAACCGGCAAAAAGAATTCGACACTATATTGTCCCGGTTCATCGCATATGCCACAACGTAAGTTCTGAATCTCTCTTCTTGCCCCTCTGGACAGTGCTAATAGAACAGACGGGCCTTCTACTAATACGCCATCAGTTTTCGAAGGAGCTTCTGGGACAATGTGCTTTGATATGAATTCGAACCTATCTGATAATCGGTCAGAGGAAATGAATCTTTCACCTTTAGCCATTGTCCATGAAGGAATGTCGACCAAATCACCAAGCCTTACCAGTTCCATTCCCTCTCTGCATTCGGCATCCTGCAGATAAGCGGACGGATTGAATGACCATGACAACTTTTTAATCGTATCATAGCTTACGATAATAGTCTCTGTATCCCTAACACATTCTCGTAAATCATAATCATTCCGGTCGAATAATGATCCATATGTTTTTTGCCGATTCAAACTTTGGCGAGCATCGTAAAAAATAGCGGAATCATGCTGTCTCTCGAAATCAAGTACCAGAATATATGAGGGGCCAAACGATTCTTTGAAAATATTCTCTGGGAGAGCGATAACACTCTCAAGCATACCCTTGTTACAGATGAACCTTCTAGTTGTGTCATAGGTAAAATTATTGGCAAACTCAAAATGAACAAGTAATGCTGCGCATTTATTTGAAAACTTCCGTTTGACTAGTTGATTTATGAAAGCGTCTTGCAAATCATTGAATGACTGATGGTGTCTTTCCCATCGATGAACATTGAAGAAATCAACATCGACTGGAAGATTTCCAATAACGGCATCATACTTTTTATCTGGTCGTTCGGAGGGGTTCTTTGTGATGAATTCTTTATTAGGAATGTCATATACCGAACAAAGGAATTCAGCGATGAGATTCGCTGGAGCATAGCCTTCGACTCCTAAATATGTAAACTGCCGACATGCAACAGCATATGTTCCGATACCGGAATATGCACACATAACATCATTGCACCCGTGCTCAGATATAATATTTGCAATAGTTCTTGCAATTCGGAAATTCGGGTTCATCTGCGTTCCATCTGCAAGATCGGTCGCGCACAACACTTCTTCCACAAGATAGGTGTAGCATTCGTCGAACAACCCCCTATCTATAGATTTTATTAATATCTGTGAGGCTGATAACTTCTCAATGTTTGCATCATCTCCACCCAACACCGGCAATGAGGCTTCATATAGTTTATCTTGGAGAATGTCCCGGCCTTTTTCATACCCGGTCATTTTTCCTTTTTTTGCAAAATGTATTGGGAAATTATTCTTGTGGGAATATAGAATAAAATAGACAGGGAAGATTCCGTCTAGGTTTTCTCTGTTGAAAAGCCATTCTATTGACTTCTTGAATTTGGGAATAAAGTCAAAGAGGAAATATTCTTTATCTTTTCGTGTCATATATTTGCAAGATAAGAAGTTATTGTTTGTTTTCCATTAGAATTGTATAGTAAATATCGGTGAGCAAAGAAACCGCTTTTTCTTTGCCTGATTTGTTTGCTTCGCTTCCAGTAATGGGGTCAACTGTCCATATTATTGGTGCAAGCATTGCCAATTTGCTCGTGGCAGAGCGTCCGGAATACGGCTCTGTTATTTCCACGGAAATTATTTTCGGTGTAATCGACACCTGCCCCTCGACAAGAGTGTCGTCAATACACATCCTGAAATAGGAACCGTTCATTAGAGAATATGGCATATCAATACTGGATACAGAAAAATGTTTCCTTTCTTCAAAGGATTGTTCCAGTAGAAGCGACAGTTTATGTTCCATCGCTTTAGAGACAAATCCTGATTTTGAATGGAATTCACTAATTGCATTTTGCAATAATGTGTCTTTTTCTGTTATATATTGAACAGCACTGAACCTCATATGGGAAATAATACTAATTGCCAGTTCTTTCTTGTTCATTACTAATCTCATTTATCTAGGTGTTTTATACCATGATTATGAGATTTTCTTACAAATTCAATATAATAGTGCACGTCGTTACCTTCCAAAAATTTCGTTATTGAAGAACTCCCAGATGAAAACCATCGACATGGTGTCAAGTTCGCAGTATCTGAGAAGTGCCTTGCTCAATGCCTCCGTCGCCACCATGTCGCTGAACTGGAGTTTTGAATATGCTGTGAGCGCGGCTCCGCCGTTGGCTACGGTCATATTCTCATCCTCACAGTCATAATCGATTAGACTGTCATCTACCTCGATGTAATTTCCAACCGGAGGAAGGTGCTTATATGGATTCTGAACCGTCACCCCGTCATCCTCGTATGAAATCCATGCGGTAGCCTCCTCAGGAGAGTATGTACAGCTCTTTATCTGGGAGCCGTAGATAGGCTTGGAGTACTTGTCTTGGATGAACTTGCTTGAGTTCAGCACCGCAGGCAGCACGACCTTGATGGAGTTGCTTCCCTTCATGGACTTGTGATAGTAGAAGCTCTTGACCACCTCGAGAAGGTCTTCCATGTTCCTCGGTCCGATAATCTTATGACTCCCTTCCTTATAGGTTGTAACCGTATCTATCCAGTCCATCAGTTCCTGACGGTCAGGCTGGTCACTTTCAGAGAGCTGGTCATGGATACAGCGAAGAATTGTATTCTCGTGTGTTGCATAACGGAAGATGGTGCCGTTATCTTTTTCTAGCTGACGCTTGAGTTCCCTCACGAAATCGAAATTCGGGAAATGACCTTTCTCGACATTGATATACTGTCCGGCATGTTCTATTGAATAGGACCCGTCCTGA
>DCHP01000012.1:4498-5007 GCA_002315675.1 Rikenellaceae bacterium UBA1749 | reverse complement strand
GGAAGGGCGACGGCTGAAGTCTCGAAGTCTATCATATGGAGCGGGAAAGTCCAGCTCTGCATTCTCTCCTTCAGTGCCTCCTTGTCGAGATAGGTATCTCCCTTGATATTCTTTGAAAAGGGTTTCAGGATATTCTTGTCGCCTGTCCATAATCCGATTTGAAGCCATTTACGTTCACTGTGACTGAGACCCGGCTTTGTCGTCTGGGCGGCTCTGATGTCTTCCTCCCTGAGATCGGAAAGAAAGTACTTCCCGGCATCAACCATATCGCCTCGCTTGATGAAAGCACCCCAGAGATCCTTGATCAATGGTTTCTTGAAATCTTCATCCTTGAAACCGGCCTGATGGATCCAGCACTCTTTATATCCGTCCTTCATGGAAGAATCATCTTTGTCCGTAGTTCTGAAGGGGCATTTGAAGCATTTCCCTCCCACAGGGGTCCACAGCCTGTTCTGTTTGCAGTAGGCCTCCGATGACTGACTGACGAAATCCTTGAAGGAAGACATCAT
>DCHP01000012.1:0-4406 GCA_002315675.1 Rikenellaceae bacterium UBA1749 | reverse complement strand
GTCAGAACATGCCTTGAGTCCTTGAGGGTTTCAGCACCCTCAGCCCTTTCAGCACGCTTGCGTCCCCGACTGTCGGATTTAATTATGAACTTCTGATTGATTCCGTCTACATCAGCGACCTGCAGTTTGTCGGCCATCATGAGATAAGCCTTCACGTTGAACCTCTCGCCGGGATACTGCTCCATGAGCGCATTCACGAGAACATATTTCTGGAAGGCCACATCATAAACGTATTCCAGGATCGGACCGGAAACACAGTTGGAGTCTCCCTTGGCGGTAAAGCTGTCCTCCGCTTCGTTCCAGGATTTGGCCTTGACCTCAATGAGCTTGATCTCATTCCCTTCCTTGACCAAGATATCCGTCCTGATGAAACAATTGCCCCATCTGAAAGCTGCTTCTGCAATGTTCACCGACTTGCACGTGAAAAGTTCCGCTGTCTTTTCGAGCGACTTCTCGTAGTTCAACTCAGATATGTTGTGAGCCTCATCGATTCCGTAGTAGACTTTTGCGAGTTCGCCTACTTGAAAGCCACCTTCAGCCAGTGACTGAAGGAAGTCATCTTCATTGTTTTGATTGGCGTATTCATTGCTTCTGTAGTAATAATACAGACCCGTCTGGCAGGCTAGTGCTTGCTTAAATGCAGATTTTGTAAAATATTTCATCTCTGTCTTGATGCCAAAATACACTTACTTATCAATCTGTAAATTATTACATAGTACGATGTTATTGATGCACAATAACCAATCTATTACCAAATATACTTCATTTTTCTTCAAAAATAACTCATTGGCTGCGCTTTTTTTAGAGCTGTCAGATATTGACAAAACCCTGCCGTAGCTTTGCAGGATATGAGATCTGATGACAAGCCATTGGCTGAAATACTCCACAAAGACCAGGAAGAGAATCTTTCTGCGGCAAAGAAGACGCTGAAAATACACCGAAAGGCCTATATACACAGAAGAACTGACCTTGGAGGAGATGTGATAGACATAATCGATGACGGGAAGATTATTGAACGGCACCGATCGAATGGTCCTGGTATTTCTTTTTCACCAAGAAATTGCCGGAGATTTATACCCGTTGAAGAAATGGCTTTGTATCAATGACTCCGTACCGGATAGACGGAATCGTCAAGGCTTCCGCAGGCTCCAGCCTTCACGATTTGAATCCGTCTCTCCGGGCGCACCCATTCGCCGCTAAAGCGTCGAAAGAGTGCTTAGTCGGTAATTTTTTAGTAACTTCGCTTGACAATGGTAGTGTAATGAACTTTCTCGGCAACATTATCTGGTTCCTCCTCGGAGGATTTCTTACCGCAATGATGTATTTCATCGGCGGACTGGCTATGTGTATCACCATCATCGGCATCCCCTTCGGAGTGCAGATAATGAAACTTGGCGTACTGGCTCTCTGGCCATTCGGCAAGGAAGTGAGGACGAATCCGACGTCAGGATGCCTGACAACCGCATTCAATGTACTTTGGATAATCTTCGGATGGTGGGAAATCGCACTGACTCACCTTGTGTTCGGTGTTATCCTTTGTATAACAATTATCGGGATTCCTCTCGGAACACAGCATTTTAAGCTGGCTAAATACTCCATGTTCCCGTTCGGATGCATCATCCGGTAGATTGTCGCCTTCTCCTTAAATGAAGGGGGCCATATAAAACGGAAGGCACTTCAAAACACCATCTTTACGTAAATCCTTACCGTGGATAAGATAAGGTTGGCGTATTCTGGAAGAGAACTTCTTTATGAAGGCATCAATTGAAGCATGTTCCTTCGAACTTGAAGATTTTACCTCAATTGCGTCAATTTTTCCCTGCGCCGGGATAAGAAAGTCCACCTCATAGTTTCTGTTTCCGCGCTCAGTTGGCCAGGTATGATAGTAGAGTTTTCTTCCGGTAGCTACCAACATCTGAGCAACGACATTCTCATAGACATACCCGACATCAGCCGTCAGGGCATCAGAGAGTAATTTTTTATAAATGACGTTATCCGTATAATCGGAGTCCCAGAACGCAAGGGTCACAAAGATTCCGGTATCACCGCAGTACAGTTTGAAACAATCAGGATTGACGTGCATTGCCAGTCCCGCACTTGGATCATTACTATGCTCGGCCACATTTGTAGCCATTGACTCCCGTAATATGGAAAGAGGTTTGGTTAAACGCTCAACCCGGCTTCCCTCAATCACTCCACCAACTTGATATCTGGAGGCATTGGAGTTCAATTGGGCAGGTATCGCGTGAAAGAGCCTGGATGTCTTTCCTGTAGGATCGAGTTCAAAGAAGTCTGCATCATACAAGTCTATGATATTGCGTTTCACCTGGTCCACCTTGCTCATATCCAGCGTGTCAAGATACGCATTCACGGCCTGCGGCATACCGCCAACCAACAGATAAAGCCGGAAATCTCTCATCAGTTTTCTGTTCAGGTCATCACCGGGTGGCGTCCACTGAGAAAACATATTTCCGACAAGCGGCATCGTTGCACTGTCTCCCAATGCCCAACGGAATTCTTCATAGTCCATCGGATACATTTTTATCTTGCGTTCTTCACTTGGGATGAGGATTTTGGTATCGTCTGCTTTCGGACGCTTCTTCATCTTTATTCCAAGTAAAGACCCGGTCTCAATATAATGAAAACGCCTGTCCTTGACCAAATGTTTGACGGCCTGACGTGCCAGCGGCCACTTTTGTATTTCATCGAATATGATTAAGGATTTCCCGGGTTTCAGACTCACCCCATAGTTTACCTGTAGAGAAGTAAACAGCATATCCAAATTCGATACGTCTCTAAACAAATCCTTTACCTGCTTTGGTGCGACCGAAAAGTCAATCAACAGATAACTCTCATATTCGTTTTTGGCGAACTCCTCCACAATTGTTGATTTCCCAATACGTCGTGCGCCTTCAACGAGCAAGGCAGTGCTGCCATTGTCTTCCTTCTTCCAATCCAGCAGTTTCTGGTAAATTTTACGCTTGAAAATACGCTCTTCCATATCAGAATTTTGGCATTTGATTTACACCGCAAAAATAATAGTAATTCTGTTGACTACCAAAAGTTTTCAACATTTATTGTCATATTCCGCAAATCCGAAAATACATAAATAGTCAGAAATCGCAGATTCAGCACACCTAAAACTGTCAAAATTTACCAAAATATTTTGGAAACAAATACTTGACAAGAATTGATTTATTTCATACCTTTGCCTCAGAAACTTTAATTCAAAGATATCATGAAGGAACTTATTGAACAGATCAATGCTCTTTGCGATGCTATCAAAGTTGATATCGTAAAGACCGAGAACAAGGCCGCCCAGGCACGTGTGCGCAAAGCAACTCTCAATCTTGAGAAACTTGGCAAAATCTATCGCAAGGAAACTTGCAAGAAATAAGCTTAGGGCAGTAATTTAGGGAACGATAGACTTGTTTACACTAAATAACTAAAAAGAGAACGCATCCTATTCGGGTGCGTTTAATTCATCATTCTCGTCTTTGGAAAATATATTGTAGATTATTGTCTTTTTAGTATACTCATCTTCTAGAAAATCAACTTGTTCGCAATCTAAGCAGTTTGCCATGTAACATACATCATATGAATCCTTAGGAATTGCCCACAAGTATTTAAAGGCTCCCTTATCCTTATCGTTCCAAATTTGAACTCTCTCGATAGTATATTTACAAAGCAAAGCAAATATATGTGGATTATTATTACCCATCTCCTTAAGTTCAATTATTCTACAAGCGTACTCAGATTTGTCAAAACCATCAATATGGAACTCTATGTTTGAGTCTATGGAATCAGGTTTTAACAATGAATAGCCTAAAAGAGAGTTATTATCATCAACCAAGCCGAATGATAACCGAATGTCCAAATCGGACACCATGGAACTGCCTAAGATCAGGTTCTGTGATGATTCTCGTAAATCTTTAAATGCAATAATTCTATTCATAGACACAAATATAGTGTTTTTTCTTTGCGAGGATGTATTTATAGTAAAAAGTATTTATGATTGACTTTAATTCAGCAATAGCAGCGATACGAGATAATAATGGGTTTGAACCTAATAAATACGATGACTCTTTTTATCGTTTATATAATACTTCAAAAGGGAAAATTCAAGTTAGAATTTCAAACCATGGAACTCATTTATGGACTTGGGTAAAGAATGCTCCTGTTAATCCATCGGAGTGCCTTGCAAACATATGTATTGTGCTATCAAAGGACGGGACACATAATTCAAGCACGACCGTTAGAAATGGACAATGGAATGGCAACGAAAACAATCCAAGTAATAAGCCATACGATTTTGAAGTAGTGCAATATGTCTATAACTGCTCTTCACTATCTGCAAACAATGGAAACAGGATAAATGCATTCATTCAAAAAATTCCACAATTGTG
>DCHP01000055.1 GCA_002315675.1 Rikenellaceae bacterium UBA1749 | reverse complement strand
AAATTTTAAGTGTCAAACTCCCGAAATTTTTTCATATTTTTCTCAATTATTGAGGCAAAAATAATATTTTTTGTGGTGAATTATCTTTTTTTATCTACCTTTGCAGGTGAAAGGGTGGAGGAGGCGTTTGTCTCCTTCTTTTGTTTAATCCTGAGGATATGATTGACAGAGAAAAAATAGTATGTATTGCAGAAAAAGCATTGACTGAGACTCAGATGTTCCTTGTTGATGTTACGGTATCACGGGAAAATGATATAGAAGTTGAAGTCGATAGCATGGACAGGGTTTCGATTGAAGACTGCTCAAATCTGAGCAGATTGATAGAAGCGGGTCTTGATAGGGATAAGGAGGACTTCTCCCTTACAGTTATCTCGTCTGGTATAGGATATCCTTTCAAAGTTTTCCGTCAGTATCAAAAGGCTATTGGCAAAACAGTTGAAGTCAAGAATGCTGATGGGGTCAGAATCTCCGGGATACTTGAAGATTGCAAGAATGAAGGTTCATATGTTGCAATCTCACTCTCTTATGAGAAAAAGGAGAAGAACGAAGGTGATAAGCGCCCTCATATGGTTCGCCATGAAGATGAAATCAAAGTAGTGGATGGCATATCAGTAAAGGAAATAATAACAATAAAATAAAATGAATCTTACAAGTACATTTGCCGAGTTCAAAGAACTCAGAAACATCGACCGTGCTACTATGATGGGAGTCCTTGAAGAGGTATTCCGTAATATGTTGCAGAAGGTTTACGGTTCAGATGAAACTTTTGACGTTATCGTTAATATTGAAAAAGGTGACCTTGAAATATGGCGCAATCGTGTGGTTGTTGAAGATAACGAAGTTGAGGATCCTACTCATCAGATTTCATTGACAGATGCAAAAAAGCTGGATGAGACTTATGAAGTCGGTGAAGATGTTGCAGAACAGCTCAAACCGGAGGATTTCCCTCGTCGCGCAGTTCTTGCTATACGTCAGAATCTAGCAAGTAAAATATTTGAACTTGAAAAGAATAATCTTTACCTCAAGTATAAGGAAAAAGTAGGGGAACTGATAACAGGTGAAGTGTATCAGACATGGAAGAAGGAAATACTAATCCTTGATGATGAGGAAAATGAACTATTCCTGCCTAAGTCAGAACAGATACCTAGTGATTTCTTCCGCAAGGGAGATACTGTAAAGGCTATTGTTAAGAAAGCAGAAATGATTAACAATCAGCCGAAAATAACTCTTTCTCGTGTGGCTCCTGAATTCCTGCAAAGATTGTTTGAGGTAGAAGTTCCAGAAATTTTTGACGGATTGATTACAATCAAGAAGACTGTACGTATCCCTGGTGAAAGAGCCAAAGTCGCTGTTGAAAGTTATGATGAAAGAATAGATCCAGTAGGCGCATGTGTTGGTGTAAAAGGTTCTAGAATTTTCTCAATAGTCAAGGAACTTAAGGGTGAAAATATTGATGTTGTAAATTATACAACAAATCTTCAGCTTCTTATTCAGCGTGCCTTGAATCCTGCAAAGATTACATCAATCTTTATTGATGAGGAAAACAAACAGGCTGAAGTGCATATGAAACCAAGTGAAATATCACTTGCTATCGGTAAAGGTGGACAGAATATCAAATTGGCAAATATGCTGACTGGTTATTCAATTGATATCTACAGAGAAGGTGTAGAGGATGATGTTGAGGAAGATGTTGATTTGCTGGAATTTACAGATGAAATCGAACCTTGGATCATTGATCAGTTTAAGGCTATCGGTCTTGATACAGCACGTGCCGTGCTAAAACTTGATAAGGATGAATTGGCAACACGTACCGATCTTGAACTTGAAACTATCGATGAAGTAGTTTCAATCCTTAAGAAAGAATTTGAATAGAAAATTTATTATTATTTATTGTCTATGGCGGAAAGTAAAAAAGTAAGATTAGTAAGTTTGGCACGCGAATATAAAGTGGGAGTGCAAAGTCTGATTGATTCTCTTGCTAAGAAAGGTGTGGCAGCTACTGCAGCAACAATTTTGGATGAACATTCTCTTGAACTGCTCCATGCTGAATATGGTGGAAAAGTGCAGAAGACGGAGATTGCTTCGAAACTTCATGTTCCTAATGAAACTGTTACTATTGAGGATAGTAAAGATAACAGGGAAGAAGAAGTTAAGGAAATAACGGTAAAGACTAACCTGTACACTCATGAAATAAGGGTGTTGGGTAAGATTGACCTGGATTCAAAACCAAATAATGACAAAAAAGCCAATACTGCTGCTGACGACATTCAGAATATTCCGCCAAAATCTGAAAAATCAGAGCACGAAAGCGTTTCTGTTCAAGAAAAAGCAGATTCCAATAACGATAAGCAAGCTTCAGAAACTGCTCCATTAGAAGAAAGACATGACAAGGTCGTGGATGCTGATACTGCAGATGATAAAAAAGCTTCAGCTGATAATGATTTTGTGAAAAAAGCTAAGATTGAACATAACGCCGATATAGCTGAAGACAGTACAATGGATTTTGAACCAGTAGAAGGGTCTCAGGAAAATTCTGTTGATGAGGATGAAGATTTCAGACCATCCCATCAAGCTCCGTTATCAACAGTTGAACGTCTGTCCGGACCAAAAATTGTCGGGAAAATAGAGCTTCCTGTTAAATCAGATGAAAGACGAGGCAAGAGAAGTAGAATAAAGAAGAGTAAAGTCGATATTTCTCAGCAAATAAACGAGTCCCGTAAGAACAATAACAACAATCGTTCTCAAAATGGTGGTCAGAACAATGATTCAAACGGAGGCAATCAGGGGCAGAACAACAGAAGGGACAAGAAAAAAAATAAATTCCAGAACAGACCTCAACCTGTAATCCGCGAGGAGGTCAGTGAGGAAGAAGTTCAGAAGCAGATTAAGGATACCCTATCACGCCTAACCAACAAGAGCAGCAAGACAAAGAGCTCAAAGTATCGTAGAGACAAACGTGATGCTATTCATGAAAGAATGGCAGAGGAGTTTGAAAACGAACAGCAGGAAAGCAAGATTATTAAAGTAACAGAATTCGTGACTGTAAGTGAACTTGCTACAATGATGGATGTCTCTGTCAACAAGGTTATTGAAGCATGTATGAATCTAGGGCTTATGGTGTCAATCAATCAAAGACTTGATGCCGAAGCGCTTGCAATTATCGCTGAAGAATTCGGTTATAAGATTGAGTTCGTTTCTGCATCCATTCAGGAGGCTATTGAAAATGAAGAGGATCGTCAGGAAGACCTTCAACTCCGTTCTCCTGTAGTTACAGTAATGGGACATGTTGACCATGGAAAGACATCTCTTCTCGACTACATCCGTAAGACTAATGTAATTGCTGGTGAAGCCGGTGGTATTACTCAGCATATTGGTGCCTACAGTGTAAAACTTGAAAGTGGAAGAAGGGTGACATTTCTGGATACACCAGGTCACGAAGCTTTCACCGCTATGCGTGCACGTGGTGCCAAGATTACAGATGTTGCAATCATTATTGTTGCAGCTGATGATGCCGTAATGCCTCAGACAAAGGAAGCAATCAGTCATGCGGAAGCTGCGGGTGTTCCAATTGTATTTGCAATCAACAAGGTTGACAAACCAAATGCCTCACCCGAAAAGATAAAAGAAGAACTTGCAGCAATGAATTATCTTGTTGAGGATTGGGGTGGTAAATATCAGTCTCAGGACATCTCAGCAAAATCAGGTCTTGGTGTAGAACAGCTACTTGAAAAAGTTTGTCTTGAAGCTGATATGCTGGATTTGAAAGCAAATCCTAATAGAAAGGCTGTCGGTTCAATTATAGAATCATCTTTGGATAAGGGGCGTGGTTATGTGGCTACAGTTCTTGTTCAGAATGGAACAATGAGGGTTGGAGATGTAATGTTGGCGGGAACCTTCTCGGGTCGTGTGAAAGCGATGTTTAATGAAAGGGGAAAGAAAATTAACGAGGCACCTCCTGCAACACCTGCTCTGGTTCTTGGACTGAATGGTGCGCCACAGGCCGGTGATACATTCAACATAATGGATGATGATAGATCTGCACGTGAAATAGCAACAAAAAGGGAACAACTTCAGCGTGTTCAGGGTATTAGAACACAGAAGCATGTTACACTTGATGAAATCGGTAGACGTATTGCAATCGGTAACTTCAAGGAACTTAATATCATTATTAAGGCTGATGTTGATGGTTCAATTGAGGCTCTTGCAGATTCACTGCTCAAACTATCTACTGAAGAAGTTCAGGTCAATGTAATACATAAGGCAGTAGGTCAGATTTCAGAATCTGATGTTCTATTGGCTGCAGCATCAAATGCCGTAATCATCGGTTTCCAGGTGCGACCATCAAATGCGGCCAGGAAGATTGCAGACAAGGAAGAAATTGAAATACGTTTGTATTCAATAATTTACGATGCTATAAATGAAATTAAGGATGCTATTGAAGGTATGTTAGCTCCTGAGACCAAGGAAGAAGTTACATGCTCTGCAGAAGTAATGGAAGTCTTTAAGATTTCAAAAGTTGGTTCAGTGGCTGGTTGTATTGTCCGGGAGGGTAAACTTAACCGTACTTCTCAGATACGTATCATCCGAGATGGTATTGTTGTATACACAGGGAAACTTGGCTCTCTTAGAAGATTCAAGGATGATGTCAAGGAAGTTACCGTCGGTCAGGATTGTGGTCTGAATATTGAAAACTACAATGATATTAAGGTGGGAGACTTTATTGAAGGGTATGTGGTAACTGAAATAGCAAGGAAACTGTAATCTATTCAGATAGAAAAATAATAACGCAATGTCTAATAACAATAGGGCGCCAAAATAATCAGGCGCCCTATTGTTGTCAATTTTGCTATGTACTTCTGACTATATTATTGTCTCTATCTATTTCATCAAGGTATCTATTAAATCGCAAAGACTTTTGTTAACTTCAGCAATTGTTCCCGTTCCGTCAATTTCATGGTATTTTCCCTGAGACTTATAGAAATCTGCAACTATTGCAGTCTGAGCATTGTAAGTGTCAAGACGATTCTTGATTATTGCTGGGTCCTGATCGTCAGCTCTGCCAGATACTTTTGCCCTTTCAATAATACGTCTGAAAATTTCTTCATCAGGAATCTTCAATGCAATCATTGATGATACTTTCTGGCCATTTTCTTTAAGAATTATATCGAATCTTTCTGCCTGGGCAGTTGTACGGGGAAATCCATCAAAAATGACTCCAGTGCCTTTTGTATGCGAAGTGACATAACTTGCTACTATCTGACATACAAGATCATCTTCAACCAGTCCTCCGGATGCCATCTGGGACTCAACTTTCAGTCCAAGTGGAGTTTTTTCAGCAATCTGCTGACGTATTGCGTCTCCTGTAGAAAGATGGAGAAAACCATATTTTTTTTCTAATAATTCTGCTTGGGTGCCTTTGCCCGCACCTGGAGGGCCGAATAATACTATATTAAGCATTTGAGTAAATTTTAAACGAAAACTTCACAAAAGTAGTCAAAAGAATTGCCATTTCAACATTCAGTTTCAATTCATTGCAAAAAAATTCCGATATTTGCGCAACTGAAAAAAAGAAGTAGTTATGAATGAAAGAACACCAATTTCATCATTTGGGAAAGTGAAATTTATTGAACATATATCAGAAAATTTCCCTATTGTCTATGATGATGCAGCAGTTATCAGGCGTGGTAAGAAATCTGAACTTATTTCGACATGCACAATGCTGGAAGGTATTGATTTCTCACTGGAATATTTTCCGCTTAAACATCTTGGATTCAAGTCAATAACTAAGGCTGTATCCAATATCTATGCGATGAATGGAAATCCGGAGAAAATAACAATCGCTCTTGGCATATCCAAACGTTTTGCCGTCGAAGATATTGACGAATTCTATCTTGGTGTGGAAACAGCCTGCAAATATTATGGTGCAGAACTGATAGGTGGTAACACATCTCCATCCATAACTGGTTTTATGGTCTCCGTTACTTGTATTGGTTCTGTAGATACGAAGTCATGCGTCTATCGTAAAGGAGCCAAGGATAATCAGTTAATCTGTCTTACGGCAGGACTTGGTGCCGCTTTCATGGGACTTAAGATTCTTGAAAGAGAACGCAGGGCGCTTGAAGGAAAGACAGGTGTCAAACCTTTGCTTGATGGATATGAGTATGTATTGTCTGCATTCCTACAACCTTTTGCCGCAAAGGAAACAATAGAAGAATTCAGGAAACTTGATTTTGTCCCAACCTCTATGACAGATCTTACATCAGGCCTGTCGTCAGGGGTTTTAAGTCTTTGCCATGCAAATAACCTTGGGGCTAGGATTTTTGTCGAGAAATTACCAATTGCGGCTCAGGTTTCAAAGGTTGCGGAAGAACTTAATTCAGATCCTTTGATTGCAACATTGAATGGTGGTGATGATTATGAATTGTTATTCTCGGTTTCAGCGGAAGATTTTGAAAAAATAAAGGGACATGCCGAAATCATAGGATATTTCACATCTCAGGACGAAGGAGCTTATTTAATCACTCCTGATAATCAGAAAATGACAATTTCTTCTCCTGATTTTACTCAGGTCTCAGAATAACATCCAAAAAGTAGGTGTTTCTTTACTCCTGCATTATACGGCAATAATGAAAACCGGTAGGGAAATACGTAACTATTCACCCTGGGTTAAAACAACCATCAATGTATCAAGCAAACATTCCAGAAAGAGGTCTACCTTTGACATTGGACATAGGTGGCTGAATAGTTGTGGAAATGCTGTTTTTTTTGTTGTAGTATTAAACTTTTGATATACGACATTGTCTACAATAGTGTACAAATTTTTTTATAATGAAACGATTTCTTATTATCTCAACATTATTTTTGCTGGTTTCTTTTTCATACGGACAAAAGAAAGTTACTATTAAGGGAACATTGCTTGATGAATCAGACAAGAAGACTGCAATTATTGGTGCTCTTGTCAAGTTGAATGCTCAAGATACTGCGAATCTTTCAAAACCTGGAAGAGTAGTAGCTTCCGATGTTGATGGTAATTTTACAATTGTTTCATCCGAGCCGAAGACAATTTTGACAATTACCTGTCTTGGCTATTCACCCAAGGTGGTTGAAATCCAGATGGATAATAAGGAAGTTAATCTTGGGACTTTGTTCTTGACGCAGGAAGCAAAGAAGATTGACGAAGTTGAGGTAGTAGGTGAAGCATATATTGGAAAGGTAATTGGTGATACCTTGCAATTTAATGCAGCGGCATTTAAGGTAAACCCGGATGCGACAACTGAGGACCTTGTCAAGAAAATGCCAGGAGTAACAACTGACGAATCTGGAAATCTCCAACATGGCGGTGAAACAATCACTAAAGTTTATGTCAATGGTAAGGAATATTTCAGTGAAGACCCTGCAATGGCCCTTCAGTCTCTTCCAGCGGATGCAGTGGAAAGTGTCCAGATCTATGATGACCAGTCTGAAAGCGCAAAATTCTCTGGATTTGATGATGGTGAGAGAGTGAAAACATTGAATATAAAGGTGAAAAAAGGTGTTATGAATTCAACATTCGGAAAGGTCTACGGTGGTTATGCTACTGATAGCAAGTATGCGACAGGGCTGGGTGCAAATTTCATGACAGATAATCATCGTGTAGTATTGACAGCTCAGTCAAACAATGTGAACAATCAGGGATTTTCCATGATGGATATCGCAGGTGGCGGTGGCGCGGGCCGAGGAATGGGAAGATACGGAAGGAATACTTCTTCTGCAAGTACTGGAAATTTTCAGACTTCCGCAAATACCGGAATTAGAACTACCACTAATGCAGGTCTCAACTATAGTGGTGAAATAAAGGATAAACTGAAGATTTCCTCTAATTATTTCTTCAGTGTAGTTGATGGTGAAAACATTACATCAAGGGATCAGGACTATCTGTCAATGATTAGATACTATAAAGATTCATCATACACACATGGTATCCAGTCTAGCCACCGATTTTTTGCCAGAATTGAATACACTCCTGTGGAAACAGATAAGATTACTTTCTCACCTCGGGTTAATTATGGTGTCAATCATGGTAATAGTTACAGCAAGTCACTCACTTCTGAAGGGAAAGATGGCAATCCTATCAATAGCACAATCAATAGTTATGAAACAAAGCTGAACAGTTATGAGGTTCAGGGTGATTTATGGTGGCAACATAGATTCAAAAAAGCAGGTAGAGTAATGTCTATTGGTGGAAATGCTTATGGACAGAAATCCTGGGGTGATAGGTTGCAGTTGTCTGATTATGGATCTGCTGAAGATGTTACAGGGGACTGGATTATTGACTCATTGAGACAGATTGGACTACTAGACGCATCAAGATACACTTTGACAGGATCAGGTACATATACAGAGCCTTTTTCCAGACGTTCAAGATTTAGTCTTAACTATATGGTCAGCTATGATAATTCCATTTCAGATCAGGAAGGACTAAACTGGGACTATGTGAGACAATTGTATGATATTCAGGATACATCATCCACCAACTACATTGTCAGGAATGCAACAACTCAGAATATAGGTTTGTCATATAATTATACGCTCTCAAAAAGATTTACCTTAACAGCGACTGCCAGATATCAGAATGCAGTATTAGGAAATTATCAGCATGTCTTGACAGAACCTCAGGAAAGTGACGACCAATATTCATTCGGGGCATTTCTTCCAAATCTTAATGTCCGCTTTATGCCTAACAGCAGACACTCACTGATGTTCAATTATAACACTCAGTCATCATTTCCGTCTGTAACTCAATTGAGGGATTTGTGGGATTTGACAAACGTAACCCAGATCAGCAATGGTAATCCGGATTTGAAACAAAGCTATTCTCATAACTTCAGACTGAATTACCACTATAACAATGTGTATAAGAACATCTTCTTCTCTGTTTCAGCCGGAGGGACATTGACTCAGGATTTCATTGCAAATCATAGATATTATACAACAGAGGTGCAGGTGATAGAGGGGAAAACTATTCCAAAGGGTGCACAGGTAACCCGCCCTACAAACCTTGACGGATATAAGAACTTAAGGTCATCCTTTGTGTTCTCATATGCTATTAAGCCAATAAAGACACGAATGAATGTAATGTTCAATTATACATACGGACAGACTCCTTCTATTGAAAACTTCATTGAGTATATGTCATATTCTCATTCCTTGAATCCAATGATTATGTTTGTCAGCAATATATCAAGTGACATAGATTTCTCAATCAGATATTCCCCTTCTGTCAGAAATTCTACCACATCAGGCGAAATGTCAAGGTTTGATAGATACTGGAATCATGATTTATCAGGTAATTTTGATATATATCTTTGGCGCGGATTCCATGTTCTTGCCCAGTGTACATGGAGAAACTCTTATGGTACTCAGGATTCTTACGATAACCATAACTTGATATTGAATGCCGGTATTGCACAGAAATTCTTCAACAATAGACTTGAATTCAAGATTACAGGTAATGACCTGCTAGATCAGAACAGAAGTATTTTCCAGAGTATGAATGATACCTATGTTCAGGTTTCTACTCAGAGCGTTCTGAAGAGATACTTTATGGCAAGTGTAACCTGGAAATTTGATACCAGAACAAATAAGAAGAGTTTGTCAGATGCGTCAAGCAGACAGTCTGATAGAATGAGTCAGATGTCTGGTAGAGGGCCGTTCTAAAATAAGTTGTGAACTTTTAACCAATTTCTGCTAATTATATTTTCAATCCCCACCCGAATTCGGATGGGGATTTAGATTATTCAATAAATATTATTTTGTATCTTTAATATCGTCATTGGTATGAATAGATGAAAGAGAGACAATACACATCCGTACTTGAGAAAATAGAAATGATAGTGCCAGATGATTCCGATTTGATTTCAGCTCTATCCAACATATCTGCAATTATCAATGAGGAATTTGGTTTTCTTTGGTGTGGTTTCTATCTTGTCAAAGGCGATAGCTTGAGTCTTGGCCCTTTCCAGGGCCATCCTGCATGCTCAAGAATTCCATATGGCAAGGGAGTCTGTGGTAAAACATGGCAAAGTGGTGAAACTATAATTGTGCCTGATGTTGAAATGTTTGAGGGGTATATCGCATGTAGCTCAATAGCAAAATCAGAGATCGTTGTCCCAATCTTCAATGGGGGAAATGTTTTTGGTGTAATAGATGTTGACAGCGAAATTTTTTCTAAATTTGACCAGATTGATTCGGTGTACCTTGAAAAAATAGCATCTATTGTTTCTAATCTGATTAATAACAAAGTTTGCAATAATTATTTGTGATGATGAAAAAAATAATCTTATTCCTACTCTTATTGGTAATTGTCCCTTTCTATGCAAGTGCGGAAGGTCTTAAGTTTCTTGATGTGAAAAGTCTTCAGGAAGCTATTGATATGGCGAAAAAGGATGATAAGATCCTGATGGTTGAGATGTATAGGGTGAATTGCCCGGCATGTGTAAGACTGGAAACTAAAATTTTCCCAGCGGATATTGTGGGTAATACCTTAAATCCGCTTATTTATTGTTACAGGACAGACGGAGAAAAAGGAGAAGGTATCGATATTATGAAAAAATATCGAGGTGTAGCATTTCCGACATTTTTCTTTTTCAAGGATGGAAATTTTATTGAACGTTCAGTGGGAACAGGTGAGGGGCCTGAAGATTTCATAGAAAGACTGAAAATCCTTTTGGTTAACTATGAACTTGACTGGTAACTCTTTCTGGTTCTGGACTCTGATAAATTAGGCGACTCTGTTGTAAAATAGTCGCCATTTTTTGGGGTTAATCATCAATCAGATGAATTGGGTATCTTTGCAAGATTATGAAATCTAAGTTTTTAATAGGCTTGTTGCTTCTTTTGATTCTTGTCTCAGCTGATATGCTGGTAGGTCATGAACATGTTTCATTGTCTGAAGCTTTTTCTTCTGATGGATTTGCAAGGGATATCTTATTGAATTTCAGGATACCTAAACTTCTTGCGGCAGTTCTTGCAGGAATCTGTTTAAGTGCAAGCGGACTTGTCATGCAGACAGTTTTCAGAAATCCTTTGGCTGGACCATATATGCTTGGAGTCAGCTCTGGGGCTTCGCTTGGTGTTGCCATATTTATGATGGCGACTTCTTTTATTGGGGCAGGATTTTTTCAATCAATCGGGACGGCGGCATCAGCATGGCTTGGCTCAGCTTTTATCCTTTTGATTGTAATTTTTGTCAGTTCCAGGCTGAGGGATATCATGTCTGTACTGATACTAGGGATGATGATTGGTTCGGCTGCTTCAGCTTTTGTTGATGTGCTTCAGTTTTTTTCAAATGAATCATCCCTGAAGGGCTTTATTCTCTGGTCGATGGGAAGTGTAGGAGCTTTGTCTTTTTCTCAATTGATAATTCTGGCGTCATGTTCCATAATTGGACTTCTGTTGATAGTGCTTTCAATAAAACAAATGGATGTCCTCATGCTTGGCGAAAATTATGCTGTGACAATGGGCGTTGATGTAAAACGTGTAAGGCTTCTGCTATTTATCTCAACAGCTGTGCTTGCCGGTGGTGTTACAGCTTTCTGTGGGCCGATAGCCTTTATTGGAGTGGCGGCTCCTCATATTGCCAGGATGGTATGGAAAAGATCAACACATAGAATTCTATTGCCATCAACTATAATGGTCGGTGCAATAATGATGATACTATGCGATATCCTGTCATCTCAGAACATAACGGGATATCCGTTGCCCTTGAATACAGTAACAGCTTTGCTTGGAATTCCTATCGTTTTTATGATAGTTTGGAATGGGAATAAATCCGGGAAGATTATGTAGTTTTCAGTTTGTAAATTGTAGGCAGATTCCGTCCTAGTTCTCCATAGTCAAGTCCCATACCAACCAGGAATTTATCTTCAACTTTAAGTGCGTACCAATCTATAATAGCTGTTTCCTTGTATGCTTCTTCCTTAAATAGCATGCTTGCTATTCTAACACTATTTGCTCCTGATTTAAGTAGGTAGTCGTGTAAATATTTCCATGTAAGTCCGGTGTCCACGATATCTTCAAGAATAATAATGTTTTTGCCACTTATTTCAATAGTAGGTTCCAAGGCCATTTTTATTTTGCCTAATGACTTCATACCACTAGCGTATGAACTGCATTTCACAAAACCTATTTTGGGCGTAAAACTGAGTTTTTCAAGTAACCTGACGGCAAAGAATGTAGCTCCTGATAGCGTTATCAGGAATATTGGCACCTCTTTCGATGCTTTATATTCAGTGTTGATTCTCTCAGCAACATTATTGATTGCAACATCAAGTTCCTCGCGTGAAATGTAGGGCTCAAAGACGTGGTCTCTGATTACTATATCTTCTACCATGCGTTTATGTGTATTTTACTTTTATCGTATTTGTTCTTTGGTTTGCCATCCAATTCAGGATGTCCTATTGGAATTGCGCATAAAGGAACAATGTTTTCTGGTAATTTGAAATGTTCTGTGATAGCATCCATTCTTCCTTTGATTGGAAACCCGGCCGTAAATACGGCTCCCAACCCCATACTATGGGCAGCCAGTAATAGATTTTGAGCTGCGCAGGAACAATCTATGTACCATAAATCTGAAATGTCTGTATTGCCGCAGACAATAATTGCCGCAGGTGCTGTTTCAAACCTCTCGTTACCCGTTGCCTGGAAGTATTTGTATACATCATCCTTGTTGTCAAGTACGATGAATTCCCACGGCCTTTTGTCAAGTCCAGTCGGTGCTGCCATTGCAGCCTTTACTATTAAATCCAGAGTGTCTGGTGGGATTGCTTCAGGTGTATACGCTCTGACGGAACGTCTTTCTAATATAGTCTTGATTGTCTCGTTGTATTCAATTTGCCCGTTATTATCCTTTACGGGAGAGCTGCATCCCCAGAAGGTTGCAGCGCAAATGAAATAAAATGCTATACGCTTCATAAACATGGTTCGTTTAATTATGTAAACAATACTAATTCTGTTGCAATTTAATAATTATTTTGTACCTTTGCGCTCGCTTTGGCGAAAAAATGCAAGAGTTGTTTGGAATTCTGAATTTTGCATTATTTTGTAGCGAGAATTCGGTTTGATGTCGTAAAACATTCAAAATCAGCTAAAAAAGTTGAATTAACATTTGGA
>DCHP01000095.1 GCA_002315675.1 Rikenellaceae bacterium UBA1749 | reverse complement strand
GAACGCGGATTTGAAGTTTAGGAAACTTCCGTTCTATCCCTTGAACTAAAGGGCCAGGTATAAACCTAGAAACCACCGATTTACCTTTTTGGCATAACCGATGGTATAATTTTACTCACAGGAATATGACGTACTACTTTGTTTCTTCCAGTTTAGCAGTTGTCTGCTTGCCACGATAATAACCACATTCAGGGCATACACGGTGGTAAAGAGTTGGAGCACCGCAATTGCTACATACAGATACTGTAGGAGCTGTTGCTTTGTAATGAGTACGACGTTTGTCACGACGAGTTGAGCTAATCTTATGTTTCGGATGTGCCATGTTAGTATATTTTTATATGTTATTTTTCTATTGAGATTCTGCTAATCATATCTTGGTTACAGTCTTTTATATCTGGGTGTACCCACTGATATGGCAGACTTAACACTACACTTTCGTAAAGCCACTGCGCCAAATCAAGTTGCTGTTCTTCCAGGTAAATATATAGGTCATCAGTTTCATCCTCCGGCATTTCATCTACAAGATGAATATTACATTTGTCCTCATAATGAAAAGGCATCATAAACTCTTCTAGACATCTGTCACATTCAACCTTTACCTCACCGGAAAGTTCAGCTTTCAATTCAGCGACATTACCATGTTTAACAATATGTATTTTTGCAAGACCTTGTCCGCTCTTGATTTCACTCTCTTCCCAAATGGAAAAAAGAGAATCTTCAATAGGAATTTCAATATAGTTATCTCCTAGTGCAAGACTTTTATAATCAATAACATACTTGTTTTCCACAGCTATCAACCTCTAAAAAATGTTCCGCAAAGGTATAAATATTTTTTATCATAATGAAAAATCATTGAAAATTAGTTAAAAAAGATGGTTGCATAGATGTTCGATCATACAATATGTTGCGTATTACATTTACTGGAATGTTTTTGCCGAATGCACAGCTATATTGAGACGTATTTGAACTATGGACCAAATAGCTAAAAATATGCCTAAATTTGATTTTTGACATATCGAAAAAAGATAGTATCTTTGAGTCTTGAAAAACCTCAAAAAGAGATGAATACTCCAAACAATCTAAAGTACACAAAAGACCACGAATGGATTCGTGTTGAAGGTGATTTTGCATATGTAGGTATCACTGATTTCGCACAGAGCGAACTAGGAGACATTGTATTTGTTGATGTCACAACAGAAGGTGAGACTTTGTCCGCAGGTGATGTTTTCGGAACAGTAGAAGCCGTAAAAACCGTTTCTGACACCTTCATTCCTGTTTCCGGTGAAGTTTTGGAATTCAATCAGACACTCAATGATGTTCCAGAAACAGTGAACAAAGACCCATATGGGGATGGATGGATGATTAAAATAAAAGTTAGCGACCCTTCAGAACTGGACTCTCTTATGTCCGCTGAAGAATACGCTCAGATGATTGGATAGAATAATACATTAAAATATTTAAAAAATGGCAAAAGTAACAGTTATTGGTGCAGGTAACGTTGGAGCAACCGTTGCCAATGTAATTGCAACAAGAGAAGTATGCAGTGAACTTGTACTGCTTGACATTAAAGAAGGTCTTTCTGAAGGTAAAATGCTGGACGTTTTCCAGACAGCAACACTCATGGACTTTGACACTAAAGTAACAGGTGTTACCAACGATTACGCTGCCACAGCAAATTCAGACGTTGTCGTAGTTACTTCAGGTATTCCACGTAAACCAGGCATGACTCGTGAAGAACTTATCGGTGTAAATGCTGGTATCGTTAAAAGCGTTATGGCTAATGTATGGAAATACTCTCCAAATGCAATCGTAGTTTGTGTATCCAACCCTATGGATACTATGACATATCTTGCACTTAAGGATTCAGGTCTTCCACGCAATAGAGTATTTGGTATGGGCGGTGCTCTTGATTCTGCTCGTTTCAAATGCTATCTAAGCAAAGCTTTGAACGCAAACTCAAATGATATCGATGCTATGGTTATTGGTGGTCATGGTGACACCACTATGATTCCACTTATTTCAAAAGCAACTTACAAGGGAGTTCCTGTTTCAGATTTTGTATCAAAGGAAGTTCTTGATCAGGTCGTTGCCGACACTATGGTTGGTGGTGCAACTCTTACCAAACTTCTTGGAACATCTGCATGGTACGCTCCAGGCGCAGCTGTAGCATACGTTGTTGAATCAATCGTTAAGGATCAGAAGAAAGTTGTTCCTTCGTGTGTACTTCTTGAAGGTGAATATGGCCAGAAAGACATATGTATCGGAGTTCCTACAGTAATAGGCAAGAATGGTGCAGAAAAAGTTCTTGAAATCAATCTGACTGCTGAAGAAAAAGCTGCATTTGAAAAATCAGCAGATGCAGTTCGCAAGACAAATTCACTTCTATAATTAAGGATACAAGGTAACAACCTATAATATTTTAATAAGAGGCATCTGCGGGATGCCTCTTATTTTTGTAAGGATTAAATGATTGCAACACATAGACAGTTTGCACTTATCGGATGATAATAACAGATTGAGTCCCCTTGAAAAAGCCCAAATATTGGGAAACGTTCACATTGCAGAGGCTTGCATCAGTCGTAAAAACAACAATACATACTTTCAAGAGGGGGTCAATAATAGATAGGAAACAAAGCATTATTTTGGGCTAAAAAGAGGATTTTAATCAAGGAGTTGTGAAAAAATATTAGTATCTTTGCATATATATATTGTAATTAAGGACTATGGAAGAACAACAAGATTATAAAGCCAGTAGTATCCAGATTCTGGAAGGATTAGAGGCCGTTAGAAAACGTCCCGCAATGTACATTGGAGATACTGGTGAGAGAGGACTTCACCATTTGGTGTATGAAGTTGTAGATAATTCAATTGACGAAGCACTAGCTGGATATTGTACAAATGTTGATGTTACAATCAACGAAGATAATTCAATAACTGTAGTTGATAATGGTCGTGGTATTCCTGTGGATATGCACGAAAAGGAAAAAAGACCAGCTCTTGAAGTTGTACTGACAGTACTTCACGCAGGTGGTAAATTTGACAAGAATTCATACAAGGTCTCCGGTGGTCTTCATGGTGTAGGTGTATCTTGTGTAAATGCACTTTCAACGCTACTTGAAGCAACAGTAAAAAGAGATGGTAAAATTTACAGGGAAACTTTTTCACAGGGAAAGGTTACAAAACCATTGGAAGAACTTGGAAATACAACAGAAACAGGTACAACTATCACTTTCAAGCCTGATCCTGATATTTTCCAGCAGACTACTGTTTATAAGTTTGAAACACTGCAGTCAAGATTACGTGAACTTGCATTTCTAAACAAGGGTATCCACCTGTCACTTAGTGACATGCGTGAAAAAGATCCTGAAACCGGAAAAGTGCGTCATGAGGAGTTCTACTCAACCGAAGGACTCAAGGAGTTTGTCACTTATCTTGATGCAAACCGTGAAAGACTGATTGACAGGGTAATATATATCGAAGGAGAAAAGGATGGTATTCCGATTGAAGTTGCAATGCAGTATAATACATCTTTCTCTGAAAATGTCCATTCATATGTCAATGACATCAATACAATTGAAGGCGGTACCCACCTTACAGGTTTCAGACGTGGACTTACCCGTACTCTGAACAAATACGCTGCAGATAGTGGACTTCTTGCAAAACAGAAAGTCGACATTACAGGGGATGATTTTAGAGAAGGACTTACAGCCATTGTATCTGTAAAGGTACAGGAACCACAATTTGAGGGTCAGACAAAGACAAAACTTGGGAACTCTGAAGTTGCTTCCGCTGTAGATCAGGCCATTTCTCAGGCATTGTCAATATATCTTGAGGAAAATCCAAAAGACGCAAAACAGATTGTTGAAAAAGTCATCCTTGCCGCAAACGCCAGAAATGCTGCACGTAAAGCAAGGGAAATGGTTCAAAGAAAGTCTGTCCTGAGTGGATCAGGGCTTCCAGGCAAACTGGCCGACTGTTCTTCAAGAGAAAGAGATAAAACAGAGTTATTCCTTGTCGAGGGTGATTCTGCAGGTGGATCAGCAAAACAGGGTCGTGACCGTACATTCCAGGCGATTCTACCATTAAGGGGTAAAATTCTGAATGTTGAAAAGGCTCTGGAGCACAGAGTCTTCGACAACGAAGAAATCAGGGCAATGTTTACAGCTATCGGTGTATCTATCGGTACCGAAGATGACAGCAAGGCCTTGAACCTGACAAAATTACGTTATGGCAAAGTCATTATCATGACCGATGCCGATGTCGATGGTAGTCACATCGCAACTCTTCTTTTGACATTCTTCTTCCGTTATATGAATGAACTTATCAAAAATGGACATGTATTCATTGCAAATCCTCCATTGTATCTGGTTAAGGACAAGAGGTCCAAGAGGTTGCAGTACTGCTGGAATGAACAGCAGCGTGAAGCCGCAATTGAGGAATTTGGAAGCAAGAATTGTACTACCCAGAGATACAAAGGTCTTGGTGAAATGAATCCTGAACAGCTTGCAGAAACAACTATGAAGCCTGAAAACAGATTCCTGAAACAGGTGACCATAGAAAGCGCGGCCGAAGCGGACAGAATATTCTCGATGCTGATGGGTGATGATGTTCCGCCTCGAAGAGAGTTTATCGAACAAAATGCAAGATATGCTAAAGTAGATGCTTAATACTTCTTAACGGCTTCTATTATTGAAGCCGTTAATTGTATATAAGGATTTTCAGAAAATAGCCAAGGAAATTGAAAATAAAAATTCAAATCATTATAATTAAGTAATCGTAAAAAAATAACT
>DCHP01000108.1 GCA_002315675.1 Rikenellaceae bacterium UBA1749 | reverse complement strand
GTAATCGATACCGAGTTAAGGATTATATTACGGATAGATATAATTATCCTCTTTCCAACACGTTAACAATAGCAACGTATCGAAAAGAGGAATATATAATAAATATTTAATAAGGGACTTTAATTTTCTATCACGAAAAGGAAGCCCTTGCCCTTAGGAATAGTAAGAGGTTTTGAC
Source organism: Rikenellaceae bacterium UBA1749 (assembly GCA_002315675.1). Classification (GTDB taxonomy): domain Bacteria; phylum Bacteroidota; class Bacteroidia; order Bacteroidales; family Rikenellaceae; genus Mucinivorans. Next base: position 20,275 of record DCHP01000108.1, on the reverse strand, counting down.
AAATCTACATCAGCCTCATCCTGGAACATTTCGATAGCTGGCTGATAGACTTTTACATATGGGAAATCAATCTTTACATTGACAGTCTGGTCTTCGTTCCCCCAAGCTGCAATTGAAATAATTGATTGTTTATCACCCTTGTATATTGTTGCTGAAACATTAGGATTATCAGTCTTAACAGGAGATTTCTCATCCCAATAACCAATCATTTCCTTATCTTGAATTGAATACTTATCCCAGAAATTCCAGATTGGGGTCGTATTGATTATAGTACTCCAGCCTGGACGGTTCGTTATACCATAGACCATACCTCTCCAAAGATTTCCACCACCTTCAAGCATCTGACCTGTAATTCCAAAAGGAATACCTGACACTTCAACAAGCCAATTGTCCTGTGGATGGTTATAGTTTCTTCCTTCACCAATCCAGCAGATATCAAAATATGGAAGTAAATCCATATACATATTAAGACAACTTGCATTTCCAGCAGCATCGCAGAGATGATTCCAACTGTGAAGATCCATTCTACCTTCAGGACGATAGGCATCAATTACTTTTCTGGCACGTCTGATAGTATATCTATCAAGAGCGGAGTCGTCAATATACACACCATCTGCACCCATTTTCTGAACCATAAAATCAAGTCCACCTATGTAGAAGTTGTTAAGACGGCTGTCTGGAGTAGTAATAACGGATAAATCAACTTCACCTTTGAAAATTCCCCTATCAATATGAGCATACCATGCTGCTATATATTTTTCACGTAGGTTCTTAACAAGCCATGCATTTGGACCATTAGGATTTACAACACTTTTTGCAGAATTACCTGGTCCAGGGAAAATCACTTCACCATTCAATGAATATAATGACCAGAATTCAGGAAGGTTCTTTGTCAGTTCACGTGTCGTGTAATAGAATTTCATTCTTTTACCATTTGCATGAGCATCTGATACAATTTCCTTCAATGAGTTAAGATTTTCATCAAGGAATGGGTAATTGATAAATGGATAAAGATCTGAAGCATGATGGACGTTAATAATATTGGCACCTGCTGCTGTAGCCTGACTAACCTTAGAGCGTTCATCAGTTCCGCCTCCATGGAAATATCTGTCTCCGAACATCACATTTTTCCTTATTGTTCTGAACGGAGTGATAAGTATTTCAAAGTTATAGTGAAGTTCTTCACCTGCTTTCATCGAACGTTTTCCTGAATATGCGTTGAGAAGAACATCACCCTCTTGGTTGCGTTCATTCAAATTAACGCCACCATTTCCAGAATTTGACCATGATTTAGGTTCCAACAGCGGACCATAGTGATAATAGACATTTACAAGAGGACGACGGTAATTTTCATCCATCCACTTAAATCTTAGACCACCATTGATTCCGCCAACCCAAAGCATATCCTGATTGTTTGTTGTATCCCATTTCCAGCAGACATCTTCCTTGCGTATACCTCCTTCTACGCCAAGACCCATTTTGTATTTGGCCTTCTCCTTAGAGAAAGCTGTTTCAAGACGAATATCATTCAAATTACAATCTTTCTTGGCCTTGAGTGTCAATTCATAACGCACAAAACCATCAAATTCCATTCTTGCATAGGTTTTCAGTTCAAAATTCTTGGATTTTGAAGAGAGAGTCCATGACACCTCGGCATCGCCTTGGGATTCATATTTAATTCCTGAAGGTTTGAATGTTTCCTTTCCGGTTTCAGTTTCAACTACAAATGACATAGGAGAGGAAAGAATAGGTTGACTATTTTCGTTGAGGGACTGGTTTGATTCAGAAAAATAAGTATTGATCTGAGATGGAAGACCGTCCATTCCAACAACAACATCACGACCAAGAATGCTTATAGTATTCAAATTTCTGGTAACTGGTTGATATCCTTTTGTGATATTGTAGTCCTGAGCTATTGTAGAATTAAGCCAGTTGAGTCTTGACATCCTCCAGCCTTCATTATAACCATGATTTTCAACGACTTTATCATCAACAGAAATTACTATTGGCAGGATTTTTTTTACCCCGTTTGCAGAAACTTCGACATTTCCGCTATATTCACCTTCCTTCGCATCCTTCATGTCAACACCTATCAATAATGTCTGGAGTTTATTTTTTGGAACGGAAAGTTTATTCATAAAAGGTTTTCCCATAATATCAACACCTGAAATATTGTAACATACAATATCTGATGAAGGAATGGTTGAATTATTGGATTTCAAAGGAGTAAAAGCAACTTTTACATCTGAAAGATCTTCAGTAGCACAAAGAGCAATCTGATAGATATAGATTTCACCTTGCGAAGCGTTCAATTTAGGGTTTTCATTCAACCATGATTGTCTTATCGAATCGTTGTACTGAATAGGATGTTCCCTTGTCTCTATAAATAGGGCGAATTTGTCATCTGGAAACTTTTGTTTAACAACATTCATTGGTAGCAATGACTGTGCCGACAAAGTTCCGACAGTAGCAAATAATGTTAAAAATAATGATCTGAACTTCATAAGATAAATTGTTATAAGTTAAAAAAATTAAGAATTTCATTTATTAACAATGGTGATTTAATCATCAAATGTAATTGGAATGCTCCATTGAAAATATTGCACTTGGCAGGTTGAACAATACGATTACCATCCAGCAAACCTGCTACTACAGCAGATCTTCCACAAGAATCTGGGAATTGATACAGAGAGCCCCATTCAATTCGTGTAACATTAGAAGTATTGCCTGAAGAACAAGAATAGAGCAGCAAAATGAATGCGGAAAAAAGTATGAAGAGATAACGATTCAAAATTATGCTAGATTTTGTATAAAGTCATACAATTCTTCTTGTTTATAGGTATCCTTTGCAATTGTACGAGGAATCTTTCTTGGTTTTTCTCCGCGCCATAAAACACTATGTCCTGAAAGTCTGCCAGTAGCAAGACCTAAGGCAGTAGCTGCACCTTTTTCCGGCCTTTTTATAAAAGGACGGAAAATTAAATTTGCAATTGGATCGAGCCAGTTTCCCATTGATATCATACCTGTATTTACAATACCCGGATCAACGGCATAAATATGAAAATATTTCTGTTGTTCAGCTAGCTTCAGCGTATAAAGGAAAAGTGCAAGTTTGGAATCGGAATATGTCTTCAATCTATTAAAATGCTTCTCATTACCATATAAAAGCTTCCTGTTAATATGACCGAATCTTGTAGTCAATGAAACGGTATTAACGATTTTTGCCCCTTGAGGCATGAAATGAATGATTTTTTCAGTAAGAAGAGCTGTACCTACAAAATTGACTGCAACGGTATTTTCGTAACCTTCGGCGGTAAGAGAATGATTGCGACTTATAATACCGGCGTTATTGACAAGAACTTCAATTTCATTGAAAGAAGCAGACAGGGAATCAACAAATGAATTGATTGAATGGAAAGATGAAAGATCAAGAGGTAAAATGGTTACATTATCCTGAATTGACGCAGATTCAGCAGAAATCTGTCCTTTTTCGACATTTCTACATGCCATTACAACATGATAGCCTGCATCAACAAGACCTTTTGAGATTGATAATCCCATAGCCCCATTAGCTCCAGTAACAATAGCGCATTTTTTACACATATTATTATCTTAAAAAATTATACATAGGGGAATACTTAATAACCTTCCCAAGAATAATCCATGGTACACGGCTAATAAATATGTAGAAGTATGTTGAAAGCCTTGGAATAAAATTTGCACGTTTTGAATTGAAAAGTACTTTCAATGCTTTCCTAGCAAGTTTGTCGGCTGATATCATAATACCAAGCTTCAAAGCGATTTTCTGAATATTTCCATCTACGTTATATAGACTGGTTGCTACAGCACCGGGTCTAACTCCCATAACATGAACGCCAAAGGGGCGAAGTTCCTTGTTAAGTGCAATAGACATATTCCTAACGTATGCTTTTGTTGCAGCATATGTAGATATTCCAGGATATGGCAAAATATCTGAAATTGAACCCATATTCAGAATATATCCGTGTCCTTTTTCCTTCATTTTGCTACCGAAAAATCTGCAAAGTCTTGTTGGTGTAAGTACATGCAACGCCATCATTGATTCAATTGTTCGTTCCTCAACCGAAAGCATTGAATCAAAATAGAAAATGCCTGCATTATTTATTAGAACTTCAACCTCAAGGTGATTCACTTCAGTATAATCATAAATGGTTTTTGCTGCGGATTCTATTGATAAATCCAAACATAATGTTTCGACATTGATTGTATACTTGTTTAAGATTGAAGTTGCAACCTCTGCGCAACTTTCATTGCTTACAAGCAATAAGTTAAAGCCGTAATCCGCAAGTGAAAGAGCATAATGCATACCTATTCCCTTACTGGCACCAGTAACTATGGCCCAGGAATGAGGAAAATCAGTATTAATTTTTTCTTTTTTTGTCACGTTCTTTAATTTGTTCTATTTCCTTAATTAGACATGGTGGAAGATTGTCTATGTTCTTGTGACATTTCATCTCAAGAGTATACATTCTTCCGATACAATAATTAATATGGTCGCAATCACATTTACATGATCCATCCTCTTTCATCATCCTGTTGACAAAACCAGGCTCTCGGACAAGAGCTCTAGCCATGGATACAAATTCAAATCCATTATTGAGAACATCTTCAATATTCTGGCGTGACACTACCCCACCGACATAAATAAGTGGAATGTCGAGAGCTTTTCTGAATTTAAGGGAATCCTCAAGAAAGTATAACTGTTCGAATGGGACAGTTGGAATTGCCATTTTACCAAACATTCTTAGACACCATCTGAGCCAAGGAATTGTCATATAGTATGTCAATGTACGAATAGGCATTTCACCACGCATTACATACATAGGAGCACAACTAACAAAACCACCACTTAATGTGAGTCCGTGAAGACCCATTTCCTGAAGTTTTTTAGATACTTCTATGCATTCGTCGATATCCATTCCACCTTTGAATCCATCCCTTGTGTTTACCTTGGCTGTAACTGCAATTTTTCCCTGGGCAACTTCCTGAACTTCAGATACACACATCTCCATAAAACGCATACGGTTTTCAAGAGAACCGCCATAGATATCATGTCTGTGATTTGTAAAAGGAGACAGGAATTGACTAATAAGATATCCATGACCACAATGAAGTTCGATAGCATCAAATCCTGAGTCAATAACCAGTTTTGCAGCCTTTCCGAAAGATTTTGCAACTTCGATCATTTCCTTTTCAGAAATACCATGGACAAATGTAGGAGAATACATATTGAACCCGGAGCAAGCGCCGAAAGGGGTGCAACCTGTCAATCGTCTATGGGACATATTACCGCAGTGCCCCAGTTGAATAGATGCTTTTGCACCTTCTGCATGGATAGCATCTGTCAGTTTTGTCAGACCAGGTACAATTTCTTCCCTGATGAGCAGTTGATTCTCGAAAGAAAGACCAGACTTACAGACTGAAGCGTAAGCTACAGTAGTCATACCAATACCGCCTTTTGCGACAGAAACATGATAATTATATAATGATTCAGAAGGATTATGATTGTAAGCCATGTTTTCAAAAGCTGCAGAACGTATAGTTCTATTTCGCAATGTAACAGGGCCAAGGTTACACGGAGTGAAAAGTATCGATTCAGACATAAAAATATTTTTTAATATTCTACAAATGTAATAAATTAGAGTAAAATTTAATAAGGATATTTATGGAAACTAACATTTCTATCAATTACAACACCTCCTGGGGAGAAAATGTTGCGATTGTTATTGGCAGCACAATTCATCCAATGACATGGACAGGGAATGGAAATTGGATGATTACACTGAACCTGAATAAGGGTGAACTTGATAAATACATCTATATTATAGTAAAAGATGGCGTTATCGTAAGGAACGAATGGGAATGTCATAGCCGAAAAATAATAACAAGGGAAATTAAGGACAACTGGAATGAATGTCCTATTCCAGGATGCAAATTCAGATATAAACACCAGAATCCAAAATTCGACCAGCCTGGTTTCAGAGGAGCAGGAACGGCAATTCCTATTTTCTCATTGAGATCCAATACTGACTTCGGAATTGGTGAATTCAAAGATTTGCATTACCTGATTGAATGGGCAGAAAAAACAGGACAATGTATCATCCAGTTGCTTCCAATCAATGATACAACAAGAAAAGGCGGTTGGGAGGATTCATACCCATACAATCCTGTCAGCATATATGCCCTAAATCCGATGTATATAAATCTACAGGATATAGGAGTAAGTGAAGATAGTACATTCATATCAAAGCAGAAGGAACTGAACTCCAATCCTGACCTTGATTATCCAAAGGTATACGTAGAAAAAATGAAATATCTTAAAGATACTTTCAAAAAAAACGAAGAAAAGGATAGTTCTACGGATGAATACCAAAAATTCAAGGAAAACAATGATTTCTGGCTAGCTGATTACAGTAAATTTGCAGGCAAACGCGATGATGTTGAACCTGAATTCCATGTATGGCTTCAATACCACCTGGACAAGCAATTATTCAAGGAGGTTTGCTTTGCAAGGGAAAAAGGGATTTCATTAAAGGGAGACCTTCCTATTGGTGTAAGTGCAGATAGTTCTGATGCTTATTATTCCCCTGAGCTATTCAATCTGGATTCAACAGCCGGAGCTCCACCAGATTATTTCAGTGCTGACGGACAGAATTGGGGATTCCCTACATATAACTGGGAAGAAATGGCAAAGGACAATTACAGCTGGTGGAGAAGACGCCTTCAGGTAATGAGCAGGTACTTTGATGCATATCGTATAGACCATATTCTTGGTTTTTTCAGAATTTGGGAAATTCCAGTAGAATACAAAGGTGGCATGCTAGGCCATTTTAATCCGGCTTTGCCATATTCTCCATTTGAAATTGTTTCCAAAGGTCTACCTATTAGACAGCTTTTCCATGAAGATCCACGGAAAAGAGGTATGTATCAGCCATACATTTCGCCGGATCTAGATGGACTTACAGAACAGCAAAAAAGCACTTTCAATCAGTTGCATCATGATTTCTTCTTCCATCGGCATAACGAATTCTGGAGACAGAATGCTGAAAGCAAATTACCTTCACTATTATCAGCAACAGGAATGCTTGCCTGCGGAGAAGATCTTGGAATGATACCTGACTGCGTACCAGATGTTATGTACACTCATAGAATCCTCTCATTGATGGTTCGTGGAATGGTGGACGAAACACACTGGAGTGAACTTAGTGTCGCTGCTACATCAAGTCATGATATGTGCACACTGAGAATGCAATTTGACGCAGATCCTTCAGCTGAAACAATAGTAGGTGAACTTGGGAGATTCCTTCATTCTCCATCAATGCTTGCAATATTTCCACTTCAGGACTGGATTGCCATCGACGATCTGAACAGAAGAAAAGAACGCAACGAAGAAAGAATAAATGAGCCCGGAAATCCAAATCATCACTGGAAATACAGGTTCCACCTCCCAATTGAGGAATTGGTATCCGAAAAATTCAATAAAATGAATCAGACAATAATAAATATGATAAACGCCAGCAATAGAAAACAGATAGCTCAGTAACATAATCAAAAACCAGTACTTTACCAATAATATTCATATATTTACAAACAATTGGTTTGACAATTGAATTATTTATTATATTTGTTGGGTAAAGTGCTAAATGTCTTTTATTTAACAAATACGCAAAAACATTATTAACAAAAATATTAATCACTTAAAAACACATTGTGTATGAACAAATCTGAACTCATTTCTGCTGTAGCATCTGCTGCCGGCCTTTCAAAAGCTGATTCAAAAAAAGCATTGGAAGCTATAATTAAAACCACTCAGGATTGCTTGGCAAAAGGTGAAAAAGTTACATTGGTAGGCTTTGGCACATTCTCTGTAAATGAAAAGAAAGCAAGGAAAGGTAGAAACCCACACACAGGAAAACCAATCAATATCGCAGCCAAGAAAGTTGCTAAATTCAAGGTTGGCGCTATGCTTGCTGAAGCTGTACAATAGTCAAAGGCAAACAAGTAATTAAAACAATCCCCTGTACAAATTTTAAACATGTACAGGGGATTTTCGTATCGATTGATTAGCAATTCTAAGTTTCACACTTTTGGAAATTGCCTAGTAGTCATTCATCAATTCCATAAAAGCTTGATTATCCTGAGATTCTTCCATCTTTGACTTTATGAGTTCCATTGCTTCAACGGAATTCATATCAGTAAGGATTCTTCGCAGTACCCATAGACGTTGTAGGGTCTCCTTATCAACAAGGAGATCATCCCGACGGGTTGAAGAAGATGTGATATCAACAGCAGGGAATATTCTCTTATTGGATAATTTTCTATCTAACTGAAGCTCCATATTACCGGTACCTTTGAACTCTTCAAAAATAACTTCATCCATTTTCGAACCGGTATCAATCAATGCTGTTGCTATTATTGTAAGTGAACCTCTCTCCTCGGTATTTCTGGCAGCACCGAAGAAACGTTTTGGTTTATGAAGTGCGTTGGCATCAACACCACCAGAAAGAATTTTACCTGAAGCAGGTTGGATAGTATTGTATGCCCTGGCAAGACGGGTTATTGAATCAAGCATAATAACAACATCATGGCCGCATTCTACAAGACGTTTTGCCTTTTCAAGAACCATTTCAGCAACCTTTACATGTTTAGATGCCTGTTCATCAAAGGTAGATGCAATGACTTCGGCATTGACAGAACGGGCCATATCAGTAACTTCCTCTGGACGTTCATCAATAAGGAGCATAATAAGGTATACATCAGGCTGATTGGCGGCGATAGCATTTGCAAGAGCTTTCAAAAGCAATGTCTTACCTGTCTTAGGCTGAGCCACAATAAGTGCTCTCTGACCTTTACCTATAGGCGCAAACATATCAACAACTCTTGTACTTAAGTTGTTATGACCATTGCCGGTAATATTGAACTTTTCTTCAGGGAAAAGTGGGGTCAGGAAATCAAACTGAATTCTGTCCCTGATTCCCTCAGGTGGAAGCCCATTGATCTGAAGGATCTTCTGAAGTGGAAAGAATTTTTCACCATCACGGGGTGGTTTGATTATACCTTTGATTGTGTCACCCATTCTAAGGCCATTAATCTTGATTTGTTGGGCAGACACATATACATCATCAGGGGAATTGAAGTAGTTATAGTCTGGAGAGCGAAGAAAACCATATCCATCAGACATAATTTCAAGAGAACCTTCACATTCAATTTCACCTAAAAACTCATCCTGAAGAGAAAGCTTCTTTTGAGGTTTCTGAACAGGAACAGACTCTTCTGTACTATTTTCATGAGCAGTTGTCTCATTAATATTAATACCGTCCGAAGCATTAGAAGTATCATTGGAATTATTCCCGGATTCATTTTTAGAAGATGATTCCATAGAGATTCTGCCCTTTGGCAAACGTTTGCGTTTTTGTGATTCTCCGTTTTTTTTATCTTCACCTTTGCCTGAAACTTGTCTTGATTGAGTGCTGGAATCAGCTGTCTGCTGATCTTCTGAGTTATCTATAGTTTCAGAACTTGTATGGGCATCACCTTCAGACTGTTTTGCTATTCGGTGGCGCTTTTGAGGTTGTTGTGAAGACGATTGCTCTTCTTTCTGTGAAGGGATTCGATCCTGAATATCAGGTTTAATTTCAGATTTCTCTACATTTCCACTTTTTACTATTCTTTTCCTCAAAGATTTATTTTCAGATTTTGAGGATGAAGTGGAATCATTTTGTCCCTTGTATGTTTGAGAAGCGGAGTTTATCAGAGTAATGATTTCATCCTTCTTAATTGGACCTTTAGGAACATCAAGACCTATTTCCGATAAAATTTTACGTAATTCGGGCAAAGTCTTTTTCTTTAATTCTTCTTGACTATACATAATTTTAGTACTATGACTTACCAGTCAACCAAGTTTAGCTACATTAAAACGATAACGCTATGATAAATGATTTTGGAAAATGAAGTTAAATGAATTTTACGCTAGGAATTGCGGTTTTGCGTTTACAAAAGTAATAAAAAACTTTAACGATGAAAAAAAAATTAACCATCCAATACTACAAATTTAATCCTATACTACCTCCTAAATCTGAATAATTCAAATGAGAAATCCGAAGGTTTGAATGAAAAAATAATGCAGAGATTTACACTTAAGAAAAAACACCACCTTTGAATATAAAAATCTAAGGTGGTGTATGGTGTTTAATTTTTGAATAAATCTTCTACCCTTTTAAGATCCTCTGGAGTGTCAATACCCCAGTTTTCTCCTTCGCATTCTGCGCATCTAATTTTATAACCATTTTCAAGCCATCTCAACTGTTCAAGACTTTCGGCTTTTTCAAGATTGCCTGCAGGAAGTTTTGTTATTTCAAGAAGAACTTTAGGACGATAGCCATAAAGGCCAATATGCTTAAAAAATACGTGGGAATTCTGCCAGCTTTCCTTTTCAACGGAACGAATAAAAGGAATCGCTGAACGGGAAAAATAAAGTGCGTAGCCACCTACTCCAAGGACGACCTTTGGGGAATTAGGATTTTCTATATTTTCAGTTGGCTTGAATGGTTCAACAAGAGTAGCTATTTCACATTTAGGATCTTCAAAAAGACTACATAGAGCTCTAAGTTGAGTTTCAAGAATAAAAGGTTCATCGCCCTGGATATTTATTACAGCATCCCACTGACCACCGATTTTCTGCATAGCTTCAGCAGCCCTATCTGTCCCACTTCTGCAGGTTTCACTGGTCATTACTACATTGGCCCCAAATTGGTGGCAGCAATCCTCTATTCTTTGATCATCTGTAGCAACCCAGACATCTGAAAAAACAGATTTGGCTCTTTCATAAACTCTTTGGATCATTGGTTTGCCAAGTATTTTGGCAAGTGGTTTACCAGGAAACCTGGTTGAGGCATATCTTGCCGGAATAATTGCTAGTATTTTCATAAATCCATGTTTTACGTTACAATACGTACTCTAAACAATAAATTGAAATTCTATTTAATGCTATCAGCGAAAGTCAGTTCGACAATATAATCTATATCATCTTTAGGCACTGCTGAAAAATTGAGTGAAATAATGTCTTTGTTCTGTTTGAAACAAACTTTTTCTCCTGTAGTATAAACACTTGCCTCTTTAAGTCTGTTTCCTGAAAAAGGGATTATGAGAGACGTAGAGTCAGCATTCATTATGTGAACAAACATTTGTTTGCCTTTATGTGTCGTAACACCCCATTTCTGAGGTGAAACAACGGTACTTCTGGTTCCATATATAGTGCTACCATATTTATTCATCCATTCACCGATATCATTCAGAGCTTTTATGGAGAGTGATGGAAATTCACCATTTGGCTGAGGCCCGACACACATCAGGAGATTGGCATTCTTTCCTGCTGCATTAATAAGATACTGAACCAAAGTCTTCTTATCCTTGTAATTCTGGTCAGTCATGCGATATCCCCACATACCATTAAGTGTCTCGCATGTCTCAAGCGGAAGGCTACTGATTTCAGTCTTATCGTTCCAGCCTGCTTTGTTTTCACCTGGAAGATCACGCTCAAACATCTGGAAATCTTCTCCCGGATATGGAGCGCGATGATGGTTACTACCGACCATACATGAAGGCTGAAGACGGTGAATGAGGGAATATTGAGCGTCCATATCCCATTCCTGGTCAGGTCGGTCCCACCATCCATCATACCAGATGCTGGCTATTGGACCATAGTTAGTCAGAAGTTCAGTTAGCTGAGCACGCATAAAAGCGAAATAGCTTTCAGGATTGCTATGTAGTTCACGACCATTGTATTTACCTGAACGTCCTCCTTCAGGATAGTCTGGACGACGCCAGTCCAACTGAGAATAATAGATGTGAAGTTTTATACCCTGTTTATGGCATTCATCTGCAATTTCCTTTAGGACATCACGTCTAAAAGGGGTAGCATCAACAATATTGAAATCTGATGCCTCAGACTTGAACATTGAAAAGCTATCATGATGACGCGAGACGAAATTAATATATTTCGCACCACTTGATTTTATTGCACTAACCCATTCTGCAGCGTTGAATTTGGAAGGATAGAAGCCTTCAGCAAGTTTAGCATAATCTTGCCAATCGAGTTTACGGTCATGCATGACCCATTCACCGTCACCCATCATGCTGTAAATACCCCAGCAAATCATAATGCCGAACTTTTCATCCTGAAAATCACTGCGAGCCTTTAGAATCTCTTTGGAAGGAACATATCCAGGTTGAGCATTGATAGAAACAATAGTAATGATGACTGAGAAGAATATGAGGATATACTTTTTCATGACTTCTATGATAATTATCAGCAAAAATATTAATTAATCAAAACTACAAAAAACATAATTAGTGAACATCTACCCCAAAGCAATAATATCGATCAAACAACCAACCAACAAAAATAAAACCAACAAAAAAACAACGGGCAAAAAATCAAGCAACAAGAAAACAATTAATCATCAAATAAACAATCAAAAAAATCAAACGACGAATTCAGGTATTATTTCCTTATTTCTTTTAGAATAACAGGTCCCATAAGTCCGGATTGAAGATACGGGGAATCTTTTGAAGGTCCACTAATTGTCCAAGTCTTACGTTGAAGTTCATCCTGCCCGGCATCATATACCAGACGATTATACCAAGTGCTGGTAACCTCTATTTCAATAACATTATTACCATTGTCAAGAGCAGATGTAATATCAACAGAATAAGGCTCGGTCCAAACCGGTTCAAATTGTTTGCCATTGACCTTTACAGAAGCAATCATATCTACATTGCCAAGCGAGAGAATGTATCTTTTATTATAGGAGTAATTCATAAGGTTAATCTGATTGAAATACTTGGCTGTTCCAGAAAAGGCTTTTCCTTCCAATGAAACAGGAAGATCCTTCCATGGCAATAACTTATTCAGTTTTATTTCTGATGGCATACCCCAACCGGAAGGGAATAAAACTGTCCAGTTATCATTTATTGGTCTTGAAGCAAGGACAAGTTCTTTCTGAACTGTCTGTGGTGTGTGCATATGATCAAATACAACAAAAAGACATTCTCCTCTATGAAGATGAATGTTAATTTTTGTTCTTCCAGCAAACTGGTCTGAATTGACTTGAGATGACTGTCCTGAAACTGGATCCCATAGTTCCACTTTGCCTGTTTGCCTGAAATCAACAATACCAGAGAAATCCTTGCCCTCCTGAGGAGCTATGAAATACCAATCAGCACCACTTGTTTTTCTATGATTCCAGTCAATATTATCTGCAATGAGATCTTTTGACAAATGCTCATCGGCAAGAACATCATTAATATCAGTATCCAGATAGATTTTACCGGTACCTATATGCTTTACCTTTCCGGAGCTGTACAATTCATCCCATACTGTCTGAAACCTTTCTTTGTCATAATCCATCAAAGTGGCAACACCACTTGGTTTCGATGTAACAATGATAGCTCCGCCATCCAACAATTCCTTTATACGGAATAAAGTCTCAGGAGTAATGAACTCAACTTCAGGATACCAAAGAATATTATATGAAATGCCTTCGGGAGTAATAAGTTTACCATTTTTAACCTGGATACGATTCAGAAGGACATCTCGGTTACAATAGTCATAATTATATCCTTTCATAAAATCAGTCCTCTGATCAGGTTTGTGATCAATATCATCACCTATGAACCATAGAACATCATTTGAAGGAAGACCACGCTCAAGCATGTATGTACATCTTGCAAGATACTTTGTAAATGAAGGCATATATTTCCACCAAGTCTGACCTCGTAACATTGGAGAGCCGATGTTTGAACCGAACGAGGTTCCTGGGAAAAGATTATCAGCCTTTGGATTATGGGTATATGTATGAAATACAAGGTGTGTAACTCCTTGAGCCATGTGCCTGTTGGCATTCTCTTTCAGATTATTAAGGTGTTCATTCCATGTTAACCAGAAAGAGGTAAAAGCTTCAGCTGACACTCTTGTCTTGCCATATATATGAGCTGCAGAAGCTGTTGGTCGGATAGGCTTGAAATTAATTGAACCTACAAAGTTTTCGGATGTTGAATGATTCCAGAACTCAGCCATAGGGACATCCGCATATTTATAGTACTCCATTATATCCATTGGATATACATCACCACCTGAAGTTTCATATTGAACATGAAGTCCCTTTTCTTTAGCTTTTCTTGAAATCTCTCCATAGAAATTTTCAACAATCAGCTCATTTATCGTATATCTCCAGTCCCTCAGAAATCTATGTGTTGTCTGCTGGTCACCGATAACATAACCGAAAAGGGCTGGTAGCCATAATCTTAGATGATAACCTGTACAGTCATGAAAATCTTCTTCCATTTCATTTGTCCAAGTCTGGGTATTACACTCCCAACTATCAAGAAGCATCCCATTTAGAAGACCATTAACAGCACCATCAGCATATTTTCCAATGTAACCATCAAACTGGGCAGATGCACCTTCAGGTGAAAGTTTATTGCATTCCCAGCCTACAGCCTCTTTAGGTGCAGGTCCATTTTTAGCCTTTGAATTAACATTGCCGATTCTAAGGACAATCCAGTCTGAACCTTGAGGCGCTTCCCATACAAGATGACCTGTACTATCCATAGATGAAGAAATATCCTGAATCGAATCAAATGAAATGAAAGCAGATGAATCCTGAATGGGATACTCTGAGGCATAAGGGATTTTACGAAGCCCCCATCCTGCCTCGGATTCCCAGCTGTTCTTTCTGGCTGCTGAAAGGAATTGAAGTTTCGATAGATTAAAATCGTGCTTATGAGAAAAAGAAACAATCAATTTACTTGTAACTGTTTCATCAAGAGCCATTGTCAGGGTGCTAGATGGATCTTGCCATGCCCCTGCTGGAATTTCAGATTCAAGTATAGTAGCAAATGTGCCATCTTCAAGTTCAGCATCGATTTTGATAGATGCCTGAGGTTCATAGCAGAAGTTATAGTTGATATCATTTGCCTTGTTCAATACAACAGTACGGATGATTGTATCGGTAGGGAAAAACACCTCGAATGTGACCTGATGTGATGCTGGATAGTTAATAACAACATTATCACCGGAAATCAATCTCATAAGTTGTTCAGAAGATGTGTCCGAGACTACGCTTGACGGAACAATAGGAGTTTCAATATCATGGTCCGGACGTGGGAATGCGAGAACTGCAATATCCCTGTAATCACTGTCGTCATCAGATTTGGATTGTTGAACTGGTAAAAATACATCAACGGATGTTCCCCCTTCGACATCAGTTCTTGTCCATGTCAGGATTCTCATTGCATTTTCCTTGGTTATCCATGGTCCTCCGGCCATTGACCATCCTGGACAATTCTGCATTGTAAACCTAAGTCCAAGACGCTTAGCCTCTTTTGCTGTATATGAAAGGATATCTTCCCAATTTTCACTAAGGCAATAGACATGTTCCGTTACACCTGGCCAGCTACCACCGAAATTGCCGCCATGAAAAAACTGGACTCCTGAGATGCCGGCTTTACTAATTGCTTCAAGATCTTTTGTTATGCCTCCCTTTTCAACATTTCCATCAACAAAATGAAACCAGGTTTCTGGATAATAGAGCTTTGCCGGATTGGAAAAATTCTTTTGATCCTGGGCTGAGAAAGGACGCATTATCTCTTCTTGAGTAGGAGCAATCAATTGACTATATGAACAATTAACAATCAAAGAAAATAAACAAAATAAAATGCAATTTCCAGTTTTCATAATGAGTCGTATTTCAAACAAAGTTAGTAATTTCTTATATTTGTCGGTCATTTGAAGCAATCATATTAGCAAAACAAATAATGTCAGTATTTACCATAGCCATTACAAATAACCTATTGTAAACCATATCATATGGGGAAAAATAAACACTACAACCGTAGAAAATAAATAACCACTGAACATAAACATCTACATAAGATAAAGAGCTATAGAATACAAAATATGAATAACATAGCTGCAACATAACATATATACAAAAAGGTAAAAAATAGGCACAAGAATAATGTATAGAGTATTATTATTACTTAGTCGGGTTCTGAATTCATACACACCATACATTGTAATATCTGCAGCAATCATTGCTTTCTTTTTCAGACCATTATTCAGCTGGATTGTTTCATACTACCAGACTGGAATACTGGGATTCATAATGCTGACTATGGGACTGACGCTGACAAAGGAAGATATGAGAATACTGGCATCAAGACCTCTTGATATATTGATAGGAACAGTATCTCAGTTTACAATTATGCCTGTAATAGCATGGACGCTTGTCCATCTTTTCGGATTGGATACATCAATTGCAATAGGAATAATACTTGTCGGATGCTGCCCAGGAGGAGTCTCGAGCAATATCATGTCATATCTATGCAAAGGAGATGTTGCTTATTCTGTTGGTATGACTACAGTCAATACCCTACTCTCTCCAATTGTTACACCGGCATTGGTATTTTTCTTTGCAGGTCAGAGCGTAGATGTGAATTTCTGGGGAATGTTCTTAAATATTATGATAGTTACTATTATTCCAGTTACAGTCGGATTTGTATGCAATCTGTATCTGGGAGAGAAAGATGTCTTCAAAAAGACAAGAATAGTAATGCCTGCATTCAGTGTAATAGGACTGGCACTGATTGTCGGGGGAGTTGTTTCAGCAATTCACGACAATCTGATATCAGGCGGCATTTCACTATTCATCGGAACTTTTGCTGTTGTGTTCTGCCATAATTCAATTGGATACATATGTGGATATTTTGTAGGAAAATGTTTTCATTTCTCAAAAAGCAAGAACAGGACAATATCTATTGAAGTAGGAATGCAGAATGCCGGACTAGCGACAAACCTTGCCAGTAACTTCTTTATGGCAACCAATCCACTATCCGTAGTTCCATGTGCGATTAGTTGCGCATGGCATTCAATAAGTGGAACCATTCTTGCATCGATTTTTAATATAAGAGACAAGAAGTCAGGAAAAATGACTAACTTTGGAAAAATAAATCATAAAAAAAATGGCATCAATTAAAAAACTAAAAAAGCAGAT
Organism: Rikenellaceae bacterium UBA1749; assembly: GCA_002315675.1. Taxonomy (GTDB): domain Bacteria; phylum Bacteroidota; class Bacteroidia; order Bacteroidales; family Rikenellaceae; genus Mucinivorans. The sequence goes on along the minus strand of DCHP01000108.1, from coordinate 3,182 downwards.
TACATATCTTACTGAAGAAGTAATCTCAAATTGCTATCTTGCTTCAATGTTTCAGGGTGAAAAAGCAGTTGAACCTCTACAAAAGATTATCAGTGAAGCCGCTGAACTACATAACAAATTCCGTGGTGCAGCATTGAAATGTCCAAAAGATGTTTGTAGCAAGAAATACTATGCACAATTGACAAAGGATTTTGCCAGTGCAACAGATGAACTGTTCAGCAAAATATCAGAAGTCTGCAAGAAATAATAATTCGATTTTTTTAGAACATACAAAAGGCATGATAATTGAGCAATTTATACTTGTGAAACTTCAGTAAGATTATATAATGCCTTGAGTGAAAGAATAGACAAAAGGTCCGGAAAATATTTTTCGGACCTTTCTTATTTAATGATTCCCATAGAAACTATATTCAAAATAATTATTCATGAAACCACTTGTCAATCGTAGCCATTGCCTGAGCCTCAATTTCTGGAGTAACAGAATTCTTTACGGCATCGTAGGCAAGTTTAAGTGCAGTGGCATCATCAAGAAGCCCAAGCACAGGAATAAAATCAGAAATAATATCGAAAGGGAAAATAAGATATCCAAGCGTTCCGATAATTATGCCTTTCGTCTGAATTGATACATCGGGGCTTTCAAGGACATAATATAAAACAAGAGCATAATATGCCGGAACTTTGCCCAATTTCTTGGCAACAGATGTGATCTTCTTCCAGAAATCAGAATCAGAAAAATACTGCTTATACTTAGAAAGCTTCTTTATATCTATAATATTGGATTTCATAACATAAAAATAAAGGTTTCTATTCCAAAAATAATAATTATGACTTAATAGTATACATTATTTTCAAAACTCATTGAAAATAAGTAAATTTGATTTATTCTAGAAAACTGAAATATCCGAAGAATTTTTAATTCTGAATAACAATGGACAAAATAAATCAGTCACTATATACAGAACATTCCAAATATCAAACAATACAAAAACTATCTCATAGTTACATCAGAACATACATTAGAACAAAAGCCAACATTAGTAAAATATTATTGTCAGAAATATATGAAATCAAATCTCGTAATACCTACTTCTATATCTCTATATCTATTATTATTATGTTTTGTAACCTCATGTACAAATCAAAATGAAATTTATATTGAGACTGAATCTTTTGATGAAAAAGGTGGATGGAAAGTTGATGTTCAGTCTTCAGATGTATTAGGTTCTCCATATCTCATTGCTCATGGACTTGGAAGGCCCGTAAAGGATGCCAGCACTACGATTGAACTACCAGGCACCGGCAAATGGAACCTTTATGTAAAAACCTATAACTGGACCTCACCATGGAGCGATAAAAAAGGACCCGGAGGTTTCAAAATATTAATAAATGATAAGCAGATAGGACAGGATGACCTTGGGACATCACTAAAAAAATGGGACTGGGAATATGTCGGAGAATTTGAAGCACCTGACAAAGAGATTAAAATATCATTACATGACCTTACCGGATTTGATGGAAGAGCAGATGCAATATTCATATGCAGGGAAAAGGATAGATCAACACCAAGGACACCTGTAAAAAAAATATCAAAAAAGGAAAAGTACGACCTGATTGTAGTGGGTGGTGGGATATCCGGGATTTGTGCATCTGTTGCTGCTGCAAGGTTAGGGGTAAAGGTTGCACTTGTGAATGACTACAGAATACTTGGAGGAAACAATTCATCACTTATTAGAGTACATCTTGGTGGGAAGATATGCCTTGATCCTTACCCTAAACTTGGAGAGATGATTAAGGAGTTCGGACATAAAAGATTCGGGAACGCTATGCCAGAAGAAAACTATGAAGATTACAGGAAGGACTCGATAATTGAAGCAGAAGAGAATATTACACTATACACTCCATATCATTTTACAGAGGCAAAAACTAAAGACAATCGAATAAAAAGCATAATAATAAGGCATAACGAGACAGGAGAAAGGATAGAACTAAGAGCACCTATTTTTGCAGACTGCACGGGAGATGCTTCACTTGGAGTAGCTGCAGGTGCTGACTATAGGTACGGACGTGAATCAAGAGATGATTTTCAGGAAGCATCTGCCCCATCAGTATCAGACAGTTTAATAATGGGTGGATCCATTCAATGGTACTCAGAAGAAAGTAGCGATACATCTTTCCCCGTATTTGATTATGGATTGAATATTACTGATTCATCCGCTCATGCAATAAAGAAAGGCGACTGGATGTGGGAAACCGGAATGAACAGGGATATGATAAACGAAACAGAACGAATACGCGACTATGGTATGCTTGTTGCATATTCGAACTGGTCATATGTCAAAAACCAGATGGGATTATTTTCAGATCGTGAATTGAAATGGGTAAGTTACATTCTGGGAAAAAGAGAATCACGAAGACTGATGGGAGAATTTGTGCTCAAGGAACAGGATATAATGAATCATGTAGAATATGAAGATGCATCAGCTACAACTACATGGTCAATAGATCTGCATTACCCTGATACTGAAAACACAAAGTATTTCCCAGGAAACGAATTTCTTACAACATGCGTTCAGAATCATATCAAGCCATATGCAATACCATACCGTTGTTTCTACTCAAGAAACATAAAAAATCTGTTTATGGCAGGACGAGACATTAGTGTTACGCATATAGCTCTTGGGACAACAAGAGTAATGAGAACCTGTGGCATGATGGGAGAAGTTGTGGGGATGGCAGCATCAATATGCAAAGAGGAAAAATGTCTGCCAAAAGATATATACAGCATCTACTTGGATGACCTGAAAGAACTAATGACAGAAGGAGTAGGACATATAAATGAAAATTGTAACAATCAGGCTTTCAATGGCTTCTAACCCATTATGTGAACTAATTATTGAGTCTACTTGAAAAAGTATGTTTTGTCGTTTTTACCACTAGTGTAAACCTTTGTAATTGGGGCGTTTCTCAATATTTGGACTATTTCAAGTGGACTCAATTATTGAATATAGAAACCGAAATGAATAAGAACATAAAAACAAGTGGTATCGTAATAACAAAATTAAAAGAAATAAGCACAAGCATACCGGCAACAACATTTCAACGAAATTCTACACCTCTGCCATACTCTTGTTTTGAAAAGATAATTTATCTAAATTTACTAACCCACATTGCAGTTAAAGCCT
>DCHP01000115.1 GCA_002315675.1 Rikenellaceae bacterium UBA1749 | reverse complement strand
TCCCTGGAATTGGGGATTCCTTAATAATATGATAATTGTTGTATATTTAAAGTTTATTCGAAATTTTGCGCAAAGGTACGAACAATACATGATAAAACAATCTTTTTACAATAAAAACGCTGATAATTACGTTGTCAGGTAAAATTTCCAGAAAAATTAGAAGAAAGAGAAATGGATGGTAGAGCGCATCTACCATCCATTTCTCTTTTTGCTATTATATATTTCTTTTTGTTTCTATGCTAATTACTTGTCTGTTTTCAATCCTGATTTAAGGAAAAGGATAAAGTCATTGACATTCAAATCATACGAACGCGGTTCAACTATCAATTTCTGCGTATTTGGATCTAGGATACAATAATATGGCTGTGCGTTAGTGCCGAACATACTTATCTGTCTGTATGCATTGACTTTTCCAATAGTCGTGTAAGTATTTCCCTGATTATCCGTTATCCAGTCCGATTTAGGCAATTCCTTCTTATCATCGACATAAAGGGCTACAATGACATATTCGTCATTCAAAATCTGGCGTACAGTCGGATCACTCCATACATTTGCCTCCATTTCGCGGCAATTCACACATCCATGACCGGTAAAGTCAACAAACAATGGCTTATCAACAGTTTTTGCGTATTCAACAGCCTCTTCATATTCAAAAAAGCCCTGAAGTCCATGAGGCAGACGAAGTATGTCGCTATATTTGGGTTTTCCACTCATTTCAAGTTCAGTTGGTACTGAGCTCGCAGGTAAAGCCTGAGACTGACTCTGGATAACAAAATCCTGAGACGATAAAGGTGGCATATACCCACTCAATGCCTTTAACGGAGCGCCCCACATACCAGGTATCATATAGACAACAAAAGAGAATGTAATAATAGAAGCAAACAATCGCTTTACTGTTATTTTTTCCACTTTATCGTCATTCGCAAATCTGATTTTCCCAATAAGGTAGAAGCCAAGAAGAGAGAAAATCACTATCCAGAAAGCTAAGTATGTTTCCCTGTCCAGTATTCCCCAGTGATAGGTCTGATCTGCCACTGATAGGAATTTCATTCCAAGGGCAAGTTCTATAAATCCCAATGTAACCTTCACCGTATTCAACCATCCTCCACTCTTTGGTAACTTTTTTATTGCTGAAGGGAAAAAGGCAAGAATTGAAAAAGGGAGCGCAAAAGAGATTGAGAATGCCAGCATAGTGATTATCGGTTCCCATATTTCACCTTGAGTTGATTTAACCAATATTGTCCCCACAATTGGCCCTGTGCATGAAAATGAAACAAGAACGAGAGTCAGTGCCATAAAGAACACTCCCAAAAGCCCTCCTTTGTCTGCCTTCGCATCACTGCCATTGACCAGCCTAGAAGGCATGGTTATTTCAAATGCACCGAAAAACGACGCTGCAAACACTATGAATATAACAAAGAACAATACATTTGGGAGCCAATGTGTAGCAAGCCAGTTAAATATATCAGCAGTAACAGTATCACCTCCTACAAAATATGTAACCGCAATAATAATTGCAATGGGAACTGTATATAGTGCAACAATTGACAAACCGTAGAACGACGAATACAATCTGGATTTTTCTCCTTTCATAAAGAAACTGACTGTCATAGGTACCATCGGGAATACACATGGAGTAAGCAATGCAGCAAAGCCCCATAATATTGCCTCAAGGATAATAGACCACATTGACTTACCATCAGAAGTTCCTAAAGTCCCGGAAGACGCACCGGCATCATTTACGCATGGCTCAATATAAAACTGGAATTTTTCTTCCTGCGGAGGCATACATGCCTGATTATTGCAAGCTTGATATTCTATCAAGACAGAGACAAGTTGTTTTTCAGATGTTTCGTTCTTGAATGTTTGAGCAAACCTGACATTGCCTTCAAAATACCCTATTTCCGTATTAAAATATTCATCATAATATTTTGTAGATTTAGGATTGGTTGAGATATCACCTTCTTTTGCGACACCTTCTGGCAGAGAAAATGTTACACTTGTCTGATTGGGGCCATCTTCATATGGTCCAAGATCATAAATATGCCAGTTTGATTTTATCAGAGCATCTATTACGACGGTATTCCCGTCAACCTTATAATGCCATGTTACAGGATTCTCCTCAAATTGAGCAAATGAAACCAAGTTTAAGGCAATCAGCAAAAAAAACAATGTTACTCTTCTCATAATAATTGTCCGACTAATTAGCACAAAACTAATAATAAAAAAAGAGAGTTCACCCAAAAATTGGGCGAACTCTCTTTTTAATTGATTTGTATAGTCCTGAAATAGCGTATTAGTGTCAATAATCTATTTAGGCCTAGTCATATGCTATAATTATTGATTCTTTTTAGCCCATGAGTCCTTGAGGGTTGCCGTCCTGTTATAGACAGGAGCTCCGTTTTCATCAAGACCCTCATTATAGAAATACCCGACTCTTTCAAACTGAACATGGGTTCCAACAGGCATTGAGTATAGAGATGGTTCAATATATGCAATCTTCTCTGTCAAGGAATTAGGGTTCAGATTATCAAGGAATGTTCCTCCTTCAGGAGCTTCATCTGGAGCCTCAACTGCAAACAATCTATCAAACAGACGGACTTTTGCCTGCTTGCATTCAGTTGCAGAAACCCAGTGAATTACCCCTTTGACCTTACGTCCGTCAGAGCTACTTCCACTTCCTGATTCTGGGTCATATGAGCAATGAAGTTCCTTTATCGAGCCATCTTCATTCTTTATGACTTCATCACATTTAATAAGATAAGAGTAACGCAGACGAACTTCACCACCTGGCTGAAGACGGAAATATTTCTTAGGAGGATTTTCCATAAAGTCATCAGATTCGATGAAAATTTCACGAGTGAAAGACACCTGACGTACACCCGCAGATTCATCTTCAGGGTTATTAACTGCATTGAAGAGTTCTGTCTTACCTTCCGGATAATTGGTGATAATGACCTTAACTGGATTCAGAACAGCCATACGTCTTTCAGCCTTCTTATTAAGATCTTCACGCAGACACCATTCCAGAAGCCCAAGATCAATTATATTATCCCTTTTTGCGACACCTACTTTCTCCGCAAACATCTTGATACTTTCAGGAGTATACCCTCTTCTTCTAAGACCGCAGATAGTCGGCATTCGAGGGTCATCCCATCCTGTGACATACCCCTGTTTTACCAGCTGAAGAAGTTTACGCTTACTCATTACTGTATAGTTGATATTCAGACGTGCAAATTCATACTGATGGGAAGGGAATATCTCAAGTTTGTCAATAAACCAGTCATACAGCGGACGATGGACATCGAATTCAAGAGTACATATTGAATGAGTAATATGTTCTATGGAGTCACTCTGACCATGAGCATAATCATACATTGGGTATATACACCACTTGTTGCCAGTCCTATGGTGATCGGTATGAATTATTCTGTACATAAGGGGATCACGGAAAAGCATGTTTGGATGAGCCATATCAATTTTTGCTCTCAACACTTTTTCACCATCGGCAAACTTGCCATCACGCATTTCACGGAAAAGTTTAAGATTTTCCTCTACGGAACGATTCCTGTATGGCGAATTCGTTCCAGGGGTTGTAATGGTTCCGCGGCCTACTCTTATTTCTTCCTGAGTCTGGTCATCAACATATGCAAGTCCCTTTTCAATCAGTTTCTCTGCCCATAAATATAACTGGTCGAAATAATCGGAAGCATAATGTTCTTCACTCCACATAAAACCAAGCCAGTTGATGTCCTGCTTTATGGAATCAACATATTCTGTATCCTCCTTAACTGGATTTGTATCATCAAATCTCAGATTACATTTTCCACCATATTTCTTCGCCATACCAAAATTCAGGCATATACTCTTTGCATGACCGATATGCAGATACCCATTTGGTTCAGGTGGGAAACGTGTCTGTATCTGTTTCACTCCTTTGGCAATAGAGTCCTCTATAATTTCCTCAATAAAATTCAGCTTTTCCTTCTCTACTTCAGGTTCAGCTACATTCATATTATCCATATTATTGATTTTTAATTCACAAAAGTAAGGTATTTTATATTAAGTCCATTTTTTTTCTGAAAATTCTGGCTATCATAAACATCAATGACAGTGCAAGCATATACCATGAAATACGGATTGGCCAGTCACCAAGACGGACATAAAGAGTCTGTCTGTCATCCTCCTGAAGAGTTCCAAAGAGTACCCCCTTTTTATCCCAGCCCAATGAATCAATCACATCACCACGTCCGTTAATCAGACATGAAATCCCTGTATTGGCAGATCTTGCTATCGCACGTCTTGTTTCAATTGCACGAAGACGGGAGAAATTCATATGTTGGACATGTCCTGGAGTATCATTCCACCAGCCGTCATTTGTAATGACCGTCATAATTTTCGCACCAGAGTGAATATACTCTGTAAAGTACTCTGAATATATACTCTCATAGCAGATTGCAGTTCCGACACCATGATAAACGTCTCTTCGTTTTGAACGGCCATAATTACCGAATATTCCCCCAAAAGGAATACCTGTCGCCCGTTCAATAGATCTGAAAAATTTAGGATACGGAAGTTTTTCCGCTCCGACTACCAGACATCCTTTATGATAATAGTCGACATTCCGAGTAGAATCAATCCAAAGCGATGAATTGAACATCATGTAATATATGTCACCTATTTTTCTTGTTGCGTAGTCATATGAGAGCGAGGGAGAAACCTTACTTACCGTTGTTGCTCCAATTACCATGACAGGACTTAACTGACAGGAACGGATAAAACTTCGCACCTTACAGACATACGGGTCATCAGCCAGTCTATCAGTCCAGATATTGACATCAATTGCAGTTTCAGGAGCAATAAAATAATCCACTTTCTTATTCTTGCATTTGGAAGCCTCATCCAGGATAACATCAAGTTGTTGGTGCACACTCATGTTTCCATACTTATCGGTATAAGGATTAAGATTTGGTTGTATGACCGCAAAACTTTTCTGCTGGCCATCTGATGAATATGCAAAATACAGGCAAATGGAACAAACAACCGGAATTGCAATCGTAGCTATCAATGATGCCCTGCACTTCCTTTCGGTAATAAATTTGAAAACAAGTACATTAACCAGTAAAACCCACATACTTCCTCCGAATACCCCTGTCCATTCATACCACTGCACTAATATCGGAGTTCTTGCAAAAGCATTTCCAAGAGTCAGCCATGGAAAACTGAACTCCGCATACGTATATAGTCCTTCTCCTATCAGATATAGTGATATAAAAAGAATCCATCTGATAGGTTCCGATGCCCATTTCTGAATTTTATACCATATCACAAATGGCAACCAGTTATAGATCAATCCAAAAAGTGGAATACCCACAAATGCCGCGGCTGTTGCTATCGTAACCCACCAGCAGGAAAACGACATCCATAGCAGAAGAGCGAACATTACCCAAAGGAGAAAATGCTTCACATTACGTTTCCATAATATAAGGATTGGAACAAAACCGACAAAGGCAAATGGAGACAATATACTGAGCCATGGCATTGACAAAAACAATGCTGACAGAAAGACTAGTACTATTGGTTTCTCAGATAAACATTTAATCATGGTTACAAAATTAGTGTTTTATTTGTATACTTTACATTGTACTGTTTACTGAAAAACGAGAAAGAAAAAGAGATTGATAATAATAGAAATCTAAACATCAGCCTTTAATGGAAATAGACTGCAACCCGCAGAATTCTGCAGACTTCTGCCCTCAACTGTTTTCAGATTGTTTTTCATCACTGTTTTTCGGGTTTAGCAACGAAAAACTAAAGAGAACTACTGGATTTTTACTACCTTTGTAGAGTATGGTCATTTCTTTCATAACCGCATATATTTTAGGGACTATTGCTGGATTCCTTGCGTCCATTCCGTTAGGCCCCATTGGAATATTATGCACTCAAAGAACTCTAAGTTCAGGACGGATAAGCGGTTTTATTAGCGGTGCGGGTGCAGCACTGGCAGACACTATTTTTGCGACACTTGCGCTATTCTGTCTAACATACATCAATGCATTTCTTGAAAAATACGATTTCTGGGTTCAGGTTGTGGGCGGTATCATACTGATAGTCTTCGGGTTCTATACTTTCCACAAAAAAGTGCCACGTACTCATAGTATTACCCACACTTCAACAAAATTCACCAGAGATTACATAAGCAACTTCCTTTCCGTACTACTTTTGACACTTACGAATCCAGCCTATTTCCTGGTTTACGCAATGATTTTTGCCGCACTTGGGATGGGCGGTTCAGACTATTCATTCGGAGCAGATTTTCTGCTGCTGTTAGGCGTCTACACCGGGACCAATCTATGGTGGTTCATTCTTACCTTTTCTGTTGACAAATTGAGAAGCAAGTTTACTTACAGGGGATTACTTTGGCTAAATTGGATATCAGGGGGGATTATTATGGGATTTGGAGTATGGGGTATCATCAAGGTTGTCATTAAATTACTTGATATTATTATCGAAAAAATCCCTATTTCTATTTTATAACTGGATATTATGGAAAAGAAGATAATTATTGCGGTTGACGGTTATTCATCATGTGGGAAAAGCACTTTTGCGAAAGCAATTGCAAAGGAACTTGGGTATGTTTTCATTGATACTGGCGCAATGTACAGAGCTGTCACACTTTGGGCTATCCGCAATAACTACATGGAGTCGGAAGAACTGATTTCACAGAACCTTGATGGTGTTGAAATCAGTTTCAAGTACAATCCTACCACGGAAAAAAGCGACATATACCTGAACGGAGAAAATGTTGAAAGTGAAATTAGGGGTATGGAAGTCAGCAACAATGTCAGTCTCATAAGCAAAATAAGAACTGTAAGGATAAAACTGGTCGCACTGCAGCAACAAATGGGCAAAGAACGTGGAATAGTAATGGACGGTAGGGATATAGGAACTGTTGTCTTTCCAGATGCCGAGATAAAGCTTTTTATGACTGCAAGCGTCGATGTCAGAGCCCAGCGAAGATATAAGGAACTGATTGAAAAGGGGATGAGTGTATCCCTTGATGAAATCAGAAAGAATATTATTGAAAGAGACTACAAGGATGAACATCGGGAGGAAAGTCCTCTTAGAAAAGCAAGCGATGCCATCCTTCTGGACAACAGTAATATGACGCCTGAAGAGCAGATGAAATGGTTTAAGGAATTAATTGAGAAGAATTAGACATATTTCGGCATTACTGACGTTATTTGTCCAGGTAATTATTCTTGTGCATAACGTCATTCCCCATCACCATCATGATGGGACCGTTGTTGTTTGTACAGGGAATGAATGTTGCCATCATGACCACGAAATGGAACACGACCCGCATTTATGCGATTCCCATTCTGATTCCATATGCACGGATTTTTTCAACTTATTCAATTCCCACAACGAAAATATAGGTAGTGAAATATTTGATTCACTATGTCATACAATAAAAGACATCTTTCTCCGCGGAATAAACACACGGAATCTTGTCAGTTTTTCAGAAAGATGTCTATCCCAGTTTTATTATTTATCTCCTTCTTTTAGAGCGCCTCCCGTTGTATTGTAAGAAACATAATACTATCAAAGTAATAACTTGCAATACATAAAATAATGAAAAACATAATTGTTTTTATCCTGCTTGCTCTATTATCTGCATGCCAGGGTAATGTTGGTGGACATCACCATCATGATGAAAGTGAAGAGCATCACCATGGGAATTCCGCCGAAATTGTCATTGAACCCGAAAAAGCCGAAAAACTCGGTATCAAAACCATAAAAACAGAATATGTTCCTTTTGGTGGAATCATTACTGCAAGCGGAAGAATCGAGAGCGACAATTCAGATTCATGGGATATCGTAGCAAACATATCCGGATTGATTTCATTCACGAAGAAGAACATTGGAATTGGTTCTTATGTATCTACTTCAGAGCACTTGTTTTCAATCAGCTCAGACAAAATGAACAGTCAGAACCACTCCGTTGAACTTGCAAAGTGCAAAGCAGAACTCACAAAAGCGGAAAACCTGTATAGTCGTCTTGAATATTTAAGACAGGAAAAGCTTGCAACTGAAGACGAACTGATCAAGGCAAAGACAGAACTTGAGGTTGCCAGGGCAGATTACGACAGAACCTGTAATGCTGTCGGCAGCAGACTTTCTACACCTCATAACGGGTATATCACCTCTCTCTATATAGAAAATGGTCAGTACGTCGAGGAAGGACAAAGTATTGCTACTATTTCAGCCGGGAAGGAAATCCTGATAGTGGCTGATGTACCTGCGAGATATGCTCTATCCATAAAGGAAATTACCGGAGCAAATTATTCAATAAACGGCAAAATCTATAGTGCCGGGGAAAGAATATCCGGTTCAGACATTATTGCTAGTAATGGAACCACCATCCCTATTCATTTCAAGGCTGAAAAGGTTGAAGGAATTGCGGTTGGGATGCCTATTGAGGTAATATTAAAACTCAGCAATTCCCGTGAGGTTCTGACACTGCCAAAATCTGCCATTGCGGAAAAATACGGGAAATACTATTCATATATCAAAATTGACGAAGAATGTTATAAGGAAATTGAAATTTCACTTGGAGCAAGTGATGGCTATAGCATAGAAATAACATCCGGCCTGGAAAGTGGGCTTGAAGTCGTCTCTGAAGGAGTGTATTATGTTAAAATGTCAGGTAGCAATGGCAGCATACCACATGGCCATTCACACTAGAACCTGCGCATTATTTTCAAACTGAGTTTACTTTCAAACTGATATTAAATATGTTAAACAAGATAATAAAACTATCTCTCAGCAATCGTTTTCTGATTGTTGTCGGCGCAGTGATCATTTTGATTTCAGGGATAATTGTCATTCCAAGGCAACAGGTAGACGTATTTCCAGACTTGACGGCACCTACTGTCGTCATAATGACTGAATCCGAATCAATGTCCGCAGAAGATGTCGAAAGAATGGTCACTTTCCCAATTGAGACGGCAATAAATGGTGCAATGGGAGTAAGAAGAATCCGCAGTATATCCCAAACCGGTTTTTCTGTGGTTACTGTTGAATTTGACTGGGGAGAGAATCTATATACTGTGAGACAGATAGTAAGTGAAAAACTGGCAGGGATTTCATCATCCCTCCCAAATGGAGTTGGAGAACCAATTCTGGCACCACAGACCTCACTTATGGGCGAAGTTATGGTAATTGGGCTAACATCAAAGGATGGCAGAACATCCCTCCAGCAGTTACGGACAATTGCAGACTGGACATTCAGAACAAGACTTATGTCTGTAGCCGGAGTTGCAAATGTAGCTGTAACCGGAGGGGACATAAAGGAATACAACATACTCTTAAGCCCTTCCTTGATGAAACACTATGGGGTTTCTGTCAATGAAGTCCTGGAGGCATGCCGAAATCTGAACTCCGATGGCAATGGTGGGGTTATTGATTACTGGGGAAACGAATATGTCATTCGTACGCTGAATAGAAGTGCAGACCCTGAAATAATCGCCAGAAACACCATTAAAATATCAGAGAAAGGACACCCAATCACCATTTCAGATATAGCAGATGTTAAAATAGGAAATAGAAAGCCACGAATTGGAGATGCATCTATTAATGGCAAGGAAGCTGTTCGCCTGTCAGTTACGAAACAGCCTGGAGTTTCCACTGTCGACCTGACAGAAAGGCTTGATAAAATAATAGAAGAGATCAAGACTACTCTTCCGGAAGATATTGAAATAAAAAATGATATTTTCAGACAGGAGGATTTCATCAAAAGTTCAATAAACAATATTTCCCGCGCTCTGTGGGAAGGAGGCATCCTGGTTATTGTAATTCTATTCCTGTTTCTGGGAAATCCTCGGACAACCATTATTTCATTGTTAGCAATTCCTATTTCACTGATATTTGCAATTCTATCATTGAAACTACTTGGCATGTCTTTGAATACAATGAGTATAGGTGGATTGGCGATTGCAGTCGGATCATTGGTAGACGACGCAATTATTGATGTTGAGAATGTCTATAAACGCTTAAGGGAAAATACATTAATTGAAGACTCAAGCAATAGGAAAAAAGTTCTCGATATAATTTTTGAGGCATCAAGTGAGATAAGAGGTTCAATATGGAATGCAACACTTATAATTATTGTCACCTTCACACCCCTGTTTTTCCTGTCTGGCATGGAAGGCAGAATGTTGATACCTCTTGGTATATCATTTATCATATCACTTTTTGCTTCTATGATTGTTGCAATAACTCTCACACCTGTATTGTGCAGTCTACTGCTAACGGAAAAAAAACAGCATAGAGGAACGGAAAATGAGTCCTGGATTTCAATAAAAATCAAGGAATATTATCGAATCATATTAGATAAAGCTATAAGTAATTCATCCATCGTCATCATGATTTCCGTTATATTATTACTGGGCTCACTCGCTACAATTCCTTTTTTAGGAAATTCTTTCCTTCCACAGTTCAATGAAGGTAGCATGACAATTGAAATTTCTGCTATGCCTGGCATTTCACTTGATGAAAGCAGCAGAATCGGTAACATGGCTGAAAAAATGATAATGGAAGTCCCCGAGGTTAAAGTTGTTTCAAGAAAGACAGGAAGAAGCGAACTAGATGAGCACGCACTTGGAACAAACACTTCGGAAATGGATGTGCCATTTACAATACAATCCAGAAGCAGGAAGAATGTCTTTACAGAAATGAGAGAAAAGTTGTCCCAAATACCTGGTGTTGCTATCGAGATTGGTCAGCCAATTTCCCACAGGATAGACATGCTGCTCTCCGGGTCACAGGCAAGCATAGCAATAAAAGTATTCGGAAATTCACTTCCGGAACTATTCTCTATAGGTAACAGCATAAAAGACGCAATCGAAGATATCCCAGGATTGGTTGACCTGAAAGTGGAACAACTTGTTGAACGTCCGGAGATTCATATTATACCCAACAAAATCATAGCGGCTTCCTATGGAATAAAGGAACATGAGCTCAATGACATCATTGAAACCACTTTACTGGGACGGAATGTCGGACAGGTATTTGAGGATGGCAAATCATTCAATATTGTAGCAAGACTGGATGAAAATTCCAGAAGCAATCTATCTGATATCAAATCCATCCCGATAAGTACAATAAAAGGGAATATTGAACTATCAGATATCGCCGAGATAAAGTCTTGTTCCGGAGCAAACAGTATTTCAAGGGAAAATGTCAGCAGAAGAATAATTGTTTCTGCCAATCTAAATGGAGAAGATATTGTCGGGACCATGGATAAAATAAAAAGGGAGATTAATTCCAAAGTTAACATACCCAAAGACTATCATATTGAATATGGTGGACAGGGTGAAAGTGCAAAAAAGGCATCGGACACTTTACTGATAGCATCCGTTGTAGCCTTATTCATCGTATTTATCCTTCTATACAGGGAATTTGAAAGTTTTAAACTGGCTGGCATAACTATGCTGAATCTGCCACTTTCACTTATTGGTGCCATATACACAGTATTACTTACTGGTGCAGTTGTAAGTATCCCAACAATTATCGGTTTTATTTCCCTGTTTGGAATTGCGGCCAGAAATGGTTTGTTGCTGATAAGCCATTATGAAAATCTCAAGAATCTACCCCTTTCTGTAAGACAGTTAATAATTCAGGGGTCATGCGATAGAATCATACCGATTGTCATGACAGCCCTGACTTCTGCTCTGGCGTTGGTACCACTAGCTGTAAACGGCGATCTGCCAGGGAATGAAATTCAGAGTCCCATGGCTGTCGTTATATTAGGTGGACTTATTACATCTACACTGCTTAATCTTATTGTCATACCTATAATTTATTACAAGTTATGCAATCGGAAATAATCAAACGGAAAGATATCAATATTGCAGCTGCAATTATGATAACAGCATTTGTTTCAACGATACTTGGAAGCATTTCAGAAACTTATGCACAAGAGATAAAGGATTACAAAATAGATTCTATCAACAAAATTGAGACTATTGATGGTATCACAGAAGAAAACAGGTCATACATTGAAACACTGGAAAATATTCTAAGAGGAAGCATAAAGGAAAAAACTCTTCAGGCATCTTTCTCTGCAGACTCAATAGGTCACAGACTAGGGCGCAATCCCTCTGATCCAGAATTTGAGATTGCCTATTTTTTTGAAAATAGATTTGAGGCAAATATTTCAACTGACCTGGAGTTTCCATCCATTTACAGACAGAGAAATAGGATATCAGAGTTAAAGACAAATAAATCAAAAGCTGAAATTGAACTTGAAAGACAAAACATACTATCCGACCTGTCAGATAAATATCTCGAACTGACATACAATCTGAAAATGCTGGATTTTATCAATGGAATTATTGATAGGGATTCCATAGAAACCTTTCATATGAATCTTTCCAAGTCTCTTGAAAGTGGCTATATTACCAAACTAGATTACACCGACCTTGAAATGATATTGAAGATGGTTACTGGGACTTCCCAGCAATGTGAGAACAGCATCAGTATACTGACAAATGAAATAAAGGCATATGATCAGCAGTTCAAGCCTGACCACCAGGATTTTCCCGAATTCGATTTCTCCGGTGTATCCCTCGATTCTTTTATCAGAAGGGTCTATGATGAGAGTCCTTTAAAAGAGATTCTACTAACAGATAGTCTGGTATCTGAACGCGAGCTTAGACTTGCACGCCTGAAATGGACACCAAAATTTGTTGTTGGGGCGAGACTAGATATGACTGAAAACAGTAACTTTGCACCTGCGGCAATAGGAGGATTATCCATTCCTTTGTGGGAAAACAGAGGTAATGTCAAACATTCAAAAGCCAAGGTCAATTATTGCGCCCTGAATAGAAAGGATAAGGAAAACGAGTTAAGAATAGAGCTTGAAAATCTTTACAACAATTACACTTCAGCAGCAGAGAGACTAAGAAACCTGAACGACATTGACATTGAAGAACATGCCCATACCCTGCAAAAGGCATATTCAATGGGAAGAATAACAGCTTCAGAGTACTACCTCAAATTTTACAACTTGATAAGTAATGCGTATTACCTTTTTGGCCTGCAGCAGGAGAAAGCCGCCTACGCTGCTAAAATGACAATATTATTAAAATAGTGTTATTGTATTAAGAAAAATAATGAATTATAAAGAAACCATTGATTTTCTTTTTGGAAGTCTTCCTCAATTTCAGGTTATAGGTTCTGGTGCATACAAGCCAGGACTTGGAACAGCAGAAGCTTTCGACAAAGAGACCGGATACCCAACCAAGAAATTAAAATGTATACACATAGCTGGGACCAACGGAAAAGGTTCCACATCCTCCATGCTCTACTCTGCTCTTAGAGAATGCGGGCTATCCGTAGGTATCTTTACATCCCCTCACTTGAAGGACTTCAGAGAAAGAATTGTTGTTGATGGGGAAACGATTTCTGAGGAAGAAGTTGTAAGCTTTGTTGAAAATCATCGTGATTTCATAGGTAGAATAAAACCATCATTTTTTGAAATGACTTCTGCCATGGCATTTGATTTTTTTGCCAAAAATAATGTTGATTTCGCTGTAATTGAGGTCGGGCTTGGGGGACGTCTGGATAGCACCAATATAATTACGCCCGCCATTAGTGTAATTACAAATATTGCATTTGACCACATGGCACTTTTAGGCAGTACTATCCCTGAAATAGCAAAGGAAAAAGCCGGAATTATAAAGCATGACATTCCTGTTGTAATCGGAGAATACCAATCAGACACTGAAGCAGTATTTAAGGAGAAAGCCTGTGAAGTGTCCGCACCTTTGTATTTTGCCGAGAACATGTACGGATTCTTAGAATGCATGAATAATTCAAACGGCACTATCTTCTTTGTCAAAGATATTTCATCAAATGAAACTATTGAACTGACGATGTCCCTTACTGGAGAATATCAGCAGAAAAATGTAATAACAGCTCTTGCAGTAGCAGATCTTCTTGCAAGGAAATATTCACTTCCGATAAATTCCCTTAGAGATGGTATTTCAAAAGCTACGATCCCAGGCAGATGGCAGATACTTTCCAAGGCACCACTTACTGTATGTGATACAGGTCATAATCCTGCCGGAATCAGATATGTTGCCTCTCAGATCAAGAAACAATCATACGAAAAACTATATTTCATTTTGGGGATAGTAAGCGACAAGGACTTTGAGGGAATATCGCATCTACTTCCACGTAATGCATATTACCTCTTTACTCAGGCTTCAATTCCAAGAGCGATGCCATATGAAAAGTTGGCTGCACTTTCAAGGTCTCACGGACTTGAGGGAGAAAGTATTCCAACCATTGCGGAAGCAATTGCTAGAGCAAGGGAGCTTGCAACAGAAAACGATATGATATTCATCGGAGGAAGCACTTTCACAGTAGCAGAAGCATTATAACACTATGCACTTTCATCTGTATTATTACAGCCCTGTCGTAGTCACCGAGAACCCAGTTCTAGATAGTTAGAACGGGGTTCTTGTTTTTGTTGTTCCCAATTTGTTCCCGATTCTTGATTCAATTTTGTCCGCTTTTCCAACAAATACAACCTACAATTTGTCCGCTTTTCCAAAATTCGATTTCATCATTTGTACAGGATACGAAAAGTAGACACTGACCAACAAGAATAGGAAGGATTAATTCCACCTTCTCGCTAGTTACTAAGTAACAGAAGCCTCTTTTCAAGTTGATGCGTGTAATTGATAGAACCCATTTTGTTCACCAAGCACATTATTCATCCAAATATTTCATGCAGTTCCTTGTTTGAAAGCTTGCCAATCCAATTCTCGCCAGTAGATACTGTGAGGTCAGCAAGATGTTTCTTTTCTTGTATCATAGCGTCAATACGCTCCTCAAAGGTGTTTTGCGTAATAAAACGATGCACCTGTACGTTTTTGTGCTGATCGATACGATATGCGCGATCGGTTGCCTGTGCTTCAACGGCGGGATTCCACCAAAGGTCATAATGTATGACGTGGGTTGCTGCCGTGAGGTTGAGACCAGTTCCAGCAGCCTTCAACGAAAGAATGAAGATGCGGTCATTGCGATTGTTTTGGAATCTGTCAACCATTTCCTGACGCTGTTTCAACGAGCATCCTCCATGATAAAACATTGGTTCTTCAACTATATTGGTGCGGATAAAATGTTGGAGTAGTTCGCCCATCTCGCGGAACTGGGTAAAAACAAGAACCTTCTCGTCGGCATCAATGATACTGCGAAGCATATCGAGCAGCATTACAGTCTTTCCCGATAGCATTGCATCCATGCGATTGTCTTTGAGATATTGTGTCGGGTGATTGCATATCTGCTTCAAGGCAAGCATCATCTGTAGTATAAGTCCCTGACGCTTGAAAAGTGTCTGACTGTCCTCGCCTTCCATACTTTCAATAACAGCCATACATTTATTGACAGTCTCTTGGTATAGAGCTGCCTGATCAGCAGTGAGCAATGCCAATTCGTTACGTTCTATCTTATCTGGCAGATCGCTGATGATATTCTTGTCCGTCTTCAGTCGACGCATCATAAATGGAGCTGTCACTTTGCGAAAACGTTCTGCCGCACGACTATCTCCATACTTCTGTATAGGCTTTGCGTATGCTTCAGAGAAATCTTTTGCCGAACCTAGGTAACCCTTATTCGTAAAGTCAATAATACTCCAGAACTCCGACAGACGATTCTCTACTGGAGTACCACTCATGGCTATGTGACAATCGGCAGGGATGCTGTGTATCACCTTGCTTTGAACCGTATCACTATTCTTGATGTTCTGTGCCTCGTCAATAACAAGTACTTGCCATCTCTGTTTCTTCAGTTTGTCGGCATCAGAACGTACCACACCATAAGTCGAGAGGATGATGTCTGCGTTTTTGCAATCATCGGCCTTCAGGTCACGTGCCGTACCGTGATAAACGCCAATAGTCAGTTGTGGGGCAAAGCGCTTAACCTCCGACTGCCAGTTATGCAACAAACCCGTAGGCACAACCACGAGCGCTTTCTTCTTGTCCATTACACCCTCTTCTTTAATTTTTGCCAAAAGGGTAATAACCTGCAAGGTCTTACCAAGACCCATATCGTCGGCAATGATACTGCCAAAGCCAATCTTCATGTTGCGGTACATCCATGAGAAACCTCGTTCCTGATAAGGACGTAACTGCGCATTTATGCCATATGGCAGAGGTATGACACTCTGTGAGGTAAATTGCTTGATGAGTTCGCGCACCTCATCAGTAAGTTCTACTGGCACACCATTATACTCTCCACTCAATGCCGATTGCAACAGTTCGCCTGGCTTTATCTTCGGTGGTGCATTCAGCGCCTTCTGTAGTTTAACCATTGCCGCCTCGTCAATATATACGTACTGTTCCTTGAAGCGTAGAAGTCCGCTAGCATGACCAAGCAATCTGTCAAATTCTTCAGGCGACAAGAATACATTGCCTACCGCTACCTGCCAGTTGAAGTCAAGCAAATCGCCCATTGACAGGAACCCATTTGAGTCCTTTCCTTTTGATTTCAGTTTTACCGACATCTGAGGACGAATAAGTGTCTGCAAAGCCTTTGGCATGATGACGTTTACACCAAGCAGACGCATGGCAGGAATAACTTGCAACAGGAATGTAGGGAACGTTTGCATCGTGAACTCAATGTTTCGCTTGCCCTTATCGTTGATATAAGCATCAAGTCCGTCAACTATGTCGCAGAGGATGGCAAGTTGACGCAGGATTTCCATACGGTCAGAAGCATATGCCCTCCTTGTCATCACATCTACCAATTGATGACCATCTGCCTTCACATTCACGGCAAAACCACCTTCCGTCTCGTCAATAAGGAACGTCACTTGATGCTTATTCTGCATAAAGTAGCGGTCAAGCCACGAACGTATACCGCCAGGGATGTTCGTCTCTCCTATACCGTTGAAGCACGAATACCCCGCCTTGAAGAACAGGTCAAAGAATAGTTCATCTTTACTCTCATTCGATAGCATAGGAACAAGTGACGTTATCATCTTGCAGACAATTTCCTTGCTCTGTCCCAATCTGTCAACAACACTTCGGGTTGCTTCGTCAATCATGGCAGGGTGCCAAATAATGTGGTATTCCTTCTCCTCCTTAGCCTTGGCACGTCCACGTCCTTTGCTTATCACAAGGTCGTGGTAAACTTGCGGAACAATGCATCCATGCGCTATCAACTGAAGCGCACAGATAAGCACGCTGCGAAGGGCTATGACAGAATCGTCATAATCACGCAGGAAGTCTATGTTGATGTCGAGTAGTTGCTGAAGTAGAGGGCGGTAAATATCACCAACTGAAACAACGTCACGCTTGCTCAAGGCCTTGGTGCTACCCTCAAACAATTTCTGCTTATCCTGCAACACCTTTGTCGCTACCTTACCTATGTATATCAGCTCCTTCTGATATACCAATTGAAAATCACCATTATGACAGAATGCAGGTGACGATGGCAGAAGGTTGGACAATGGCAACGTGAGTTCAGAGAGTAATGTGTAGTCGGGCATCTGCTCAGGCGCTTCCTTCAGTTGCATCTGCTCCATAGCACCATACACCGCACTCGTATTCTCGACCTCCATCATTTCTGTGGAGTCAGCGGCTGTTATGCCACGCTTCTCCAGCTCCGCCATCAGATCAACGCCATGCAGGGAAAATACGAGGAACGGATTATTGTCAATCTCCATACTTGTCTTGTAGATTACAGCTGCCAGATGCTTACAGGGCACAGCCCAATCAGGACATGAACAATTCATTTTCAAGTCATTCCATTGCTTAGGAAACAAAGGCATACCAGCCTCTTCAGCCATCTTTACCAACGATTCATCCAGCTGACGGTTGAAGAGTTTGCTCAGTACGACAGGTTGTTCCTGTATCAGGTTGATGAGTTTGTCAATGTCCTTCGAGGAATACTCGGGCAGTTTTATGGTTTCGCTATAGGGCGTACGACGACTTCCCTTGACTTTCGAGTGAATGATGTTGCCCGAGAAGTTAATCTCTTGCACCATACCATTACGAGCGTATGAAGCTCCACGAGGTAATCGGTTGCTGTAATCAATGTTTTTTAGTGCGCCAAGCCATTGCTCACCCCACCACGTCTTTCCGTATTTTGTTGCCATACATCAAGATCTTATATTTCTTAGAAGTTGTTTTGAAATTAGTCAAAAATAATATTATAAAAACACGTAAATAATTGGCTATCAGCCTGCCAACTGGCTTAATTTCCATAACTTTATGGTAATCAAATATTTACATTATGAAAATCATATATCCAACTAACCTTACTGATAATCGGTTGCAAGTTATCGAAAAAGTTATCCATCCGCAAAAAAGAACAAAAAAAATATCCTCTTCGAGAAATCATGAATGTGATTCTTTACATCAACAAGACAAGACACCAATGGAGTATGTTCCCATTGGATTTCGCACCTTGGCAGTCTGTTTACTATTACTTCCGCAAGTGGAAACTTGAAGGAGTTATTGAGGATTGCACCGCACACGAGAAGTGGACACTGAAAATTGCCATATCATCGGGCAAAGTGTTGATGGATAACCAACTCAGCCCTAACCATTGTCACTCATGGCAAGAGACATCGATAAGACGCGCAGGAATGCTTGAGCATGTCTGTTTCATCGACAATGAAAGTCAAATGAAGACATCAATGGATGCAATGCCTACTAATCTTTCACAACTTACCCGACAATGGCTTTTTGCAATGGACTAAGACACTTGACAAACTCGGATATTGAACTATGAGTCCACATAATTAAGCACCATTTTACACGTAAACTTCCTATAAAGCAA
>DCHP01000001.1 GCA_002315675.1 Rikenellaceae bacterium UBA1749 | reverse complement strand
GGTCTACGTGACCGATAGTACCGATGTTTACGTGTGGTTTACTACGGTCAAATTTTTCTTTTGCCATGTTTGTAAAATGTATTAAAGTTATTTATATGTTCTAAACCAAAAATATTCACCCCTCCACACTGAGAAGGATGATATTAATTTGAGCGGAAGACGAGTCTCGAACTCGCGACAATTAGCTTGGAAGGCTAATGCTCTACCAACTGAGCTACTTCCGCAAAAGAGTTTGTAAGACACCAAAAATTACCCCTTTCAAAGCCGCCTAACACCCGACTTCGGGGTAATTCCTAACATTTTCAAACTTGTGGGAAGAGGTGGATTCGAACCACCGAAGACAGAAGTCAGCAGATTTACAGTCTGCCCCAGTTGGCCACTTTGGTATCTTCCCAAGCCAAACATCATAAAAATGATTAGAGCCGATGGACGGATTCGAACCGCCGACCAGCTGATTACAAATCAGCTGCTCTGGCCAACTGAGCTACATCGGCTTTCAGTTTGACGACACAAAAGTATATAGTTTTTTTATTCCTGCAAAATTTTTTTCATTTTTTTTGTAACTATTCAGCATCTTGGGTAAAAAACAACCATCAATGTATCAAGCAAACATTCCATAAAGAGGCCTACCTTTGATATTGAACAAAGTGACTGAATAGTTACTTCTTTTTGCTACAGCAACTTTTTTATCCTACTTACTGCATCGGAGCACTCTTCAGGTGATATTGTGAGTGCAGGTAACAATCTGATAATATGACTGTTTTTGGCTGATCCGACAAACATCCGCTGATTGGAAATAAGTTCTTTCCTTATTTCCGTAGAATCTTCATTAAGTTCGATACCTATCATTAGGCCACGACCACGTATTTCCTTGACTTTATTAGATGGCAACTCCTGGCGAAGCATATTCATCAGGAATTCTCCTTTTTCAGATGCTTTCTCTATCAGATTATTTTCAAGAATTTCTTCAGCAACAGAAATGGCAGCTGCTACTGCAAGATGATTCCCTCCGAAAGTCGTTCCAAGCATTCCCTTTTTAGCCTGGAAATGAGGAGCTATGGAGATTGCTCCGATAGGGAAACCATTACCTATTCCTTTGGCCATCGTGTATATATCTGCAGATATACCGGCATGATCAACAGCATAGTACTTACCTGTCCTACCACATCCGGACTGGACCTCATCTGCAATCATCTGAGCCCCATATTCATTGCAAAGTCTTCTGATAGTACGAAGAAAATCGTCGGTTGGAATCTGGATACCGCCTACACCCTGAATACCCTCAACCATTACTGCGGCAATAGAATTGCCTTTTGCCTTGAAAATTTCCTGCAATGCTTCACAATCGTTGAAAGGAGTCTGCAGTACATTTCCAGAACAATTGCAGGGAGCCAATATAGCTTTGTTATCTGTTGCTTCCACCGCCAATGATGTTCTTCCATGAAAAGAGCCGGTAAATGTAAGAATAAGGTTTCTTCCTGTATGGAAAGACGCCAGTTTCATGGCATTTTCGTTAGCTTCCGCACCACTATTGCATAAAAACAACGAATAGTCTTCCTTCCCAGATACCTTTCCTATCAGTTCAGCAAGTCTGTTCTGAGAAGAAATAATTACAGAATTTGAATAGAAACCGATATTATCAAGTTGTGACTTAAGGGAATTCACATATCTGGGATTTGTATGTCCAATTGAAATAACCGCATGGCCGCCATACATATCGAGATATTCATTCCCTTCTTTATCCCACACTTTTGATCCCTTTGCACGTACTATTTCAACATCATACAATGAATATACTTTAAATAATTCCATAATTCTACTAATACAATTAATGCTTAAAAGTTTACCTCAAATTATTTAGAAAGCAATAGGTTTTAATCCAAGCCCCGTCCTTTCACCTAATGAAAACATCAGATTCATATTCTGAACAGCCTGACCACTAGCGCCTTTGGTTAAATTATCAATAACAGTAGTTATCAGCAATAGCCCATCACAGACTTCAAGGCTCATAATACATTTGTTTGTACCCACAACCTGTTTAAGATGAACCGGATCATGACTTACAAACGTAAAGGCTGAACTCTTATAGAAATTTTCATACAATTCATAAGCTTCATCAATGGTACCATTGAATTGCGTAACTACTGCAGCCATGATACCTCTTTGAAACGCTCCCCTTTCCGGAATAAAAACAATCTTTCCTTCAAAATCAGGCTGGAAACTATGCAATGTTTCCGAAACTTCCTTTAAATGCTGATGACGAAAAGCCTTGTACACTGATAAATTTGAAGCTCGCCATGAAAAATGACTTGTAGCTGAAGGTTTCTGGCCTGCTCCGGTGGAACCGGTAGTCGCAGTGATATGCACATCACCTTTCAATATGCCAGAATTTACAAGTGGCAGTAAAGACAATTGCATAGCAGTTGCAAAACAACCTGGGTTCGCAATTTTATGGGCAGATCTGATAATTTCCCTGTTTGCTTCTGGCAAACCATATACAAATCCGTCTGAAGAGTCCTTATGGCGATAATCCTGACTTAAATCTATTATTGAAACGCTATCAGGAATATCATGTCCCTCAACAAAAGGTCTGGAATCACCATGTCCCATACACAGGAACAAGACATCAATTCCATCAAAATTCAATTGGTCAGTAAAACAGATATCTGTATCACCAAAAAGATCCGTATGTATCTGCCAGACATATTTGCCGGCTGATGAAGAAGAATGGACCCATGAAATATTTACAGATGGGTGGAATATCAGAATTCTAAGAAGTTCGCCAGCAGTATAACCAGCGCCTCCAACTATTGCCGCATTAATCATTATTTCCGTCTGCTAAATCGTGTACTGCCTTGTAAATCACATTCTGGTTTCCATAGATCTTGTCGAATCCACAGACATCCTCACCGCTCCAGCCTTTCATTACTTCTCCATAGTTACCGAACACTGGAGTCATCAGGTCATATTTTGACTGAATGCCGACCAATACATATCTATATGGATGAAGTTCTATTGTAACATCTCCGGTAACTGATTTCTGAGAGTTTACAAGCATGGCCTCCATATCTCTCATCACTGGATCATAATATTGGCCTTCGTGAAGATAATTGCCATAAAAAGCAGAGATCTGGTCTTTCCAGAATAATTGCCAGCGTGTCAGAACATGTTTCTCCAGCATATGATGTGCCTTGATAAGAAGAATTGGTGCAGCAGCCTCAAAACCCACACGACCTTTAATACCAATAATAGTATCACCAATATGCATATCACGGCCAATTGCGTATGGAGATGCAATTGATGATAGTGTCTGTATCAACTCAATAGGATTATCGTATCTCTTATGATTTATTGCCTTTGGCTCACCCTTTTCAAATGTAATGACAACCTTTTCGCTTCCGTTTTTGGTCAGTTGACTTGGATATGCACATTCTGGAAGAGTCTCTGAACTTGTAAGAGTTTCCTTACCTCCAATGGAAGTACCCCATACACCTTGATTGATAGAATATTCAGCTTTCTTGAAATCGAAATCAACACCTTTTGAACGCAGATATTCAATTTCTTCATTACGTTTAAGAGCTTTCTCACGAATAAGTGCTATTACTTTAATCTTTGGAGCAATGTAATTGAATATAATATCAAAACGGACCTGGTCGTTACCTGCACCAGTTGAGCCATGACATAGATAATCTGCACCCATCTGTTTTGCATATTCGGCAATTGCTGTTGCCTGGACGATTCTTTCTGAACTGACAGAAATAGGGTATGTATTATTCTTCAATACATTGCCGAAAATCATATACTTGATGACATCATCATAGTAGCGTTTTGATACATCAAGTCTCTTATAGCTCTTTACACCAAGCGCCAATGCCCTTTGTTCTATTTTGTCAAGTTCAGCCTTAGAAAATCCACCTGTGTCAGCAAGAACAGCGTGAACCTCCATATTCTTCTCTTTCGCAAGATATATTGCTGCATATGAAGTATCAAGGCCACCGGAGAATGCAAGTACTACTTTTGGGGCAGAAGTATTCTCATATTTGGACTTATCCTTGGAAGGATCAAAAATCATTGCAGTACAAAGACACTGCTTGTAATTCTTTGTTTGAAGAATATTAAAATTAACACAGCTCTCACAACCTTTCCAGAATGACTTGTCATCAGTAAGTTCTGAAAATGGTACTGGGCGATATCCAATATCTGAATTAATCTTCATAACAGCAAGACCAGTTGTAAGACCAAATAATTTTGCTTTTGGGAAACGCTGTCTTGAAAGCTGGAATGTCATTATCTTGATAGCACGGGCCAACCCCAGTCTACGGTATACAGGGGAGATAATCAATCCTGAATTTGCAACATAATCATCATGGCCCCAGCTTTCAATATAACTAAAGCCGGCCCATGTAGAATCCTTTTTCAAAATTGCAATAACAGCCTTACCTTCCATCATTTTTGATGAAACATATTCAGGTGATCTTTTTGCAATGCCAGTACCACGAGCTTTTGCACTCTCAGCCATTTCTTTACATATAGCCTCCGAATAAACAGTATCTTTTTCAGTAGCTATTCTTACTTCAAAATCTTCTATTGTCATGATTTATAATATTTTAATTTGTTCATTATTTGAATTGGTACAAAAGTATATATATATTTTCAACAAAACTTTACTATTTTATTAAAATGGTGTAATTTTGCAAAAAAGTCCGTGATGAACCTTGAAAAATACATCGAACTATCTGAAGAAGTATTTATTTCCGAAGGAGTAGCAAATTTCAGTATGGAATGGCTGGCAAAGAAAATAGGCTCAACCAAAAGAACTTTATACAATAATTTTGAATCCAGGGACGAACTATTCTCTTCAATAATTGATCAGAGAAAGGAGAAAATCAAGAACTCAACTCTTCCGAAATTCTCAGAGTACGGCAACGACTCCTTCAATATCTACAAGGATTGGATAATCTACAACCAGAACACCATGACTGAATATGGAAGGATTTTCATCCCATCGTTACAGAATAAATTCCCTGAGTGCTATCAATACTTTATACATGTCATGCAACAACACTGCAGAGAATTTCTTGCATTACTGATACCACGCGGAAGGGATGAAGGACTGATTGTTAAGAATTTCAACATGGACAGTTATTCGTCATTTGTTTTCAACGTTCTTATTGCATGCTTAAATCAACCTGCTAAGGAAACAGACTATACTGAAATGTCAAACTTCCTGATCAGATCCATATGCACTGGCCATGGCCTCAGACGCCTAGGTGATTCAGGCGCATGATACAACATCCCGACCGCAATTCATCCACCATTCAACAAAAAAAATCTGCTTATAAAGTAAGACAATTACTTCACAAGCAGATTATTCATATAACAGGCAGTATACTACCAGTTAACTGTTAACCGCACTTTGAGTGTCCGCAGTTCGTACATACCAGACACCCGTCTTGATAAACAAGTGTTTCCTGGCCACATTCAGGGCATGTTTTTCCGGTCTTTGCCTTTGTACCATTTGGAATATAGCGATGAAGCGCTCTTTCAACACCATTCTTCCATGTATTGATTGTTTCAGAATCTAGATGAAGAGAACTGATAAGTTGAACAACGTCAACAATCGGCATTCTATATCTAAGCACACCGGATATTAATTTTGCGTAGTTCCAGTAACTCTCATCAAACAACCTGGAAATACCTCCAACAGTATTCTTGTATCCGTATCTATCCTGATACTGGAAATCATACCTTTTTGTTCCGTCAGGTTCCTTGACTTTCAGAAGCCATCCCTTCTTGATACTCTTAGGAATATACATAGCATCTTCCTCTATCTTACCAGTAAAGATTTCGTATGGATGTCCATCGTATAGACCAACAAATGCAATCCAGTCATCCTTACCATTCTTGAACCTTATGACATCTGCTTCGAGCGATATCGGACGACGTGGAAGAATTGCAGAGCCTATATTTTCCTGAGTATCCTTTTTCTCATCCTTCTTTACAAGGACTCCTGTCCTTGAACCTTCCCTGTATACTGTAACTCCCTTGCACCCAGCTTCCCATGCAGCCATATACACTTTGGCTACCATTTCTTCAGAAATGTTTTCAGGCAAGTTAACAGTTACTGAAATTGAATGGTCAACCCATTTCTGCATAGCACCCTGCATTTTGACTTTCTTCACCCAGTCAATATCTGCAGAAGATGCCTTATAGTATGGAGATTTCTTAACCAGTTCGTTGATTTCCTCATCAGGCATACCAGGCACATCTAAAGGGTCAATTCCCTGGGTTGCCACCCATGTCAAGAAATGAGGATGAAAGACATTATATTCCTGGAAAGTATCACCAACTTCATCAGTAATGATTTTACCTGTCGTGAACAGTCCCTTATCAGATGGGTTGATCTTACGGCGTCTCTTATAAACAGGAAGGAATACCGGTTCAATACCAGAAGTCGTCTGAGTCATAATAGAAACCGTTCCAGTTGGAGCAATAGTCAACATGGCAATATTGCGTCGACCAGA
The DNA here is from genome assembly GCA_002315675.1 of Rikenellaceae bacterium UBA1749. GTDB lineage: Bacteria > Bacteroidota > Bacteroidia > Bacteroidales > Rikenellaceae > Mucinivorans. The sequence goes on along the minus strand of DCHP01000001.1, from coordinate 45,351 downwards.
TTTGGCCATTCTCTTATACAGCTCAGGATCAGCTTTCTTGATTCTCTGAATCATTGGATTGCCTTTTTCTCTTTCTGTACTATAGATTTCGAATGCTCCTCTTTCTTCAGCCATTTCGACAGAAGATGCATATGCAGCCAAAGCCAGTTCCTTCTGGACCTGGACAGCAAAATCAATTGCCTCTGAACTACCATACTGATAACCAAGAGATGCAAGCATATCACCTTCAGCTGTAATACCCAGACCGCAACGACGACCCTTGATTGATTTTTCCCTTATCCTCTCCCAAAGATTGATTTCCACATGACGGATTTCCTCTTCCTCAGGGTCCTTGCCTATCTTTTCAAGTATCATGTCTATTTTTTCAACCTCAAGATCAATGATATCATCCATCATTCTCATTGCTTTCCTGACATATTTACGGAATAAGTCGAAATCAAAACTTGCATCCTCCATGAAAGGATTCTTGACAAATCCATAAAGATTCATTGCAAGAAGACGGCAACTATCATAAGGGCACAAAGGAATCTCTCCGCATGGATTAGTTGATACAGTTTTGAAACCTAAATCCGCATAGCAATCAGGAATACTCTCTTTTATTATCGTATCCCAGAACAGTACTCCGGGCTCGGCGGATTTCCATGCATTATGGATAATTTTATTCCAAAGATTCCTGGCGTCAATTGTCTGGGAAAACAAAGGATTGTCCTTATTGTCGATCGGGAAGTTTTGAACATAATCAGTTCCATTAACGACAGCCTCCATAAATTCATCATTAATCTTTATTGAGACATTCGCACCTGTGACCTTTCCCTGTTCCATTTTCGCATCGATGAAACGTTCAGCATCCGGATGAGAAATAGACATTGATAACATCAGCGCACCACGCCTACCGTCCTGTGCAACCTCACGAGTGGAGTTGGAATAGCGTTCCATAAAAGGAACTACGCCTGTAGATGTCAAAGCCGAATTAAGGACCGGAGAACCTTTAGGTCTTATATGGGAAAGATCATGACCTACTCCACCACGTCTTTTCATCAACTGAACCTGTTCTTCATCAATACGGATAATACCACCATATGAATCAGCTGGCTTGTCATGACCAATTACAAAACAGTTACTCAGCGATACAATCTGCATATTATTCCCAATTCCGGCCATAGGACCTCCTTGAGGAACAACATACTTAAAATGATCCAACATTTCCAGTATCTCTTCCTTTTTCATCGGATTTGGATACTTATTTTCTATACGAACAAATTCATTCGCAAGTCTCTCATGCATCTGTTTAGGATTCTTTTCATAAATATTCCCGAATGAATCCTTCAATGCATATTTACTTATCCATACATTTGCCGCCAAAAGATCATCATTGAAATATTCCTTTGATGATGCAACAGCCTCCTCGTTGGTGTAAGTTACAGGTTTGTTGGTATCAAATTCACTCATAATGCTATATATGTTTTAATAATTTTTAGTACGATTGGAATGTATTTTCAAAGGTAGTTCAGTTTATTATCAATAATAACAAACGTTGGAAATAGTTGTTAAAAACTTATTAACAAAACATAGCAAAAAGAAGTGCAAATACAATAAAATCAATAGTTAGAAGATTAATTTAACCTCTGAAATTTTAAACATTCCATGATTCTAGCTGTCCGAAAACAGAGCGAAATTCCAGAAAAAATCCCTGAACGCAAAAACCCAATGACAAGGTATTTGTAAATCTACAGAACTATATGACGCAGAAGTCATAAAAGCACAGGTTCAAGACAAAGCGGTGCAACGAAACATATCAACTACAATTGCTCTGGTCATTCATAGTTGCATTGTGGCATATTTTACCGATTCTTTATTCATTCGAATAACTTTGACACCAATGTATCCATGCTATTCATAGTATACTTGATCACAAGGATGTTGAGACAATTGAAGCTACACTGACATAAGTGACGCAGAGCGTTGACCGTATCTCATTGAGGTCAAATAATACATAAGATACACAATCTCCCGGTGTGTAGTCAAGCCAGCAGGAGGATGCAACAATCGCAGATGAAAAATCTAATAATGAGCTACTTGAAAGTGTATTTTGTCGTTTTTACAATTGGTACAGGCCTCCGTATTGGGGAGCGTTTCTCAATTTTGGGACTTTTTCAAGTGTGCTCAATAATGTATATTGGGAACTATAGAACCCACATCTTAGGAGATGATTACTACTGCTCAGGTACAACTGCAAAAAAGCACAAATCAGTCTTGCCGTCGTTTATAAGGCTATGCGAGCAACCTTTTGGACAATAATGTACATCTCCTGCTTTCAATGGAATACTTTCCCCCTTAAAGAGTACATGTCCTTCACCAGATGTAAAATACATTATTTCCGAGCTTGTATCATGGGAATGCATACCAATGGATGCACCTGGAATTAATCGTCCCATCAATATTTTATTCAAATCATCAGTGAAGAATTTCGCATTGAAATCCTTTTCACCTCCTTTGAAGTTCTTGATAGAATCTTCCTTGATTGAATTGAAGTCTAGTTTCATAAAGCAAAATAAATAAAAATAAAGATGTATATTACAGGAGTTGTCAGAAGAAGAGAATCCATTCTATCAAGGACTCCGCCATGACCTGGCAGGAATTTTCCACTATCCTTGACGGAAATAATTCTTTTGAATTTACTTTCAACTAGATCACCGCCGACAGCCGCCAAAGCTGCCAAAAGCCCCAAAGCAACGAAGAAGCCCCATTCCATCTCATAGTCCCACATCTCAATGGTAATCTTATCCCAACATAAAACTTTCCATACAGCTGAAGCTCCGATTGTAAACAGAATTCCACCGCAGAAACCTTCCCAGGATTTCTTTGGAGATATTGATGGTGCCATTTTATGCTTTCCAAGAGTAATACCAATAATATATGCACCAATATCATTTGACCATATCAAAGTAATAATCATTAGGATAAACATCCTTTGAGCATCACCTCCATCCTGAAAAATGTCATTGAAACCATAAATCAGCAGTATATATGCCTGTACAATATATATTGTGCCAAGAGTAAACCATGAAATAATTCTGGTTCTTGATCCCAGTTTATCGGAATGACCTCCAACCAGTATATAGAATTCAAGCAAAGACATTAAGCCCATGACAAGCCATAATATCACAAAGGTTTCTCTTGACAGATCTATCATCAAGATAAATGCAAGAGCGAAAAAAAATCCACTAATTGTTCTCTGTATCAGATTGCTTTTCTTCTCCTTGTCCATCGCTTTCATTATTTTTATTTTCTCGGGATTTTATGATATCCAGATAGCCGTCTGGCATGGATTCAATATTTCCAGGTCTTGGACCGAATATATCAACAAGGTCCTCGGTAAATACGACTTCCTTCTCAAGCAAAAGATTTGCCAGTTTTTCTACACCATCCTTATGTTCCTTCAAAGTATCGGAAGCAAGTTTATAACAGTTATCAATAATTTCCTTGGCTTCCTTGTCTATTGCTTCTGCTGTCTTTTCTGAATAAGGTTTGGAGAATCCTGAATATTCACCTGTTGAATCAAAATAGCTTGTATTTGATGTCACTTGCCCCATACCATAATAGGAAACCATTGCATAGGCCAATTTTGTTGCCCTCTCAAGGTCATTCAGGGCACCTGACGAGACATCACCAAATGTCAACTCCTCAGATGCGCGCCCGCCAAGAAGTGATGCCAATTCATGTATCATCTGTTCCTTGGTTGTTATATTTCTCTCATCAGGGAGATACCATGCTGCACCCAAAGCCTTTCCCCTAGGGATAATGGTTACCTTAATCAATGGATTTGCATATTCAAGGAACCAGCTTACAGTTGCATGGCCAGCCTCATGGAATGCAATTGATCTTTTCTCCTTAGGTTTGAATATCTTTGTCTTACGTTCCAACCCGCCTACAATTCTATCGATGGCATCAAGAAAGTCCTGCTTGACAATACTGGAATGATTATTTCTTGCAGCAATAAGTGCTGCTTCATTGCATACATTTGCGATATCCGCACCAGAGAAACCTGGAGTTTGCCTTGCCAGGAATGAACAATCCATATTTGGTTCAAGTTTCAGCTTTTTCAGATAAACCTTGAAAATTGCTTCCCTGTCCTTTATTTCAGGCAGATCAACCTGAATCTGCCTGTCAAATCTACCGGATCTGATCAAAGCCTTATCCAGCATATCTACACGGTTGGTTGCCGCGAATAGGATGACTCCGGAATTGGTTTCAAAACCATCCATTTCAGTCAACAACTGATTCAATGTACTTTCCCTTTCATCATTGGAACTGAAGCCTGGATTCTTGCTTCTTGAACGGCCGATTGCATCAATTTCATCAATAAAAACAATACATGGTGCTTTTTCCTTAGCCATCTTGAAAAGATCCCTGACCCTTGAAGCCCCGACTCCTACGAACATTTCCACAAAACTGGACCCACTTATTGAAAAGAATGGAACATTCGCTTCTCCAGCGACAGCTCTTGCAAGCAAAGTCTTACCAGTACCTGGAGGGCCGACAAGAAGCACACCTTTAGGAATCTTTCCACCAAGATCTGTATACTTCTTCGGATTACGCAGAAAATCCACGGTCTCCATGATTTCAACCTTGGCTTCTTCCATACCTGCCACATCCTTCAATGTAGTTTGCTGATCCGTCTCCTTATCGAATAATCTTGCACCAGACTTGCCGATACTGAAAATTCCACCTCCCGGTCCACCTCCTGAAGCTCCTGTCATTCTCCTTGAAATAAAAATCCAGAATCCCACCAGGAGCAAGAAAGGAAATATTGTCAATAGTATATCAGTCCATCCCTTATCCTCTGGTTTAAAATGTATTGGAACAGCATTTATGTTCTCCTGTTCTGATATTTTCTGGTCATATTCTTTTGAAAATTCTGATGCATCTGGAACCTTGAACTCAAATTGGTGTCCACCATCAGTTAAATTCTCCCATCTTTTGTCTTTCTGGTATTTGGCGATTCTATCCGATTTAATATAAACCAAAACATCAGATGATTTGGACCCGGTTATTACCTGAACCTTATCAACATCGCCACTTACAAGAATCGTATCAATGAATGTTTTCTTTGTAATTTCAGCAGGAGCGTAGCCTGGCTCCACAAAACTGAAGATTATGATACCTGCTATTATCGCCAGCCAGATAAACTTTGTATTTATCTGAAATTCAACTTTTTTTTCTTTCCTTGCCATCTTTGGATTTAAATTAAAGAGATGGGGCAATCTCCCCAAAGTTCCTCAAGTTTATAAAATTCCCTTGCTTCATCCTGGAAAATATGCACCATAACATCAGAATAGTCCATCGCAATCCATACACTGTTTTCTCGTCCATGTACGTGGACTGGATTCTGATGGAAATCCTCAAAAACTTTATCTTCTATATTATCAGAAATTGCATTTACAGCAACTGTACTGACAGCTGAACAGACAACGAACCAGTCGCAAATAGCCCCATCAACATTTCTTAGATCAATAACAGATATTTTTTCTGCCTTTTTGTCATCTGCGGCAGTTATAATTGAATTCAATAATTCGTTTTCAAATTTTTGCATAATTGTTTTATAAAAAGAACATTTTCCATTTTGCAAATATAATAAAAAGGTACTTACCTAAGAAATAACATGCTATAACCTGAAACTATCATCAATTTCCAAAAATATGAGGGAAATCCGGATACTTGGATGAAGTCATCTATTTCCTGGCATGTACATCTACTCCGCGACAGGAATTATAGATATACGCACACCCATTGAATAGAAATATCAAATTCCATGCCAAATTAAATGAACAAGAGAAAATAGGGAAAAACAAATAGCTATTCCTTATGTGAAACTGAATTAACGGAGTCAACACCTTCAATTTGCAGAATTGAATTACGTGCTTCTGTCAGTTCATCGAGAGAATGAACGGAAAAACCAATAATGCATGTAACAATACTTTCATCACATGTTGTAACAAATTTCCTTAAAGAATGATGCTGGTGCTCAACAAGGCACTCAAGTATATCCTGAATAAGATGATATCTATCAATAGCAAGCACCTCAAGCGTTACAGGATACAGGAAACAGTCTTTGCAATCAAACTTTACATCAACTATTGCATCACCATTTTCAGAAGCACATCGTATTGCAACAGGACAATGCTTGCTATGAATGATTGTCATGCCGTCCTTATCTTTATATCCAATTACTTCATCTCCTGGAAGTGGCTGGCATTCACTACACCTTTTATACTCAATTTTAGGCTGATGCTTGATGTAATCATCAATTTTACGTTTTGCCCTGAATGATGTTGCATAACTCAGCCATTCATCCTTCGGGTGACTATTTTCATCTGTTCCAATATAAACGCAATCACCACGATGAAGAATAGTCTTAAGAGGAGAGAGCACATTGTTTATCCTACAATACTTGGCGTGATCTCCTATATTACTATGGACTTCATAGGCAAAATCAAGGGCAGTCGCATCCTTTGGCAGGATAATACCTTTACCTCTTGGCGTAAAGGCAACAATATCTTCGTTATAGAGCATGGATTTGACACTATCCATAAAAAGAAGATTTTCATCATTTGCGATCTCACGGAGTTTCAGCTTTACGCGTTCCATCCAGCTTTCATCCCTCTCCATAACACATCCCAGTTGGGAATTGCGGATCATTCTCTCGGAAGAAATATGAAGTTCTTCCCATTTGCCATATTGGTTAAGGAATTTCACGTGAAAACTCTGATATCCATTATCCTTTGGATTATCAATATAATTCACAACACTTCCTGGACGCTCTTTAAAATGACTGGACAATCTGGAATAGATTAACAAACTGACGTCCTTTTCACTCCACTGCTTAGTCATAGAATAAATAACCCGGATATAATGCTTGAAATCCACATGAGCAAAATCTGTCTTGGCCTCAACTATATTTCGCCAGATACTGTATGGTTTTCGGTACCTTACTTGAGTCCTTGCAGTTATTCCTGCATCCTTCAGTATTGTTTCAATTCTTTCCGTGAAATTATCTACTGCCTCCTGGGATTTTCTTTTATCATCCTCAAGTTCAGCATCTATATGTTCAAACTCATTAGGGCAGCGGAATTTGAAAGAAAGGTTTTCAAGTTCCGATTTCACATGATAAAGTCCAAGACGTCCAGCAAGAGGTGCATAGAAGAAATCTGTTTCACCTGCGATTTTCATCTGCTTTGCCGGTGTCATGCTACTTAATGTCCTCATATTATGAAGACGATCGCTCAATTTGACCAATAGAGCACGGATATCATATTGGACAGATTCAAGTATCTGTTTGAAATTATCGACCTGTTTTGTATTTTCGTACCTTTCCTTTCTGCGCTTGGTCAGGATATCCACAAGGTGAGCAACATCATCCCCGAATATCTCGCAAATGTGTTCTATCGTTGTATTGGTATCCTCAACCACATCGTGAAGAAACGCAGCAATAACAGGGTTGGCATCCAATTCCAGTTCACTGGCTACTATACCAGCTACAGCTATCGGATGCGTGATGTAAGGTTCACCTGATTTTCTGGTTTGTCCTTCATGTGCCTTTGCCGCAAACTCATACGCCTTCTTTATTCTTAAAAGGTCCTCAGCGGAGACCCTTTTCTCCATAACATTGAAGATATCTTCTGCGGATTTCTTGATTGCATTTTCTTCCGTTTTCGCCATAACAACCTGAATTTAAGTTAAACAGATTTTCCTAATGATGCGGAACGGCACTTACAGGATAAAAGATAAAATTAGTTGAGCTACGAGGATTCGAACCTCGACTAACAGAACCAAAATCTGCTGTACTGCCATTATACTATAGCTCAATCTTATCGAAGTGCAAATGTAACTATTTTTTACAAAGCTACAAAATAATTATCCTACGACTGCCCCTGACTCTATTTTTTCATTTGGGGAGAGAAGTCTGAGGGAGCCATCAAGGGATTCTGCCATCAGAATCATTCCCCTGCTTTCAATTCCCATCAATTTCCTTGGTGCAAGATTAGCCAGAACCAAAACCTGTTTCCCGACAAGGAATTCAGGCTGGAAATGTTCCGCAATGCCTGAAACTATTACTCTTTTATCAATTCCGGTATCAACTTCAAGTTCAAGGAGTTTCTTTGATTTTTCAACTTTCTTCGCAGAAATAATCGTGGAGACTCTGATGTCCATTTTCTGAAAATCGTCAAACACTATTTCCTGTTTCTGTTCAGGCGCTTTCATCGCAGCCAGTTCGTTGGCTTTCTTTATATCAGCAAGACGCTGTAGTTGTGCATCAATTACAGCATCCTCTATTTTCTCAAACAACAGGGAGACCTCACCAAGCTTATGCCCCTCTTCAAGAAGTTTACCTCCAAGACTATCCCAGCTCATTTTTTGCATCAATAGCATTTTTGAGAGTTTCTGGGAAGTAAAAGGCATGAAAGGTTCGCAGGCTATTGTTAGATTCGCAGCAATCTGCAGAGAGATATTCAATATCGTAGCAGCACGGGAAAGATCAGTCTTTGCAACTTTCCATGGTTCGGTATCAGCAAGGTATTTATTTCCCAGTCTTGCCATATTCATCATTTCGCGCAAAGCTTCACGGAAATGATAATTCTCGATATTGTCTTCTATTGATTTTCTCAACTTAGGAAGTTCTGCAAGAGTTTCATTGTCATATTCCGTATAATTACCTGTTGCAGGAACGACTCCATCGAAGTATTTTGAAGTGAGCACCAATGCCCTGTTTACAAAATTACCGAATATGGCGACAAGTTCAGAGTTGTTTCTGTTCTGAAGTTCCTTCCAGGTAAAATCATTATCCTTAGTTTCAGGAGCACATGCACATAGTGTATATCTCAACACATCCTGTTTGCCAGGCATCTGCTCAAGATATTCATTCAGCCATATCGCCCAGTTTCTGGAAGTGGAGATCTTATCCCCCTCAAGGTTCAGGAATTCATTGGCAGGAACATTCTCTGGCAGAATAAAATCGCCATGAGCCTTTAACATTGACGGAAACACTATACAATGGAAGACAATATTGTCCTTACCTATAAAATGCACCAGTTTGGTGTCCTCGCTTTTCCAGTATTTTTCCCAGTCCGGTGTCAAATCCTTAGTAGCAGAGATATAACCTATCGGAGCATCAAACCATACGTACAGGACTTTCCCGTCTGCGCCATCAACTGGAACTGGGATACCCCAATCTAGGTCACGGCTTACAGCCCTTGGCAGCAATCCTCCATCCAACCAACTTTTGCATTGGCCGTAGACATTCGGACGCCATTTCTCATTATCTGAATTTTCACCATGACCTTTCAGAATCCAGTCTTCAAGCCATGACTGATACTTATCAAGTGGAAGAAACCAGTGCTTTGTAGGTTTCTTTACCGGTGTTGCTCCGGAGATAGCTGAATGTGGATCCTTGAGTTCTGTAGGACTGAGTGTTGCACCACATTTCTCACATTGGTCACCATAGGCACCTTCAGCACCACATCTTGGACATGTTCCGACTATGTAGCGGTCTGCCAGGAATTGCTTTGCTTCAGGATCCCAATATTGTTCTGTTGTCTGCTCAATAAATTTTCCTTCATCATATAATTTCCTGAAGAAATCCGACGCTATCTTCTTATGAGTTTCAGTAGTTGTTCTGGAGAAAATATCAAATGAAATACCAAGACCTTCAAATGATGTCTTTATTATTTCATGATAGCGATCTACCACATCCTGAGGTGTTACACCTTCTTTCTTTGCCTTGATTGTAATAGGCACGCCGTGTTCATCCGTTCCACAGACATGAATAACATCCTTGCCTCTTGCCCTCAAATAACGGGTATAAATATCACTTGGAACATATACCCCGGCAAGGTGTCCAATATGCACAGGTCCGTTTGCATATGGAAGTGCCGATGTCACTAGATATCTCTTATATTCTTTCATTTTTGTATTGTTTCAATTATAATACATAGTTATGCTATTTCTCTATTTACGCAGGCATATCACCATTTTAAATCTATTGATTCAATATTGATTTAGAACTTTGCTTTGCAACAAAATCCTTCAAATATTTAGGTTCCCAATATGCCGTATCAACCAAATTGTTGTTTTCAAGAGCATCCTTTGCAAGTCTGGCGAGTCCGGATGCAGAGGGCAGAATCTGAGTTGAGACCAGTGCCCCCCTATACCCGGAAAGGCACATTTCCGTCTTTTTCGCCCCATCGCCTACCAGGATAAGTTTTTTCCCTGCATTGATAAAATCAATGAATGAATCTTCAGACAGGATATGGGCTTCCGGTTCCATCAGACAATTAAGTTCCATATCATATACAGCCCTGTACACTTCCATCCGTCTGGCATCTGTCAATGACACGATAACAGAATCCTGAGGACTATCCAGCAACAGCACTCCGGCTTCATACTCAGACAGCGCAAGTGAAGCTAGCGACTTCAGCGAAGAAATTGCTATCAAAGGAATCTTTGCACCATAACAGATTCCTTTGGCCAATGATGCTCCTATTCTGAGGCCCGTATATGAACCTGGGCCTTCACTTACTGCCACAGCGGACAACTGATCTGAGTCAAGCTGGTTTTCTGTCATTAATTCCTTGACAAAAAGTCCCATTTCAACAGCATGGTTGAATGAACTTGAGCTTTCACGCAAAGAAAGGCTATCATGTTCAACATCATATAAAGCAACAGAACATACACTTCCGCTACTTTCAAGAAGTAATATATTACTTGCCATAGGTTTTCTATTAATGTCTTGGAGGGCCACCCATGGATGTATTATCCGTAGACTGTTCCTTTCTAACGGAATTAGGACCAAGTTCTGAAGTCAGGACAACCTTTTGACCATCCACGAGTTCCTTGGATATTGCAATAAAAGGAGCTGTGACAACAGACATATTCTCATCTATCCCTGATTTTACTATTATATAGTTTTTATCCTGAATTCCTGTTTCAACCTTAACCTGATGGACAATGGAAGAGTCCGCATCATAGACAAAAGCAACCTGAGATTTACCACCCTGCTGATTTGCCCTTGTAGTGATACACTGAATAGGAATCGACAATGCGGTAGCATTATCTGTCATAATTTCCACCGTCGCACTCATACTTGGACGGAATGGAGAGGGAACCCCTTCTCTTTCCAGGTCAGCATAACTTTCAGGCAGTATCTTTATTCTGACTTCATAGGTAGTAACCTGGTCTGTCGATGTGGTTGTAGTTTTTGAAGATGTTGAGTTTGCAATTCTTGTTACAATACCCTTAAATTTCCTACCCAAGTATGCATCAACTTCCAGATAAGCGCTATCGCCCAACTGAACCCTTACTATATCGTTTTCATTAACATCAGCCCTGACTTCCATATAGCTCAGATCTGCGACAGACAACATGTCAGTACCAGCCATGGTCGCAGTACCTACTACTCGTTCTCCAAGTTCAACGCTTAACGAATTTATTGTACCATTACTTGGAGCATATATTGTAGTTTTTAGAAGATCCTCTTCTGCCTGCTTCAGTTTAGCCCTGGATGACTCTATATTTGCTTCAGATGAACGGATCTGAGCCTCTGCCTGCTTCAATGAAGCTTCTGCCGATTCATATTCAGCTTTTGATATGGCATTTCCGTCATACAATTTTTTCTGTCTCTGAAATGTCTGCTCTGCCAAACGATAGGTCGCCTGAGTCTGCTGATAATTTGCCTCAGAAGCTTTCAGCATAGCCTCCGCACTCTCTTTTGCCGATAAATATGTATCAGGGCGGATTCTAACCAGAAGATCACCTTTATTTACCCAGTCACCTTCCTTTATAGTCAATTCTACAATTTCGCCAGAAACTTCAGGGCTTATTTTTACTTCAACTTCAGGTTGAATCTTTCCATTTGCTGTAATTATTTCCGTAACATCTCTTACTTTAGGAGTCTCGACTGTCACATCCTGAAGGTTTTCAGGAGCAAAAACTGTTTTTGATAGCGCAAACGCAGCACCAGCCAATACTATTACCGACCAGATTATGATGCTTTTCTTTTTCCTCTTAGAGTTCATATGTAAAATTAGAATGTTATTGGTTCGCCTTTATAATAGTTCAGGATCTTTGTTCTGAACAGAAAAGTGTACTTAGCCTGTATCAATGTATTTTCAGCATTTGTCAGGATATTCTTTGACTGGATATAATCAGTTGATGTAGCTGAGCCGACTGAAAACTTCTTTGATGTAATATCAAATGCCGTTGACAGACTGGCAACGGACTTTTCGGCTGAATGGTACTGTTCCAATGCTCCTACGGCATCAGTATATGCCTGCTGAATCTCTTTGTACAATTCATTCTTTGATGAATACAAAGAAAGATTAGCATCCACTATTCCCCACCTGGAAAGCTGGACATTACGCCTTTGTGAAAACGTATTCAGTATAGGGATACTCATCGTAAAACCGAAGCCTCCGGAAGCATTGTCCTTGTACTGGTCCCAGAAAGAATATGAAGTAGTTCCTGATGAAGTCTGTTTCAACCTGGTACTATTCCATGAGGATCCATAGCTGGCGGAAAACGAGATTGTCGGATAAAGACCGGCTTTGGCAATCATAAAGGATTTTTCAGCTGATTTCAACTGATATTCCGCAGCACGTATTGTTGGAAGAATCTGAGCAGCATCATTTACCTCATCAACGGATGATATGGTGTATTCATCAAGATTTGATATATCAGGGACCAAAATATCGAATTCTTCCCCATATGGCAATTCAAGAAGTTGTTTAAGAGTAAGTGTATTTGTTGCAAGTGTATTCTTATAGGAAACAAGATTGTATTCCTCTGATGCAATCTGCGCCTCAATCTCAAGCTGGGCACTAAGAGGCTGGGCTCCAGCATCTACCATCTGCTTTATCTGTTCAAACTGAGATTTTGTAGTTTCAAGTTGAGCCTCTGAATTCTTTATCTGTTCCTTGTTGAAAAGCACCTGCAGGTACGAAGCTGCAACCTGTATTGTAATATCCATCTGAAGATCTTCCTTCTGAGCTATCAAAGCATCCAGGTCAAGATTTGCCTTCTGTAGATTGTACATTTTCTTCATCCCGGCAAAAACCTGTGTCCCCATTGAAACACTTGAAGAATTACCCTGAGCAGTCTTTGTCGTATAGCTGTATGTTGTCTGGTCCAATGAACGGCCGGCATTCACATTATATCCAGTGTTGGCATTCAACGATGGAACATAGGCCCATTTCGCCCCCTGCCTGTTAATAATGCCTTCGTCGACTCTAACCTGAGATTGCTTGATTCGTATATTATGGTCAATTGCCCATTGAATACACTCTTCAATGGACCATTGCTTCTGCGCATAAACTGGCGCACAAGACAAAGCAAGCATTAACAGAATAAGTATCGATTTGTGTTTCATATCAATTGATCAATAGACCTACAAAGTTAGCAACTTATTTCTATCAATTTGCAATAAAAAATTTTATAGCGGGACTATACGTATATCCGATGACCGCCCGGGCAATCAGCACGGCTTTTGCTTGACATATATACACGTCATAACCATCGGCAGTCCGTGAATAAACTTACCTATTTGTCAAAAGTTAATAATTGAGCACACTTGAAAAAGTCCAAATATTGAGAAACGCCCCAATTTCAGAGACCTGTAATAGTGGTAAAAATGATAAAAGAAACTTTTTCAAGTAGACTCATAATTCAAAATAACAAAAAATAAAAATGTATCTTTGTGTATTGCAATGGAAAGTCATGTTCATTCTTCGACAATTATACGAGAGTCTGGTCTTTGCCCTTCAGAGTTTTAAAGTCAATAAAACCAGGACATTTTTATCTCTTCTTGGCATTACCATAGGTATTTTCGCAATCATATCTGTATTCACCGGTATTGATTCCATGGCATATGCCATACGTAAGAGTATCGAATCCCTGGGCAATAATACCGCCTATATTTCGAAATGGCCATGGGATCCTGAGAGTGAATCAGGTGGTGGAGAATTTCAATGGTGGAAATATATGAACAGACCATATCTTCGCTATCAGGAGTATGTGCAACTGCTATCACTGATGGAAAAAGACACAGAGTACTCCTGCATGCAATTATCATTCAATCGTTCAATTTCCTACAACAAATCCTCTATGGATGACATTTCAATAACTGGTGCTACATATGACTTTGACAAGATAGGAAATATTGAGATTGAATCTGGCAGATATTTTACACCTTATGAAGTGTCGTCCGGTCAGGCAGTCGGAATCATAGGAGCAACTATTGCCCAGAATCTGTTTGAGGGAGAGGATCCTATTGGGAAAACTATGAAGGTTGGACGGACAAAGGTTCAGATTATAGGAATAATGAAGAAAGAGGGAGAGAGTATGTTCGGTGAGTCTCATGATGAAACCATGATTCTTCCTTTCAGTTTTTCAACTCAGTTTGTCAATATGAGATGGTCTGATCCTGAAATCGCAATGAAGTGCTGGGAAAATATAAACTTTGACAATTACAAGAGTGAAATTGCCATGAACATGAGAAAGATTCGAAGAATTCAGCCTGAAGCCGAGAATTCATTCTCTGTCAATGAAATAAGTGCCATCAACAATCAACTTGAAGGGCTATTCAATACATTGACACTGGTTGGTAGTATCATCGGCATCTTTTCCATACTTGTAGGTGGATTTGGGGTAGCCAACATCATGTTCGTCACTGTCAAGGAGAGGACATCCCAGATAGGAATCATGAAAGCACTTGGAGCTAAACGCTATACCATCCTGGCACAGTTTATTTTCGAGGCAATACTACTTTCCCTTGCAGGAGGTATTGTCGGACTGATACTGATATGGATAGGGGCATTCATTGTCTCACATATCTATGAATTCGAATTATTGCTGACAATCGGCAATATTACAATAGGATTGGTAATTTCAACATTGGTGGGAGCCATTTCAGGTATTTTCCCTGCATGGAGTGCCGCCAGAATGGAACCTGTACAAGCAATTTATAATAATATATAACAACTGCACATATCAATAAGTATGAAAAAGGCAACTTCATTTTTAGTATTGACATCCATCTTGATATCATTTGTTGGATGTAACAAGAATCAGAGCACAAACTACATAAGTTTTGTAGACCCACTTATAGGCAGTGGCGGTCACGGTCATGTATTTGTCGGAGCAAATGTTCCCAACGGAATGGTTCAGCTTGGACCTGTAAATGTTTCCCAAGGATGGGACTGGTGTTCCGGATACCATATTTCAGACACTACTGTCATTGGATTTGCCCATACTCACTTAAGCGGAACAGGAATTGGAGATAAAGGAGATGTTATTGTAATGCCATTGACAGGTAACAATGACTGGACCTGCAAGGAAAAGTATCTTACTACATACTCACATAAGAATGAAGTTGCAGAACCTGGATACTATGAGGTAAAACTGGACAATGGAGTTAAAGTAAGACTGACTTCAGCAAAGACTGTAGGATACCACGAATATTATTTCCCTGAAGATAAAGAACCACAAATACTGATTAATTTAAAACAGGGTATCGGCTGGGACGCATTCAAGGAAGGTGAATTCATTCAGACTTCATCAAGAACTGTATCTGGTTCAAGAATCTCAACTGGCTGGGCAGAGGATGACCGAGTCTATTTTTCAATGAACTTTAATACTGACATTAAATCAATTGAACACCAGGGAGATACCATATATGACAATAAGACAGGTGAAGTAAAACAGATTTTTGATTCATGCTATTATCTATTAAAATTCGAGAAGACAGACAAACCTGTCTGTCTTGAAGTTGGAATTTCCGGAGTTGACATCAAAGGTGCTGAAAATAACCTACAGATTGAAGGAGGCAGACAATTTGAAGATGTAAAAACTAATGCACAGAAATACTGGAACAATTATCTGGCAAAAATTGATGTTCAATCCAATGATACGACAAAGCTTAAAATATTCTATACAGCACTCTTCCATACAGGATTCTTCCCTTGCCTGTTTTCTGACTTTGACGGCAGATACAGAGGCGCTGATGGGAAAATACACCAATCAGACGAGCCACAGTTAACAATTATGTCTCTATGGGATACATACCGCGCTCAAAATCCGCTGTATACTATTATTAACAAGGATGACGTTCCTTCAATAGTAAATTCCATGCTAAACATCTATGATCAGCAGGGTTCTCTTCCTGTCTGGCATTTATCAGGAAATGAGACCTATTGCATGCCTGGAGTCAGTTCCGTACAGATAATAGCAGATGCCATCATGAAGGATATGAAGGGATTTGATTACGACAGGGCGTACAAAGCAATGCGTTCATATGCAGATCTTGATTATCGAGGTCTTGAATACCTTAGAACCATAGGTTATCTGCCTGCAGACAGCATGTATGAAAGCGTTGCCAGAGCACTTGAATATTGTGTCTCAGATGCAGCTATTGCTGCCGTTGCAGATAAACTTGGCTACGAAGAAGATGCAGGGGTTTTTCTTGAAAGAAGTAAAAGCTACAAGCAATACTTTGACCCAGGAGACAGGTTCATGAAGGCTCTTACTGACAAGAATACCCGTAGAACCCCTTTTGACCCAACATATTCAAAGCACAATCAGGATGACTATTGCGAAGGAAATGGATGGCAATATACATGGTTTGTCCCTTGCGATTTTGAAGGACTTATATCATTGTTCCCAAGTACAGAAGATGCCGAGTCCAAACTCGACAGTCTGTTTACAGTACCATATATCCCTGCCGAAAATGCATCCGCAGATATATCAGGTATGATTGGACAATACGCACATGGAAACGAACCATCCCATTCTACAATTTTTGCATACTGTTTCATGGGTAAACCTGAAAAGACAGCAAAACTTGCAAGGTATATTACAACAGAATTATACACTTCTCTTCCTGACGGACAGCCAGGCAATGAAGACTGCGGTCAGATGTCTGCATGGTATGTTCTCAATGCAATGGGATTCTACCAGCCTAATCCTTGGGATGGTAAATTCTACATTTCCTCTCCACTATTTGACAAGGTAACTATCAACCTGGGGAATAATCACAAGTTCACAATAATTGCAAACGGGTTTGATAGCGATAATTATTATCACAAATCTGCTTCACTTGATGGGAAGCCATATAATCTTCCATATTTCACATACGAGGATATGGAGAAATTCAACACACTTGTTCTAAATGCCAAATAGTTCAGCAACAGAACTATAGACATTGAAGAAACAGACATTGTAAGTAAATATACGTTTCCGGTCATCAAAAAAAATAGTGCTGGCATGAAAAAGAAGATTCTGTTTTCTTTACTTTCGATTCTACTGATTATTATCCTGACACCTAAAGGGGTCATAGTAGAGATGTTTGTAACAAAAGGTGGAACATGGAAGGAGCCCACCTTGGTCGCTCCATTTGATATTCCACTCTTGAAGTCATCCGAACAGCTGGAAGAAGATAAGAAATTGGTCGAATCCTCATTTGAACCAATCTATTCCATTGATACAAGTGACATTGAAAGTATCACAGACACAACCCATCTAAGGCTGTTTCTTTCAGGCATTATCAGCGATGCCGACGCTATCAGCATTAAATCCGGAGCAATTAGAATTGCTGATGGCGCATCAATGATTCATAAAAGCCTGTCAAATGTTGTTACGGTTTCAGAGGCAGAAAACATCCTGACAAAGGAAGGTGTTACTGAAAGTATCACGCCAAGCCTTAGATACAACGAGAAGCTCAGTAATCTTGACATAGCTTCACTTCAGAAAAAAATTTCCACGACAAGCGGACTTATCAATGAAGGAAACATCATCGTTTCTGAAGGTCAACTCATAGATGCAGGCACGCAACTTAGGATAGATTCCTATCTGAAGGAATATAAACTGAGGATGGGAACAGATGCCTGGTGGCTGCTGATTGCCCTGGGAAGAATAATCATAGTTACATTGACCCTTACCTTGAATTTTGCATTTTTCGAGACCCACAAGATACAGAAGCTTGATTTCAAGAAATTCGCATTTATTATGGGGTCATATGTAGTTATGCTGGCCATGATTGCCTTGCTTTTCAAGCTCGGATATACTCAGCCATATGTTATTCCTATTTCAATAATCCCTATTCTATTCCTTGTACTTTTCAATACTCGGACTGCAATTGTAGGAAATATTACTATTTCCATACTTGCAGCATTGTTTACGCAATTCCCGTTTGAATATTTTACAGTAAACGTTCTGGCCGGAATGTCAGCAATTTTGCTTCTTCAGAACTTCTACCATAGACACGAATTATTCAAGGCAGTTGCTGTGGTTTTTATTTTACAGATCATTACATCAGAGTCTTTTCAACTGATAGAAGGATACTCTGTCATTAGTACAAGTTCGTTGAAAAGAATTGCTGTATTTTTTATAAGCAACATATTGTTGCTGGGACTATATCAATTGATTTATATAATCGAAAAGATCTTCAAATTCGTTTCCAATGTAACACTGTTTGAAAATTCAGATACAAACCAGCCACTACTGCTGGAATTGTCCCATCTTGCTCCCGGGACTTTCCAGCATTCTGTCCAGGTTGCCAACCTTGCTGAAGCAGCTGCCAAACTTGTAGGAGCCAATCCACTTCTTGCACGTTGCGGAGCATTGTATCATGATATCGGCAAAATGAAGAATCCTACATTCTATATTGAAAATTCGAGCGGTTCTAATCCTCATGATGAATGTACACCGGAGGAAAGTTGTGAAATAATCAAGTCACATGTAAGCAATGGTGTTGAAATCGCAAATGAGCATGGATTACCTGAATGTATAGTCAGATTCATAGCAACACATCATGGCAACAGCGTCATATCTTATTTCTACAACAAGGCCGTTGAGATTAAGGGAGAGGAAAACGTTGACAAGTCCTTGTTCTGTTATCCGGGAGAGAACCCCCAGACGAAGGAAGAATGTATTTGCATGATTTGCGACACGATAGAAGCTGCGGCCAGATCATTGGCTTCGTATGACAAGCAATCAATTGACGACATAGTGGAAAGACTTGTAGGAAAGTTCATCAGCAGTGGTCATCTAAGTGACAGCGAATTGACTTTTGAAGAAGTTAAAAGAATCAAGGAAATGCTGAAAGACCAGCTCAAATGTATTTATCACGTAAGAATTGCATACCAGAAATAATGACAGAAACAGGTACTTACCATATTCCGGTTCTATTACAAGAAAGTGTTGACCGTCTTAATATCAAAGAGGATGGTGTATATGTTGATGTAACATTCGGTGGTGGCGGTCATTCCAAAGAGATATTAAGAAGACTTGGGCCGAAAGGAAAACTTATATCTTTTGATCAGGATATCGATGCACTTTCCAACAATATAAATGATGACCGTTTCTTCCTTGTCAACAATAATTTCAGGTTTATACACTCTATTTTAAAGACACTTGGAATAGAACAGGTCGATGGCATCCTTGCAGATTTAGGAGTTTCATCACACCACTTTGACACTCCGGAAAGGGGATTTTCTTTCAGACATGACGTGAAACTTGACATGAGAATGAATCAGTCTGCTAAATTTTCAGCCCTGAATGTCGTCAATGACTATGACGTTGAAAACCTTGCCAGGGTTCTGGGCGCATGGGGTGAACTGCAAAGACCATATCATATTGCAACACTGATTGAAGCTGCCCGTCCCATTGAGACTGTAGGCGAACTTATATCTTCTGTAGAGAATGCGACTCCGAAAGCTGGTCAATCAAAATTTTATGCAAAACTTTTTCAGGCTATCAGAATTGAGGTAAACGGAGAAATGCGCGCTCTTGAAGGCATGTTGAAAGGAGCGGCCAGATCACTGAAGAGCGGTGGAATCATGTCTGTAATCACATACCACTCACTGGAAGACAGAATGGTGAAAAACTTCTTTAGAAGCGGAAATATTGAGGGCAAAATTGAAAAAGATTTCTTTGGCAATTCAAATACACCATTTATCAAGGTCTTTGGGGATATCACTCCGGGTTCTGAAGAAATCAGCACAAATAGCCGATCACGCAGCGCCCGCCTGAGATCTGCCATGAAAAAATAGTCATCACACCATCCCATCATATTAATATCCGCTCTATGTCGGACTAGTCTACTAATTGATAACAGTCTTTTGGGGGGATCAGACACCCCGGTTGGGAAATTATCTCCGCAAAAAATGAGCACACTGAAAGTATTATTTGTCATTTTTACTACTATCACAGATCTCTGAATGTGGGTGTTTCCCAAAATTTGGACTATTTCAAGTACCTATGTTTGAAATAGCACATTACAGCCGCTATTATGCAGAGGGGCGAAATAAGCCCCCTCTGAATATCTGCTAACCGGACTACTCCTAATAGCATAGCGAAAGCTGTCTCAAAAATGAAAAAATATGTATTTAAAATTCAAATTTTGATATTTCAATATAATAATTAACTTTGTAAGTGAATTGGATAACTATCAGCAATGATAGAGCAATAACGTAAATAACTAACATGGAAAACAAACTTCAAGAATTAACCCAGAAATTATTTGAAGACGGGTTAAGCAAGGGTAAAGCTGAAGCAGCCGAAATTGTAGAAAAAGCCAAAAAAGAGGCTGAAGAAATAGTAAAGAAAGCTCAAGTAGAAGCTGAAGGTATTGTATCAGCTGCAAACGCTAAGGCAGAATCTTTGAAAGCGACTACTGAGAATGAATTACGCCTTGCATCATCCCAATTACTTAGTGCATTGCAACAACAGATTGAAGGTTTAATAAAGACGAAAGTTGTTGACGACAAGATTTCAGAATGTTGGAAGGATGGTTCTTTCATCAAGAATATGGTGATTGAAGCTGTAAAGAACTTCAACCCTGCATCATCCAGTGGCATCAATGTCGTTGTCCCTGACAATTTTGCTGATGAAATCCAGAAAGCTATCGGTGATTACCTTAAAGATGGCGTTGAAGTAACAACTGACGGAAAAGTAAAAGTTCCTTTCCG
This sequence comes from Rikenellaceae bacterium UBA1749, assembly GCA_002315675.1. Taxonomy (GTDB): domain Bacteria; phylum Bacteroidota; class Bacteroidia; order Bacteroidales; family Rikenellaceae; genus Mucinivorans. Next base: position 24,337 of record DCHP01000001.1, on the reverse strand, counting down.
TATTGCGCCAAAGGATGGAAGTTACTACATTAGTTTTACAGACGGAGATTTCAAAGATCTGTTCCGCGGTTATATCCGCCAGCGTATTGCTGAAATTCTTTACAAATAAATATGTTTGGAATAAAAAACAAGTACTATTGTCTAGTTGCTTCATTGAAGGAGTATGCTCTTGATTTTTCATCCAAGGGAGCAGAACTTCCCAATGAGATAAGAGATGAAATCTCATCTGAACTATCAAGCGCAGACAGAGAATCCCTTGAGTTACTTTATATGTTCTATGATATTGAGAACATAATAAGCACTATCAAGGGAGGGACTTCACTTTTTAGTCCCCTGGGGAATTTAAAGAAAGAGGAAATTGTTCAGGAAATAGAACATTGCCGTGTTTCTGCAAACGACGACGAGCCTTATCAGAGCAAATTACCCGGTGAGATAGGAATCAAGTTGGACAACTTCTTCAAGGACGAAAAGGGGGATATCGAACAGCTACATTCAGAATTGCTGAATATTTATTATTCCCTTGCAAGTCAGTCAAATTCAAAATTCTTGAGACTTTGGAGCTGTTCAGACAGGACAATCAGGAACATCATTGCCGTATCATATGCAAAGGCACAGGGAATTGACCCAATATCTTTTGTCATAGGGGACAGCGAAATCGAGCAGACGCTTGTCTCATCCATGGCAGACGACTTTGGTATGGCAGCAGACTTTGAATGGTTTGAAGAATTGATGTCTACACTGCAGATTGAAGATTTTATTGAACGTGAAAAGAAGTTGGATACATTGAAGTGGAATATCGCCGACTCGCTATGCGAACAGGAGTTTTTCTCCATTGATTATCTTCTGGGATACATGGTTCACCTGAACATTCTTGCAAGGTGGAGCTTTATGGATAAAGAAAGTGGAGACAAACGCTTTAGAGAAATAGTATCCTCATTTACAGAAAACCTTAATTTGGAATAAAAATTATTATATAGATGAAAACAACTGGTGAAGTAGTAGGCGTAATTGCCAATCTTGTAACGGTAAAAACATTCGGGCCGGTAGCTCAGAATGAAATTTGCTACATTGAGCTGGGGAATATCCGTTTGATGGCTGAAGTTATCAAGATTAAAGGAGAAAACGCCTTCGTTCAGGTATTCGAAAGTACCAGAGGACTGGGAATCGGAGCAAAGGTTGAATTCCAGGGGAATATGCTAGAAGCAACTCTAGGGCCTGGCATTTTAACTCGTATATACGATGGTCTTCAAAATGACCTAAAAGCAATGGAAGATGTATTCCTTCAAAGAGGGACATACAATGATCCGTTGGACATGAATTCCACTTGGGAGTTTACTCCGTTATGTAATGTAGGAGACATCGTGGTAGCCGGTAACTGGCTAGGATGGGTTCCTGAAGGATGGTTGGAACATAAAATCATGGTCCCATTCAAGTGCAAAGGTCAGTACAAAGTCAAGTCTATCAAAGAAAAAGGAACATATAAAATAACTGACACAATAGCAGTTATTGAGAATGAAGAAGGCGAGGAACTTCCTGTTACCATGATTCAGAAATGGCCTGTGAAAGTCCCCGTTACGGCATTTACCAGCAAACCTCGTCCAAAATACACTCTTGAGACCGGTATTCGAGCAATTGATACTTTCAACCCAATTGCAGAAGGTGGTACAGGTTTCATCCCTGGACCATTCGGTGCCGGAAAAACCGTGCTTCAGCATGCCATTTCAAAACAGGCAGATGCTCAGGTTATCATCATAGCAGCTTGTGGTGAACGTGCCAACGAGGTTGTAGAAACATTCGTTGAATTCCCTGAACTTGATGACCCTCATACCGGAAGAAAATTGATGGAACGTACAGTAATTATCGCCAATACTTCAAATATGCCAGTTTCCGCACGTGAGGCGTCAGTTTACACGGCTATGACTATTGGTGAATATTACAGGGCTATGGGTTATAAAGTACTCCTTCTTGCCGACTCTACTTCCCGCTGGGCTCAGGCTCTACGTGAAATGAGTAATCGTCTTGAGGAACTTCCAGGACAGGATGCATTCCCAATGGACCTTTCTGCCATTATTTCAGAATTCTACGCCCGCGCAGGATATGTATATCTTCCAAATGGGAAAACAGGTTCCGTTACTTTCTTAGGAACCGTATCACCGGCCGGTGGTAACCTGAAGGAACCAGTAACTGAATCCACCAAAAAGGCTGCAAGATGTTTCTACGCACTTCAGCAATCACGCGCAGACTCAAAACGTTACCCTGCAATTGACCCACTTGAAAGTTATTCCAAGTACCTTGAATATGAAGAAATCCAGAAAACACTTGAAGAGAAATTCGGTGCAGGGTGGACTGAACTTGTAACCAGAGCCAAGACATATGTCCAGCGAGGCAAGGAAGCCAATGAACAAATCAATATCCTTGGAGATGATAGTGTTCCTGTTGAATATCATGATCGTTTCTGGAAATCTGAATTGATTGACTTTGTGATTCTACAGCAGGATAGTTTCGATGTTACCGATGCAAACTGCCCTATGGAACGCCAGAAGATGATGTTTGAACTCGTAATGTCAATCTGCGACGGGAAACGTGATTTTAAAGATTTTGAAGAATGTTCTTCATATTACAAACGACTGATTAATACTTTGCGTCAAATGAACTACTCCGAATGGAAAAGCGAACAGTTTGACAAATACATGAATCAGGTTAATGATATACTTAACGAGAAAAAATAAAAAAATAATAATATGAGTGCATTCCAAAAGACATATACACACCTTACAGCCCTTACAAAGGCAACTGTAACGCTTAAGGCTACTGGAGCTGCAAATGATGAACTTGCAAAAGTAGACGGACGTCTTGCTCAGGTTGTAAAGATCAATGGAAATGAAGTTACGCTGCAGGTATTTGAAGGGACAAATGGAATTCCGACAAATGCAGAGGTAGAGTTTCTAGGACACTCTCCCATGCTGAAAGTATCCCATGAACTATGCGGCAGATTCTTTGATGCCTATGGTCATCCACTGGACGGAGCTGACATTCAAGGAGAAGAAAGAGAAACTGGTGGTCCTACGGTAAATCCATACAAACGTAAACAGCCATCAGAATTGATACCAACAGGTATTGCAGGTATTGACTTGAATAACACATTGGTTTCTGGACAGAAGATACCATTCTTCGCTGACCCTAACCAGCCATACAATCAGGTAATGGCAATGGTTGCCCTCAGAGCTGATGTTGATAGAATCATCCTTGGCGGTATGGGGTTGACAAATGATGACTATCTTTTCTATAGAAATGCTTTTGACAACGCTGGCGTCCTTGATAAGATTGTTGCGTTCGTGAACACAACTGACAATCCTCCGGTTGAACGTCTACTTGTTCCTGACATGGCATTGACAGCTGCTGAATATTTTGCCGTTGATAATAATGAAAAGGTTCTGGTACTGCTTACTGATATGACATTGTATGCAGATGCACTTGCAATAGTAAGTAATCGTATGGACCAGATTCCGTCGAAGGATTCAATGCCAGGATCACTATACTCAGATCTGGCTAAGATTTATGAAAAAGCCGTTCAGCTCCCATCAGGTGGTTCAATTACTATTCTTGCCGTAACAACACTTAATGGTGGAGATATTACTCATGCTGTACCAGATAATACAGGTTATATCACAGAAGGTCAGTTGTTCCTTCGTAATGACTCTGAAATTGGAAAGGTAATTATCGACCCGTTCCGTTCACTTTCACGACTGAAACAACTTGTCGCCGGAAAGAAGACAAGAAGAGACCACCCACAGGTAATGAACGCCGCAATCCGTCTTTATGCAGATGCAGCAAATGCCAAGACAAAATTGGAAAACGGTTTCGACCTTTCTGACTATGACAATAGAGCACTTGCATTTGCCAAGGACTATTCTGAAAGATTGCTTGCAATAGATGTAAACATCCCTATAAATGAGATGCTTGATACTGCATGGAAACTGTTTGCAAAATATTTCAGTAAATCTGAGGTAGCTATTAAAGAAGAAATTATGAACGAATTCTGGCCAAAAGCAGAATAAGGAATTAATATATGATAAAATACCAGTTCAATAAAACGTCGCTGACAGAACTTGGCCGACAGCTCAAGATTCGCAAGAATGCCCTTCCTACTATAAAAAGTAAGGAGAGTGCCTTGCGTCTTGAAGTTAAAAATGCCAAAACAGAAGCTCAGAAACAAGACAAGGAGCTAAAGCGTCTATTAGACTCATATTCATATATGTCAGCGTTGTGGAGCGAATTTGATCCTTCACTCATAGCGGTAAAGGATGTTAATTTGGCTGAACAAAAAATTGCTGGCGTCATCGTTCCGGTTCTTGAATCTGTTCAATATGAAGAAAGTTTTGTGAACTTATTCACATCACCAACCTGGTGGGCAGATGGAAAGAAAATTCTTAAAGGACTTGCTGAAACAGGAATCCGACGGGAGGTATTCCTTCGCAGATCTGAATTACTTGAAAGAGCAAGAAAGAAAACTACCCAGAAAGTCAATCTGTATGAAAAAGTACAGATTCCCGGATACGAAGAAGCCATACTAAAGATTAAACGTTTCCTAGAAGATGAAGAGAACTTGAGTAAATCTTCACAGAAGATTTTCAAGGCTCGTCTGGAAAGGGAGACTGAAGAACAACAGTAGAAAGGGAAAAAGATATGATAGTTCCTATGACACGATACACCTTCGTTCTTCACGCAGAGGAGACTCCCAATTTTCTGGAGAATCTGCGGGAACTAGGGGTCGTTGACATAACTACAGTTAAATCATGGCGTGGTGATGATAAAATTGAAGCATTGAATACCAATAGCTGCAATTATCTGAAGATTGCAAAGGCTATGAGGTCCTTCAAGAGTAGTTCTACCAATGAGAAATTTGCGACTATTGAAGAAGCTATAAATGAATGGGAAGAAGCTTCAAGAAAGACATCAGAACTAGAAGCCAAGATTGCAAAAGCTGAAGAAGATCTTAAGAGTCTGGAAATCTGGGGAGATTTTGATAAGGAAATAATCAAAACACTCAAGTCAGAAGGCGTTTACCTGCATTTCTTTGTAACTTCAGCAAAGAATTACTTCTCACCATGGGAACAAATATACCCTATTGAGGTTATTGAAAGAAAGGACTCTAAAGTCTACTTCATCATAGCGGGAGAAAGTGCAACAGAAAAATTCGACGTGAACGCAACTGAACTGCGCGCTCCTGAGATGTCATACCTTGAAAAACAGGCTCAAATTGAGCAGTATATCAAGGAACAGAAAGAATTACAGGACATATTGGCAAAAGCTGCGCTTTCTGCTGGCGATATCAAGCAGAAGGCATTGGAAGATAGTGATGTATACAATTTTGAACATACACTGAACTCTGCTGAAGATGCCGTTGAAGGATATGTCAAAATACTTGAAGGATGGTCAGAGAAGAACCTTACTGAAAAGGTAACCGGTTTTCTTGATGACAATGAAGTAATTTATTACTATGAAGATGCAAAGATTGAGAATAATCCTCCTATTAAACTTAAAAATAATTTCTTCGCGAGATTATTTGAACCTGTAGGAAGATTATATATGAATCCGGCATACAATGAACTGGACTTGACACCATTCTTTGCACCATTCTTCATGATATTCTTCGGCATGTGCCTTGGTGATGCCGGCTATGGACTTATGTTCATAATTGCAATAACTGCATTATGGAAGAAGATTCCAAAGAATTACAAAGACTACGCAAAACTTGTTCTGTATCTGGCAGCTGCAGGAACATTTTTCGGATTCATCTCCGGCAATATGTTTGGTATAGAACTGATAAAGATAGATGCACTGAAGGGATGCCAGAAGTATATGCTACTTACTGATCCTATTAAGTCTTTCTATTTCTCAATCATACTTGGGGTTATTCAGGTCATGTTTGGTCAGATACTTAGAATCGTTAACAGATCAAAAAGAGGTGGTAGTTTTATCTATGGCCTGTCAAGTCTTGGATGGTGCATTTTATTCCTGTCATCAATGGGAGCATATGCAGCTGACCTTATGTCATGGAATGCGGCATATATTGGAACAGGTTCAATTGCATATAAGATTACGCTTATTGTTGCCGGCGTACTGATTCTGTTCTTTGCAAATCCAAAGGCAAACATATTTGCAAGTTTTGGTAAAGGTCTCTATAGCATCTACGAAATGGCAACAGGTATCATAGGAGACCTTATTTCCTACGTCCGACTATTTGCCATCGGTCTTGCAGGTGCAATTATCGCACAGGTATTCAACGAACTGGCAATAGGACTAAGTGGAGACATTATCATTCTGAAACAGATAATAATGTTGATTATTCTTGTAATTGGACATGGACTGAACATATTTGTCAGTTCCCTAGGAGCTTTCGTTCACCCAGTCAGACTTACATTTGTAGAGTTTTATAAGAACGCTGAATTTGAAGGAGGAGGCAGAAGTTTCAACCCATTCCGCAAATCAGCGAATTGTGAAGAAAATAATTAATAACTAAAAACAATAAAAAAATGGAAATCTTACTTGCTTACATTGGCATCGCATTAATGTTGCTGCTTTCAGGTATTGGTAGTTGCTATGGTACAACCATCAGTGGTAATGCAGCGGTCGGTGCAATGAAAAAGAACAAAGACGCATTTGGTAGTTACATGATTCTTACTGCCATGCCGTCAACACAAGGTTTGTATGGATTCTTGGGATACTTCCTTCTTAAAGGATTCCTGACTCCAGACATTACTATGTACCAGGCTGCAGCCATATTCGGAGTCGGTTTGGCATGCGGACTTGTTTGTCTATTAAGTTCAATCCGTCAGGGTCAATTATCAGCAAATGGTATCACTGCAATTGGAAATGGTCATGACGTATTCGGTAACACATTGATTCTTGTAGCGTTCCCAGAACTTTACGCTATCCTGGGTGTTGCAGCAGTATTCTTTGTTGGCCAGGCTCTATAGTCTTCTAAGACTTATTATAGCAAACGCCTTCCCTTTGAGGGAAGGCGTTTGCTTTTTATACAAAATTAGTAATTTTGTACCCATGGAAAAGGATAATAATATTTCGGAGTATCTGTACAGAACATGGAATAGTACAAGAATTGTACTTCTGACCGGGCTGATTACAGGAATATTCTATTGGTTGTACGAACCATTCCGATCAACGAACTGGGGTGTAGCCAATAACAGATTATGGATATTCGTTTTAATAGTAATTCTATTGGGAATGGCAATCATTTCCATATCCAGGACTATCATGTACTTGTATGGCAAAAAGCATAATATTGGATATACTAAATTTTCCATATGGATATTTTCGGAAATAATAACCATGGCTGCAGTATATTCAATAATTCCAGTATTTGTAAAAGGGGGATTCAGCTTTGAAAAATTCTCAACAGATTTCTCTGTTGCAATAAAATATACTCCACTGATATTACTGATTCCATACTCAATCTCAATTCTTACAATAATTATCAAAGATCAGAAGATTCAGATCAACAAACTTAAAGAAATAATCGAAAACAATACTGGCAACAACAATCAGACTAACAGTACCAATCTATCATTTCTTGATGAAAAGAATGAAATGAGATTGTCAATAAAAAAGGAAAATCTTCTATTTCTGGAATCTGCAGACAATTACGTATGCATATGGTACCTGCACAATGCAGGAATCAATAAATTTTTCCTTCGCAATACACTGAAAAGCATGAGTTCAATGTTTACCGGAAGCAATGTCCTGAGATGCCACAGATCATATATGGTAAACTTTGATCATGTAAATACAATTACACGTACCCATGACGGCATCTTCATTGAGATGGACAATCCGGATATAACCAACATACCTGTTTCACGCAGTTATGCAGAGTCAATTACCAAATATTTCATCGGCAACTAACAGCAGATTATCCCAAATGCTGGGGAGATCACCCCGATATTTCATAATTCATCCCTTTATTTAGATATTTAACCCTTTTCCCTATAAGGAGTATATCCCTTTAATTTTGATATATGTGACTTCGAACAGAAATTTGCAATATCAAAAAAAGGATATAATACGTTTAAATTTTAGGGAAATGAGACATTTTATTAAGTTATTCAGGGAAATTGCAAGTAAGTATCCTGATTCATCTGCTCTTTCAAACTACAATGGAAAAAGTTATTGTTACAGGTATGTTTGCAATAAGGTAAAGGAATTAAATGAAGAATTCAAAAAGTTAGGCATTAAACGTGGTGACCACATAGCAATATGCGGTAGAAATTCAGCCGAATGGGCTATTTCCTTTCTTTCAACAATCTCATATCATGCAGTAGCTGTTCCACTGCTATATGATTTTACATGCAAGGACATTGAGAATCTGACTATTCACTCAGACAGTGTAATTATTTTTACAGAACCAAAAATTGCCGAAGAAATAGATTCACAGAAAAATAGAAAATTACGGGCAATCATAAATATTGAAAATTTTAAAATCCTGAAAGAATTCAAAGACGAATCAAGCTCTGACATATCATTAGAAAACATTCAGGACATCAATATTTCTTACGATACACATAACGACCTTGATGAATTCAGCAATGAAGATGAACTGGTAGCAATAAATTATACATCAGGAACCACTGGGAATCCCAAAGGTGTTATGTTGACTGCCGGCAATATTTCCTCCAATATCAATTTCGGACTTAATAGAATTCCTGTCAGACATGGAGATAGAATTGTCTCTATGTTACCATTAGCGCATATGTATAGTCTTGCTTTCGAGTTCCTTTATCCTATGTGCGGAGGAGCAGAGGTTGTATTTCTGGGCAAAACTCCAAGTCCAAAGATTCTGCTGAACGCTCTACAGGAAGTTAAGCCATACATTCTGATTACAGTCCCCCTTGTACTCGAAAAAATATTCAAAGCAAATATAATTCCGAAGCTGAACAGGCCAGATATCAGAATACTGACCTACATTCCACTTATAAGAAGGAAAATTTACAATTCTATCAGGAAGAAACTCCTATCAGCACTTGGAGGGAATATCAGAACAATTGTTGCAGGCGGAGCTGCAATATCGAAACAGGTTGAGGAGGTAATGAGACGTATAAGGCTACCATATACGGTCGGATACGGGATGACAGAGTGTGCTCCACTACTTGGATATGAAGACTGGAGAGAATTCAGAAGCGGTTCCTGCGGTAAGGCCGTAACCGATATGGATATCCGTATAGATTCTTACGATTCAATAAACATTCCCGGCGAAATTCAGGCCAAAGGAAAAAATGTAACAATCGGCTATTATAAGAACGAAGAAGCGACAAAGGCCTTGTTTACTAATGATGGATGGTTGCATACAGGAGACCTTGGAGTAATTGACTACTCTGGAAATATTATCATTAAAGGACGAAGCAAATGTATGATCCTTACTTCAAACGGGCAGAATATATACCCAGAAGAAATAGAAGATAAACTGAATAATCTTAGATGGGTATCTGAGTCAATTGTTGTACAAAGAAACAGACAGATTCTTGTAGCATTGATCGCTCTTAAGGAACAATATAAGATTTATAATAATATTGACGCCATAAAGGAACAGATAAAAGCTGAAATCAATAAGATACTTCCAAATTACAGCCAGATTTCCAAAGTGGAAATACTTGAAGAATTCCAGCATACTCCTAAACATTCTATCAAAAGATTCATGTATTCGTAGAAACAAATGAAAAACAACCATACAATTTCGATATATACTTTTCGGAAAATTTAATCAACTTGAAAAAGTATGCTTTTTTGTATTAACCACTAACACAGGCCTCAGTAATGGGGGGGCTCAATTTGGGAAATATTTCAAGTGTATTTAGAATTCAAAAGTAAATTATTAAAAAACAACTAAATATGAAAAAAGCAATTTTAAGTCAATTATTCACAGCACTAACAATTATTGCCATACCTGTTTCGGCATATGGCGGTGGTTTACAAACGAATACGAACAGAAGTGCCGCCTATCTTAGATTGGTTGCAAGAGGTACAAGTTATTCTCCTGATGCAGTATTTTTCAATCCTGCAGGTGTAGTATTCATGGAAGACGGATGGCATCTTGATTTCAGTGCTCAACAAGTTTACCAGACCAGGACTACAGAGTCAACATTCGCTCCATTTGCACAGAACATCAACAACCTTGGTATTAGCACAAAAGAATATACTGGATATACTTTCGCTCCATTTGTTCCTAATTTACATGCAGTATGGAAAAAAGACAAATGGGCGGTTATGGCATCACTGGAAGTAGGCGGTGGTGGTGGAGGTGTCGACTACGCAAAAGGCCTAGGATCATTTGAAACAATCGTAAGTGTCTTACCGTCAATGCTGACAAGCAGCGGGCTTCCAACAAATATGTATGGACTTGACATGAATCTCAATGCTACATCCATAAGAGCAACGGGAACACTGGGTGCAGCCTATAAAATTATCCCATGCCTATCCGTATCCCTACAGGCTAATATTAATTACGCTTATGCCAAATATAATGGCGAATTATCCAACGTCATGATAAATCCACAACATCCGATACTGAATCCAACTGGTGGGATGGTAAATGCTCAGGAATTCTTTACTAAAATGGGGAGATCAGACTTGGCAGAAAGAGTTTCTGATAAAAAACTGGATGCAAAACAGACCGGAATATCAATCAGTCCTATTGTTGCGGTATGTTTCAACATGAAGGGATGGACTGCTAATGTAAAATATGAATTCAAGTCTCCACTTACATTAAAGAATAGTACAACATCTGACATCGTCATCGACGGAGAAGGCATGTTTCCAGACGGAGGAACAGAAGAAAGTGATATACCTGCAATGCTGACTGCTGCAGTTGGATACGATTTCGGAAAGGTGAGATTATCCGGAGAATGGCATCATTATTTTGACAAACAGGCCCATAATTGTTTTTCTGATGAAGTTCTGGGCGCATCAAATGAATATCTTGCAGGTGTAGAGGTTGATGTCAGTAAAAAAGTACTGCTAAGTTGCGGTTTACAGAGAAGTGTCTTCAATCTTAACCTGGAAGAGTATGATGAAGACAATTTCTACCTTAACTCAACATCTGTAGGCTTCGGTGGCGGAGTCAAAGTAAGTAAACTTGTCACATTGGAAGCAGGATGTTTTCTATCATTCTATGATTCCAAAAAAGCAACTTACCCTTCTACAAACAAGACAAATGTCTACAAAAGAAGTAGTATTTCATATGGTGTAGGTGCAATTTTCAAATTCTGATGTCACCATTGATGGATTAAAATAATACCGATTTTGAGGTAACATCAAAAGATTACCCGTTGTACAATAATGAAATATTATTGTACAACGGGTATTATATTATTATTTCGTAGTATTGGATGGAGAGTTACTTGATAAACCTGTTTGCTATTTGATTTATCTCCACTCCAAAAACGGTCTTGATAATTATCGCCAGCTCCTCCTCACTTCCCTCAATATGTATAGTATACTGAGTATGAGTCATACTCTCTCCGACTTTCAATACTGCTGCCGGAGATGAAGTCTCAATCTCATAGAAAGGTCCCATAATGGTTCCATTATCAGTAGGCCCGTCATTGTATGAATTGATTACATCACCAGAATATGGATCATCCTGTGCTCCCCACTGACTGTTCACATAATCGACTTCTCCTTCGGGAGAAGTAAATTTCAAAATATTAAGAATCTTCTTTTCACTGTCGTAACTTCCTACAATATCCTTTGCACTTTCCTTAGGCAGTCCAATTTTAGATCTAAATTCACCGTCTATTTTGAAATAGATTATTCCATCATCAACTACCAATCTGTCAGATGGCACCTTGCCGAAATATTCATCATTAACTATCTTTCCTGAAGCATCCTTGTTATATGGAATAAATACAGTCGTAGTTTTTGTAGAAGCAAGCATACCAAGAAGCCAGATACTTGGCAATCCTGTTTCCTTGGACCAGTCGTTTTTCCCTTCATTTTCTATTGTATTTTCCGTACAATACCCAAGAACCTTTACATTATCAGGGATATTTATAGACAACAATTCAGAAACCTGATCTTTTTCAAGAAGGGAAATTGAACGTTTGATACCTATATTGAAAGTTATATCTGAGGCATTTGTCAATATAGTATGCTTGGTGAGAACCAATTCCGTACCTGATTGAGATTCAATGTCGAATGGATCAGTATCCAGAACTGTTGGCACAGTCCAGTTATCATAAATCTGTTCGGCATTCTTTTTGAAATACCAGGAAAAAGGTCCACCTTCCGGACCTATCCAGAATCTTTCTTCACCACCATAAGGATTGAATGATTTGCTGACTGCACCAGACTCTATATAATTATGGTTAATCCATCCGTAGCTATTACCTTCATTCCCACCGGTCGTAGAAGTCATGACACGCCCCTGCCATTGAGGAATAACAAGAACTTTGGACAGATCATCAGAAGAACTAAGTTCCACAGTTTTAATGTGGTTCTTGTTGAAAAATGCAAAATCATACCCGTAAGTTCCAACTTTGTAGATGGATGGCCTGCTACTGCACCCACAGAAGAAAATGCACACAAAAGCAATAACAAGTATTTTAAATCTTGAATTCATGGTTTTAGAAATTATCAAAATTGTTTTCAGTACTTGAAGTTAATCATAAAAAAAGTAAAAAAAAATAAAAAGACTGGCCGGGATTGTCCTGACCAGTCTTCTTTGGATATCAGATATAAGATTAGTCCTTTAATTTCGCTGAAAGGAATTCACGGTTAAGACGCGCAATATGAGCCACTGATATACCTTTTGGACATTCAGCCTCGCAAGCACGGGTGTTTGTACAACCACCAAAACCAAGTTCTTCCATTTTCGAAACCATAGCTTTTGCACGACGAGCACCTTCAACCTTACCTTGAGGAAGAAGGGCCAGGGAACTTACTCTGGCAGCTACAAACAACATTGCAGAACCATTCTTACATGTAGCGACACATGCACCACAACCAATACATGCTGCAGCATCCATTGATTCATCAGCATTCTTCTTAGGAATTGGAATAGCATTGGCATCAGGCACACCACCCGTATTAACAGAGATAAATCCTCCTGCCTGAAGAATCTGGTCATATGCTGAACGATTCACAACAAGGTCCTTAATTACAGGGAATGCACGTGAACGCCATGGTTCAATAGTTATTGTATCACCATCTTTGAATTTACGCATATGAAGCTGACATGTTGTAATTTCAGTGTCAGGTCCGTGTGCATGTCCATCGATGTATAGTGAGCACATACCACAAATACCTTCACGACAGTCATGGTCAAATGCTACTGGTTCCTCACCTTTATGAATAAGATCATTATTCAATATATCAAGCATTTCAAGAAAAGAGGTATCAGGAGAAATTCCGTCGACCTGATATGTCTTGAACTCTCCTTTTGCCTTTGGAGATGCCTGACGCCATATCTTTAATGTTAATTTCATCTTTTTAATAATTTAGATAAATTAGTCTTTATAGTTACGTTGTGCCACTTTGATATATTCAAAGTTAAGCATCTCCTTATGAAGAGTAGGTTCAGCATCCGAACCATTGTACTGCCAAGCTGCTACATAATTGTAGTTTTCATCATCACGTTTTGCTTCGCCTTCTTCTGTCTGATATTCAACACGGAAGTGACCACCACAAGATTCGTTACGATTCAAAGCATCCCTAGCCATAAGTTCACCTATTTCTAGGAAGTCTGCAAGACGTACAGCCTTTTCTATTTCTGGGTTGAAATCTCCTTCTTTTCCAGGAACATAAACATCCTTCCAGAATTCAGCACGAAGCTCCTTGATTTCCTCTATTGCTTTCTTTAGACCTGCCTCATCACGTGCCATACCAACGTATTCCCACATAATGTTACCAAGTTTCTTATGAAGATCATCAACTGTCTGTTTTCCTTTTATAGAGAATATCTTATTAATCTTATCGATAACTGCCTTTTCTGCCTCATCAAATGCAGGATTTGATACGTCAACCTTCTTATCCTGAATATGACGACTTAGGTAATCTCCAATAGTATATGGAAGAACGAAATAGCCATCAGCAAGACCCTGCATCAAAGCGGATGCACCAAGACGATTAGCGCCATGATCCGAGAAGTTGGCTTCACCAATAGCATATAGACCAGGGATTGTTGTCATCAGATTATAGTCAACCCAGATACCGCCCATTGTATAGTGAACAGCAGGGAAAATCTGCATTGGTTGTTCATATGGGTTTGTATCAGTAATTTTTTCATACATCTGGAACAAGTTACCATAACGTGCCTTGATAACATCCTTACCAAGACGTTCAATTGCTGATTTGAAATCAAGGAAAACAGCAAGTCCAGTTTCATTTACGCCAAAACCTGCATCGCAACGTTCCTTAGCTGCACGTGATGCAACATCACGTGGAACCAGGTTCCCAAATGCCGGATAACGACGTTCAAGATAGTAATCACGATCTTCTTCTGCGATATCAGATGGCTTTATCTGTTTTGCTCTAAGTTTCTTAACATCTTCAAGTTTCTTTGGAACCCAAATACGACCATCATTTCTAAGAGATTCTGACATCAAAGTCAATTTAGATTGCTGGTCACCATGTTTAGGAATACAAGTTGGGTGAATCTGTGTATAACAAGGATTAGCAAAGAAAGCACCTTTCTTGTAGCACTGCCAAGCGGCAGAACCATTTGAGTTCATAGCATTTGTTGAAAGGAAGAAAACATTACCGTAACCACCAGAAGCAATAACAACTGCATGGGCACCATGACGTTCTATTTCACCAGTAACAAGATTACGTGCAATAATACCACGAGCTTCGCCATCAATAAGAACTACATCAAGCATTTCGTGACGAGGATAACTCTTAACTCTTCCAAGACCAATATTACGGTTCAAGGCTGCATATGCACCAAGAAGAAGCTGCTGACCCGTTTGACCGCGGGCATAGAATGTACGGCTTACCTGAGCACCACCGAAAGAACGGTTATCAAGTAATCCACCATATTCACGAGCAAAAGGAACACCCTGAGCTACACATTGGTCAATGATAAGATTGGATACTTCTGCCAAACGATATACGTTTGCTTCGCGAGCACGATAGTCTCCACCTTTAATTGTATCATAGAATAGACGATAAACAGAGTCATTGTCATTCTGATAGTTCTTGGCAGCATTAATACCACCCTGAGCAGCAATTGAGTGAGCACGACGAGGTGAATCCTGAATGCAGAATACCTTCACATTATATCCAAGTTCTGCCAGAGAAGCAGCAGCAGATGCACCACCTAGACCTGTACCAACAACAATAATATCAAGTTTTCTCTTGTTGGCAGGGCTTACTACTTTGATAGCAGCTTTATGTTTACTCCATTTTTGAGCAAGATCGCCAGCTGGAGCTTTAGAATCAAATGAATTCATATATTTCAAATATTAATATTCCACTTAATATAAACTACATACAAATTGGGCAACCACCTGTACTTCTGATATAGAATACGATGACGACAATAATAAACATTGCGCACACTATTGTTGCAAACCATTTTGCAATACATTCAAGGCGAGAAATCCAGATCTGATTATTCCATCCAAGTGTATGGAATGCCGACCAGAAGCCATGAGTCAGATGGAACCACAATGCTACAAGCCAAATAATATAGCATGCCGCAAAGATTGGACAACCAAATGTCAATTTGATAATCTCTACACCATTAGCAGGTTCCTGTCCCAGGATTTCAACAAGCTGCATCTTTGCCCAGAACTGATAAAGATGAAGACATGCAAAACCAATTACGATAATACCAAGAACCAACATGTTCTTTGATGCCCAGCTAACTTCCTTTGGACGTGAAGTCATTGCATAGCGCTGATTCCCTCTGGCAGCAAGATTCTGAAGAGTAATCCAGAATGCATAAATGATGTGAAAGAAGAAACCGCCAGCTAGTACAACTGTTGCTGCCAATGCATACCAGTTTGCTCCTAAAAATTCACAAATAGCATTATAGCCTTCTTCAGAGAATACTGCAACGAGATTCATCGAAGCATGGAAGAGAAGAAACAGGATAAGAAACAGACCTGTAAGACTCATTACCAGCTTACGACCGATAACGTTTGTGAAAAAATTGCTCATAAAATTATTAGTTATTTGAATTATTAAAATTTTTGAATTATGTAGGCAAATATAGCCATTTTTATTGCAAAAGCCAATACTAAGACCCTAGTTAAGGGGTAATAATAGGTAATTGCTCCGACACCTCAACAAAAGCTCTATGCCATTCCTATATACTTCACGGATAATTACTGCACCATATGTTGAATGAGATGCAGATTCGCACAAGATGAGATATTAAATCGTATTAAAAAGGTTATCTGAAGACGACATTATATAGAAAAATGATTTTAATTTGATTACGCTTTCTTGCTTCTATTTTTATAACATTTTAGATTATTGCATATCTCGCATCTATATGGTTGCGGTATCAATTCCTTTCCTATGGCCATGAAGCCACTTACAGACTTTTCAGGAAACATCAGGCAAGAGTCTGTCAGATGGATGCCACACGGATTCTCAGGAAACATGGAGAACAATAGCTTCTGCTGGGCCACATTCCATGCGCAGTAGCCAGGACTATAAGGTAATGTATGCTGAAGATCTGGAAATTGTTTTTCAAGTTCCGGAATTATTCTGGAGACTGCTATTTCAGCAAGGACACTCCCGACAGAATCAGCAACAAACTCGGTAAGGATATCTCCGTTTTTTTTGAATTTATATATATACTCATTGTACTCTGTACCTGCCGTTGCTACGAATAGGCAGGCTGATGTCATTCCAGGGAGGTACGAGGTGATAATTCCACCTGGAGCAAAGACAGTATTTCCTATTTTTATATCCCGTTTGGATAACACCTCTGCGTCAAAAATATCGTACATAAACCTTAGTCTGCAAATTGAATATGCATCCTCACACACCTGACGCACCATATCCACAACACTCTGCTCTGGAATGGAATCACTATAACCCATTGCAGGAAAGATATCTTTTTCCTTTAATTCACCCCTTACAAGGGATGAGACTTGTTCTATCATAAAATTTGTGTTTTAATACTGATGATTATATGCAATCCAGCCACATAATCGCAAATAAACATAGTATAAAGGTAAAAAAATAAACTATATTATGTAACTTTACATAAGTGAAAGATAATAAAGGTATACCGAAAAATATATACAATCATCATGAGACTATTCAGACTACTGGCACTGATCATACTTCTTGGATCATGCAACAGTGCAAACTCCAACGGATACAAAAACGTTACTTCTGATAATTTTGAAAAGTTCATTAAAGAAAACTGCGCCCAGATTCTGGATGTAAGGACCGAAAAAGAGTACAAGGAAGGACATATTCCTGGAAGTATACTGATTGATGTAAACTCCCCGGACTTTAGAAATCAGGCTATCGAAGAATTATCAAAAGAAACTCCTGTTGCAGTATACTGCAGAAGCGGAAAGAGGAGTCTTACTGCCTGTGACATACTGTCAAAAGAGGGATTTAATGTTATTAATCTGGAAAATGGATTTATCGGATGGCAGGAATCCGGAAAAGATGTATCCACCAAAGATATTTATTCTGTATACGATTTTATAAAAAAATGCGGATATTATTTCATTGCAACAGTAGAAAAAGATCAGCCAAGGGTCAGACCGTTTGGTACCGTTAACATTTTTGAAGGTAGACTTTACATACAGACCAGTCACATGAAAAGAATTGCATCCCAGATTAAAAAGAATTCAAAGGTTGAATTATGCGCATACGATGGCGAACAGTGGATCAGACTTAGCGGGACTCTTGTAGAAGACAGCCGCATTGAGGCAAAAAAATCAATGCTTGACGCATATCCAAATCTACGCTCAATGTATAACGAAAAAGACGAAAAGACTGCTGTATACTATTTCACACATGCAACAGCATACTTAAGTTCGTTCAAAAATCCTGAGGAAACTATAAGGTTCTGACATCCATAATCAGAATCTATGTACCACCAGAACATATTGCGCAGCATATAGCAAATTATAAAGGAGGAAAACCTAAGTTTTCCTCCTTTATAGTATAACATTGCAGAGAACACTATTGTTTTGTTATTATCCGCTATTTTGTAATATTCAGCTACAATAGTACTGCCATAGTTTCATACTATTTTTGTTCCGTTAGCAAGCTGAAACCAGTTTCTTTGCCAAAGTTACTGCAGCATTGGCATTATCACTGTATCCGTCTGCACCAATTTTGTCTGCAAACTGCTGAGTTACAGGAGCTCCACCAATCATTACTTTTGCTTTGATACCAGCTTCTTTAACAGCATTCACGATTTCCTGCATATAACCCATTGTAGTTGTCAAAAGTGCTGACAGACAAATAATCTCAGCATTGTTTTCCTTAGCTGTTTCAATGAATTTATCAGCTGGAACATCACTACCAAGATTAAGCACCTTGAAACCAGAACCTTCAAGCATTGAAGCGACAAGATTCTTTCCGATATCATGAAGGTCGCCACGTACAGTTCCAATAACAACTGTACCAAGAAGTTTTGTATTCTCTTTCTGCATCTGAGGCTGAAGTATTTCAAGAGCACCTTTCATCGCACGTGCACTAAGAAGAAGATTAGGAACGAACGCTTTACCAGCTTCAAACTGAGCTCCTATTTCTCCCATGGCTTCAACCATACAACTATTAATAATTTCATCTGCAGCGCAACCATTCTCAATTGCTTTTGTTACCTCAGTTTTGGCAAGGTTAAGATTACCCTTAAGAATTGCCTGATATAATTCTGAATAATTATACATTTCTTATAGATTTTAAAGTTTCAAACATAGATATTACATTTTCAATAGGCACATTTGCCTGAACATTGTGAACAGAGTTGAATACGAAACCACCATTTTCACCAAATATATCACATTGCTTGCGCACCTGATCTGATACCTGCTGAGGAGTTCCGTTAGCAAACACCCCCTGAGTATCTACTCCTCCACCCCAGAATGATATTTTGTCTCCAAAATCCTTCTTTAGGGCTGCTGGTTCCATTCCTGTAGCAGCGACCTGAACAGGATTAAGTATATCAAAACCAGATTCAATGAAGGCATTTATAAGAGGACGGACAGCGCCACATGAATGCTTGAAAGTTTTCCAACCGGTATTTGAATGAACCCAATCATTAACTTTCCTGTAATATGGCATGTACAAATCCCTGAACTGTTCTTCTGAACAGAACTGACTATTTTGAGTACCAAAATCCGTTCCACATATCATGATAACATCTACCAAATCACCGACAGCACTATTAATTTTTTCTAGATTCTGTATAGCAATATCTATCTGGCGTCTGAAAATTTCCTTGATGAAGTCTGTTCTTATTATTGTTGACATATACCATTCAGGAATTCTACGGATTCCTTTGGGTTCGCGAAGTTGCATTCCAGGAACAAGAGCTATATCACCAAGACCTGAACCTCCAAAACTTGCGACAACTGCCCTACCCTTGGAAGCTGCTTCCTTTACCGTTTTTATCCAATATGCCAGTCCTGCATCTGAAAGCAAAGAAAACTCTTCAAGATTATCCTCAATATTTAGCTTATCGTCATCTATTTCAAGTGGACCTCTTTCAATTGCATCAAAGAAAAAACCTGATTTTGGGAGCATTGCAGAAGGTTCTAAAGATGTATCACCCTCAGGATAAGTATAATAGCGATCACCTTTTTCAACAAGTGGAAGATTCACAGACTGCATCACAACCTGTCCCCATGGCATACGCACTTCCTTCCATGCGGGAGTTGTTCCACCGAACATATTTGTCGCCCCGAATGCACCTGTACAATCAATTCCAAGCGCATCTGCGAGGTCATCTTCTACTATACCAAGCATCTGGTAAGGTTCATGGACAAAAACAGGATGCTGTTCTAGACCATAATACTTTCTTAGTCCCTCTATCACTTTACAATGCATTCCCGACACTGCAGTTGATCCAAAATCAACTGCAATCGTATCTGCATTCCTGTGTGACAGGACTGTTTTTACTCTTTCTCTACTATTCATTTTCAAATAAAATTACTGACAACTTATTAACAAAAATAGTAAACAAAAGTAATAATATGAAGCAAAAAAACAAAAAAAAAGGGTTATTAATCAAAATAACCCTTTTCTCATGTATGAACTTGTATGGTAAAACTACCAACTAGCTTTCTTTACACCTGGAAGAAGACCCTTACTTGCCATTTCACGGAATTGGATACGTGATATACCGAAGAAACGCATATATCCTTTTGGACGACCAGTCAAAGAACAACGGTTGTGCATACGGATAGGATTAGAGTTTCTTGGAAGTTTGTCCAAAGCAGCTATGCTGTCATAGTCAACTTCACCTTTGGCACCAGCCAAGCGGATATTTTCCTTCAAAGCAGCCCTTTTTGCGGCATACTTTGCAACTAATTTTGCACGTTTAACTTCGCGTGCCTTCATTGATTCCTTTGCCATCTTTGTATTGTTTTAGGGCTTATTGTTGTTTTTTACCGGACTTGAAAGGAAGACCGAATGCAGAAAGAAGTGCAAATGACTCAGCATCAGTCTTGGCAGTAGTCACGAATGTAATTTCCATACCAAAGATCTTAGTAATCTTATCGATATCAATCTCTGGGAAGATTATTTGTTCAGTAATACCAAGTGTATAGTTACCCTGACCATCAAATTTATCATTGATACCTTTGAAGTCACGGATACGTGGTAGAGAAACTGCAATCAAACGTTCAAGGAATTCATACATACGATCACGACGTAGAGTTACTCTAACTCCGATAGGCATTTGCTTACGCAATTTGAAGTTAGAAATGTCCTTGCGTGAACGAGTCTGAACTGCCTTCTGACCAGTAATTGTAGTCAATTCGTTCTGTGCAATATCAATCAGCTTCTTGTCAGCTGTTGCAGCGCCGACACCCTGGTTTACAACAATCTTTACAAGCTTAGGGCACTGCATAACTGTTGAATATCCGAACTGCTTCATAAGTGCAGGCTGAATCTGCTCCTTATATTGTGTTTTAAGTGATGGTACGTAGCTCATTATTTAAGTTCCTCTCCTGATTTCTGCGCTACACGCACGAGTTTACCTTCAGCATTTTTACGACGACATACTCTAGTAGGTACGCCGGTCTTAGGATCGAGCGGTTGCAAGTTACTGATATGAATAGGCGCCTCTTTTTCAATGATACCGCCTTGAGGATTTTTGGCATTAGGTTTGGTGTGTTTTTTCACCATGTTAACTCCTTCAACAACGGCACGTTCTTTAGAAACAAGAACTTCGAGTACCTTACCCTGTTTACCCTTGTTATCACCAGAGTTGACCTGCACCATATCCCCTTTTTTAATGTGTAATTTCATCGTTTTGGGTTTTTTATAGCACTTCAGGTGCAAGTGAAACAATCTTCATAAATGAATCTCTTAGTTCACGAGCAACAGGCCCGAAAATACGTGTTCCACGTAATTCGCCCGCATTACTCAAAAGAACTACTGCGTTATCATCAAAACGAATGTAAGAACCATCCTGACGACGGACTTCTTTCTTCGTACGAACAACAACGGCCTTAGATACAGAACCTTTCTTAATATCGCCAGATGGAGTAGCACTCTTTACAGACACAACGATTGTATCACCAATCGAAGCGTAGCGGCGACCAGTCCCACCGAGAACTCGGATGCAAAGAACTTCTTTTGCACCGCTGTTATCGGCAACTTTCAATCTACTTTCTTGTTGTATCATTGTTACTTAGCTTTTTCTATGATTTCTACTAGTCTCCAGCATTTGTTCTTGCTGAGAGGGCGTGTTTCCTGGATACGTACAGTATCACCAATTCCACACTCATTATTCTCGTCATGTGCAGTAAAACGTGTAGTCTTGTTCACGAATTTACCATACATTGGGTGTTTTACCTTACGAGCAACAGCTACAACTATGGATTTTTCCATCTTGTTGCTGACAACAACCCCGATTTTTTCTTTTCTTAGATTTCTTTCCATAGCGTATTATTATTTACTGTTCTTTCTTTGTGCGAGAATTGTTAGCATACGTGCTATATCTCTACGCTGATTCTTGATATTGTGCAAATCATCTGATGGCGAAACTGCTTGCTCCATTTTAGCCTTGATCAGATTGGCTTTAGCGGCAGCAATACGTTCTTCCAAATCGGCGATGCCCATTTCTTTGATTTCTGCTGTTTTCATTTTTTTATCTGTTTTTAGCTAAAATTATTACTCTTCAACTTCGTAATCACGACGAATTATGAATTTAGTTGCAACTGGCAACTTCTGCGCACCAAGACGTAAAGCTTCTTTAGCAATTTCCAAAGATACTCCCTCTGCTTCGAATAGAATACGGCCTGGAGTAATTGGAGCAACGAATCCCTCTGGAGATCCTTTACCTTTACCCATACGTACTTCAGCAGGTTTCTTAGTGATAGGTTTGTCAGGGAAAACTGTAATCCACAACTGACCTTCACGTTTCATATAACGTGTGATTGCTTGACGCGCAGCCTCAATCTGGCTACCTGTCAACCATGCAGATTCAAGGGTTTTCAAGCCAAAGCTTCCGAATGCCAACTGGTTTCCGCGCTGAGCCTGACCTTTCATCCTACCCTTCTGCATTCGTCTGAATTTTGATCTTTTTGGTTGTAACATTGTTTTACTTTTTATAATTATCAGACATTCAGATTACTTATTGTTACGACGATCACCACCACGACGGTCACCACGAGGACGACGGCCTTGTTTGCCATTCTGGTTTGCAGCAGAAGAACCTGTTGCAGCCATTCCTGCAAGTGGAGTTAAATCACGTTTTGAATAAACAATTCCATTGCAAATCCATACCTTGATACCAAGAAGACCAACTTTTGTTAGAGCTTCAGACAAAGCATAGTCAATATCCGCACGGAATGTATGAAGAGGAATACGACCCTCCTTGAAGTTCTCAGTACGTGCCATTTCTGCGCCACCAACACGACCGGCAATAGAAACCTTAATTCCTTCAGCACCGCTACGAATTGTAGATGCAATAGCTGTTTTAATAGCACGACGATATGATACACGACCCTCAACCTGACGAGCGATTGTGTGACCTACAAGAACAGAGTCTAACTCAGGACGTTTAACTTCATAGATGTTAATCTGTACATCTTTTCCAGTTAACTTCGAAAGTTCTTTCTTTAGAAGATCAACTTCAGCACCAGATCTACCAATAATCAGACCAGGACGTGATGTTGAAATAGTTACAGTAACAAGTTTCAGTGTACGTTCGATGATAATCTTAGAAACACTGGCCTTTGCTGAACGGACTTCTTTTTCCTGTTTCCCATCAGCTGATTTGGAAACAGAAATCTTAGCCAAACGGACATCAAGGTACTCACGTATTTTGGCGTCTTCTACCAACTTTTTGGAAAAATCTTTTCCACCGTACCAACTTGAGTCCCAACCGCGGATAATACCTAAACGGTTTGAAATCGGATTACATTTTTGTCCCATTATTAAGCTTCAGCATTAACTTGTTTAACTTCAATTTTATCAACCACTATTGTAACGTGATTGCTTCTCTTACGTATTCTATTTGCACGGCCCTGTGGAGCTGGCTGAACACGTTTCAGTTGACGACCACCATCTACCATGATTGTCTTAACGCAAAGTGGAGTAGATTCAAGTGATTCGTTAGAATTCTTTGCTTCCCAGTTGGCGATTGCCGATTTGAGGAGTTTTTCCAATCGGCCTGCAGCATCTTGCTTAGAAAAGTGCAAAATGGCAAGTGCTTTGTTCACCTCAACGCCACGGATAATGTCCGCAACAAGTCGCATTTTTCTGGGAGAGGTTGGGCAGTCACGCAAAACAGCAATGGCTGTTGCTTTCTTAGCTGCCTTAAGCTTTTCAGCTCTTTCTCTTTTTCTTGCACCCATTATTTTAATTTTTCTTATTATCAGTTATTATTTCTTGTTGCCGGAATGTCCGCGGAAAATACGTGTTGGTGCAAACTCACCAAGTTTGTGACCTACCATATTTTCAGTTACGTAAACCGGAATAAATTTGTTACCATTATGAACGGCAACTGTATGACCTACAAAATCAGGTGAAATCATACTTGAACGAGACCATGTCTTAACAACAGATTTCTTATTTTCCTGATTCATCGAGAGTATTCTACCCTCTAATTTAGGCTCAATATAAGGTCCTTTTTTTAATGAACGGCTCATCTTATGCTAATTTTAAAGGG
>DCHP01000091.1 GCA_002315675.1 Rikenellaceae bacterium UBA1749 | reverse complement strand
AAGCGGTGACGGTTCTGAGAATGCTTAACATAAGGTGACAAACGATATTTACGGAAATATTTTGGCCTCAAATCCCAATAAATTTCATTGAAAACCGAACAAAAGTATATATCTTGCGGTGTGAAATGAAAATAGATACTTTTGTTCGGTCTGAACAAATTCCGAGTGTCTATCTTTGGTTATCCAAATATCATATTGTTTAACCAAAAATTTCAAGAACATGAAGAAATTAACTGTTTTGGCAGCCCTGATGCTGCTCGTGTCACTCTCAACGGTTTTTGCCGTTCGTACTCACCAGAGAAATCTTTCACAACTTACTGCGCAGAACATTGAGGCGTTGTCGAATGGGGAGGGAGGACCTTGGTGGAAAGAAGTGGCTTCGGCAATCAATGCGTTTATTCATGCTTTTAACTCTGACTATTATCCAGAACTTTTGGCGCATACAAGTAGTTGTATTTATAGTGAAGAAGTTAAAGGGGAAGCAAACGCTACTGTATATTATAAAGGGGTTACCGTTACTATAGGTGCCAATGGGTATGGCAGAGCGTATTTTGAAGGAAACAAAGTCGATTGTTATGATCCAGGGCAAGGCTGTTTAAAAGTAAAATGTGGTGAATAAAAATTTTTTTATCTCCATTGTAGCTTGTTTATTAAGCGTTGTTTCGTGCCATTCTTCAGATAAACAACTTTTTTCTGGAGATGTCAGTTTGGACAGTGCAGATACTATGGGTATTGTTGTGGTATCATTAAAGGATTTTATAAACCCTATGCACAAAGAGTGTATAGATTATTGTTCTTATGTGTGTGATATTACCTACACTCCTTTACAAACTACGATGGAAAGTGTTTTTTCTGAAATTAATTATTGTTTTTGTTCAGATAAATACGTGTACCTTTGTTCAGGTGTTATGGATGCTAATGTCTTTGTTTTTGACAAAAACGGAAAATTTGTCCGTGCAATAAGACACGGCAATGGACCTGGTGAGTTGGCATTTCTAAAGTGTGCGCTTTTCTCTAGCGAATCTGACGAACTAATTATTTTGTCAGATGATAAGACATTAAATTATTATACACCTGATGGTGTGTATAAGAGAACGGTAGAACTGCCATGGTATACCTGTTTGTTTGTTGAAACAAATGATGGATATATTTTTGATATTCAATATCTTTCCATAGACAAGGACGCAGATCCAAGTACCCATATCTTAGTCAAAACAGATGATAATTTTTATCCAGAGTGGTATTCTTCAACATATACTAGTTTTTTCGGCTATTCAATTCCTCCGCTAAGAACTATATATGATGGTTCCATCTCATTTTCAATACCTCCTTTTGGAGATTATTATGGGGTATATGGTTTGCAGCTGAAACAGAGGTATTTCTATGACTGTGGACAGTATAGTATGACATATAAAATGTTCAAAGATGATACCGTGGACCGTTTAATAGAATTAAGGAAAAAACAGAAATTATGCTCTTGTTATTCACAATTAGAGACGGATTCACACACCTTTATTGATTTAGGTTTGGGCACAGCAGTTATTAGATGCTTTACTGATAAAAATTCGCTAAATTGCATTGGCTCCGTTTCGTCTGATTACAGTATCCCATTCGATTTCCCAATCGGTACATATAATTCACAGTTCGTTTCCCTCGTCGAAGCCCCAGAAGTATGCTCTTTCGTAAAGAAAGTTAAAGAAGGAAAGGACTACAACAAACAGTTGATATCCCCTGAGACTTTGTCTAAGTTGGAACAAGTTCAAGCAGACGACAACCCAGTTCTGATTTTCTATCGGATGAGGAGTTTTTAGCGATGCGATACAAGCGTGTTTATTTGACTGCTGGGGCCATAGTTGCCCTGGCAGTTAGTATTTTGATAGGTTTTGCATTTTCGGGGGGCGGTCATCTGGAAAAGGCGGTAACTGCTCTGAGTTGCCAACAGATTGTCTTCCCTGAAACTGAACTGAAGCGGATTTCAAATTTTACTGATGAAGACTCCGTCAGGAATGATGAATTCCAGGATTCTTACAAGGTGCTGTTATTTGTGGATTCAAGAGAGTGTTTGCAATGCAGTGTTTACCTTGGGCGATGGAAGATGTTGCTTCGTGAAGCGAAAATGAGATATGGCGAAGACCTGAAATTCATTTTCCTTTTTCAACCCAAAGACAAGAATGAATTGATGGACTACCTGCGTAGTGTGACTTTTACTCACGACATATACGTTGACATTGACGATAACTTTCAGAAGATGAACCCTTTAATCAAGAAATACGGCATCCACTCCTTCCTTCTCGATAAAGACAATAAAATAGTCTGTGTGGGCAATCCCGCACACGAAACGCGAGTTTGGGAGTTGTACAAGCAATGTATTGAAAATGATATCAGTTGTTCTTCGCCAGAGTCCGGACAATGAATGGTAAGACTTCAGGAATACTGGCCATCGCGTCTTTATTGTTGTTGATGCTTACGCTGTCTCTACCATTGTTGACAGGGGGTGATACGATTGTAAGATTTCAACTCATCAGGACATTGCCATTTATTGCGGCGGTTCTACTCCTGGGGGGCTTGTTTTGTGTGTGTCCCACTGGGTATGGTAGGGCCTGCGTTCTTCTGATTTGCATTTCAGGCATTGTTGAATCAGTCTTAGGCATAGTTCAGGTGATTAATGTTTCCGAGTCGCAGCATCCCCTCTTTTGCCTGACAGGTTCACTTGGCAACCCCGGCCCCTACGGCGGCCTTATTGCCATAGCAATGTCAGTCGCTCTGGTACCTGCTGTCAACTCACTGAAACAGAGCAAAGAACAAGGAAAGCCTTTGCAGAAGATTCTTGGCTACATTTCCCTTCTGGCACTTTGTCTCGGCGCTCTCGTTCTTCCGGCATCGCAAAGCCGTGCGGGTTGGTTGGCATTTGCCGTGGCGGCCTTATTGTATGCAATAAAGAATACCGGTATCATCTATTGGCTTAACCGGCACACCATAATAAAGTATGTATCTATCCTGGCAATACTTGCTGCTGTCGTATGGGCATTTACCTTCAAGTTGCAGTCAGCTCTTGGGCGTTTCTATATATGGTGGATGGATATCAGGGCCATCGTCAATGGGCCATTTTTCGGGTATGGGCTTGGATATAGGAGTTTTGCATTCGGGGAGGTTCAGGCGGACTATTTTGCATCAGGCGAAAGGCCATTGGCACAGATGATGATGGCTTGCTGTCCGGTGGAGTCATTCAATGAGTTTTTGAGTATAGGGATGTGTGGGGGAGTGTTTGCACTGGTGTTGGCATTGGCAATAGCCATTTTCGCCATTCTCAGTCTGTACAAAAGAAACTCACCATTGGCTTATGGATTGGTGGCTTGGGTTGTGTTCGCTTGCTTTTCATATCCTCTTTCCATCCCGCATCTTTCTATTATGCTGGCGATAATCCTTCCGGTGGCGATGATCCCGGAGAATCCGAAGAGGAAGAAGTTGCAGCTTTCAGTATTGTCTGTTTTGTTGTTTGCCGTTGTAACTCTCTGTGTTTCAAAGATTCCTGAGTACAGGGAACAGAAAAAGGCTGAAGCTGCTTTTGAACAGGCACGTGAATATGTCAATATAGGTTCGTATTCAGTGGCTGCCCGCAGTCTTCGCTTTCTGGAGGATAAACTGTTCTATAATTACTGGTATCTATATGAGTATGGCATGACCCTGTTCAATCTTGAAAATTATGAGAAGAGTATATCCATTTTGAAGAAAGGAGCGGCAATCTCTTGTGATCCTGCATTTCATAACCTTATCGGGAGATGCTATGAGGCAATGGAGGATTATGAAAATGCAGAAAGGGAATACCGCCATTCTATCAATATGGTTCCCTGCCGTTTGTATTCCAGGTCTTTGTTGATGAATTTGAAGACAAAAACCGGAAACTATGAGGAGACGATACAATGCGGCAGGGATGCGCTTGTGATTCCGGTTAATCCTTTGAATACCAATATGCAGCAGCTATATATGGAGATTCAGAGCAATCTGGATTCCCTTCTTTCACCTCCTGTCCATAAATTGCCGTAGAGATGCCAATCAGACCAGAGATAGACAAGAAACTTGACAGACTGGCCGGAATCGTTTTGAAGGCTCTGGCTGTTCTGGTTTCGCTCTTTGCTCTGTTTGTCTTGTGGCGGGTGTTTGTTGCCGATAGGTTTGTAATACCTTCGGATTCTATGTTCCCGACTCTTCAGACTGGTGACCGGGTCATTGCAGGTAAGTTGCGTTTCGGGGCGAGACTGTACACGGATTTCGACTTTGAGGACGGGATGGAGTTGCGGTGCAGACGTGTCAAGGGTTTGGGACAAATCAGGCATAACGACATACTTGTATTCAACTTCCCCATCAACAACGGAAAGATTTCCTTCAAAATCAACTATGTCTATGCCAAACGATGCATAGCACTTCCGGGAGACAGCATCAGTATTGAAAATAGCCATTATCTTAATAATCATTTCAATGGATGTTTGGGCGTAGAGGAATGTCAGGATGCTTTGTCGGGAATTCCCCTCGAACAGATTGACAGTTTGGTTCGCAATGTCATACAGCCGAATGATGGTGAGAGAGTATGGACGGTCAAAGATTGGGGGCCGGTTTATGTGCCGGCGAAGGGGGATACTTTGATTGTCGATGATTCAAACCGTTCCCTCTATTCCGCCATCCTGGAGTATGAAGGCGCTTCGGCAGAGGACAGCGTACACGTGTTCCGGCACGACTACTATTTTATGGCCGGTGACAATGTCCTTAATTCTCAGGATTCACGTTACTGGGGTTTCCTTCCGGATGACTATATAGTCGGAATCGTCAATGCTGTTCTGTATAGCCGGGATTCTTTTACAAATAAAATTACTTTCAAAAGAACCAAACGTTTATGACAAAATATCGCTTGTGTCTGCTTGTTACACTTACTTTTGCTATCTGTAGCTGTGGAAAACGTCCATTCCGACAAGAACTTGCTTTGTCGGCTGCTGGAGATAATGCCGCAGAAATCG
The DNA here is from genome assembly GCA_002315675.1 of Rikenellaceae bacterium UBA1749. Classification (GTDB taxonomy): domain Bacteria; phylum Bacteroidota; class Bacteroidia; order Bacteroidales; family Rikenellaceae; genus Mucinivorans. The sequence goes on along the minus strand of DCHP01000091.1, from coordinate 141 downwards.
AGAAGGTTCTGGATTATTTTGATGATGATGACACCCGCCGTAAAGCCGCAAAGTACACGGTTGAGAATATGTTGGGGAAGTTCTCTCTTGACAGTGCTTCCGTTTCTGGAAATGAGATGTTCTATGAGGCTTTGATAGAGT
>DCHP01000020.1 GCA_002315675.1 Rikenellaceae bacterium UBA1749 | reverse complement strand
TAAAATGAATAGAAAAGTAATAAAAGAACACTTTTGGAATACAGGTGTTAATGGCGACGTTAGATTGACATCAGACAATCTTGGTTGGCCAGACATGCTTAAAGAAGAAGCATTGTCAGATTACCCAGAGACAATATTTCGCCATTGTGTTGAGATTGTTGGCTTTAACCTTTTATTCTACTGGCCTCACGACGAAAATTTTTACGCAATAGAAACAGAAAAAGATCCTATTGAAATTCGTCGTATTGCACTTGATCCTGAATGGGACGGGAAGTGTGAATTTCTCAAAGCGGGAATAAACAAAACGGGACCAAATACAGCTTCAGCAGGTGAAATTATTGCTACATTTGATAATCCAACAAAAATCTGGACTGAGTTAAAAATTGATGGTGTTCCAATAAGCCAAGTTTTAGAGGAATCAGCCATAATTACTTGGGACTAAATTATATGTAAGAGGGAATCCTGAATTTCAGGGTTCCTTTTTTTGAGTAATCCTTGGGGACTTTGTCAAACAATAATACTGGGACGAGAAACCAGCAAAATATTTTTGTCGTGTGTTTTCAAAATGCCCAACCTTAGGCCTGATTTATTGGTTGAGCGCATAAGCTGGATAAGTATGCTGATAATCCCACCTTTGTTACCCCAGTGCCATTTTTAGTTAATCACATTCCAAGATTCTTCCATATATTCATCACGCTGCCTTGAGATGGAAATACGCAACATATTGGATAAGAATGTAATCGTTACCATTTGGCGTAATTATTCAGTCGCCTGGGTAAAAATAACCATCAATGGATCAAGCAAACATTGCAGAAAGAGGTCTTTTGTTGATATTGGACATAGGACTGAATAGTAACCATTTGGCGCTCTTTTAGAAATTATTCCCTTAATATTTCACAAATTTTCAATAAATTTGTAGTTAAATACATATGAAAATGGAAACAGTAGTAAGTGGAATCAGATCAACAGGAAATCTCCATCTAGGTAATTACTTTGGAGCACTTGTAAATTTTATAAAAATGCAGAATGAGGCAAATTGCTTCTTTTTTATTGCAGATTATCATTCTTTGACAACTCACCCGGATCCGACTATTCTCAACGGCAATGTCCGCAACATTTTGTCCGAATATCTAGCATCAGGACTTGACCCGGAGAAATCCACAATTTTCGTGCAGAGTGATTGTCCGGAAGTAGCTGAGTTGTCCCTACTTCTTTCTATGCATTCATATGTAGGAGAACTTGAAAGGACAGCTTCATTCAAAGATAAAATCAGGAAACAGCCCGACAATGTAAATGCAGGACTTCTTACATATCCCGTATTGATGGCAGCAGATATCCTTATTCACAGAGCAGACAAAGTTCCTGTCGGTAAAGACCAGGAACAGCATCTTGAACTGACAAGGGTATTCGCGCGCAGATTCAATACAAAATACGGGGTGGAATTTTTCCCTGAACCAGATGCCTATAACTTTGGTAATGACCTGATAAAAATTCCAGGACTTGACGGAAATGGAAAAATGGGAAAATCCGAAGGTAATGGAATATATCTGACAGATACAGACGCTGCTATCCGTAAGAAAGTAATGAGAGCTTTGACTGATAGTGGTCCACAGGAACCTAATTCACCTGTGTCAGAGCCAATAGAAAACATCTTCACTATCATGAAGGCAGTATCAGACCCTTCAACAATACGATTCTTCAGAGACGCATATGCGGATTGCTCAATAAGATACGGAGACCTGAAAAAGCAATTGGCAGAAGATATCATCAAAGTTGTCAGTCCAATCAGACAAAGAATTGAAGAAATAAGAAACGACGACGCATATCTGCACAAAGTATGTACAGAAGGAGCAGAAAAAGCTAGAGCTTCTGCAGCAGCAACAGTCAGGGAAGTGCGAGAGATAATGGGAATCCACCACATTTAAAAGGTAAGATGATAGACCGTTCAACCATCGACAGGATATTATCAACTGCCAATATCGTCGAGGTGGTTGGTGATTTTGTCCAGCTTAAGAAAAAGGGAACAAACTATACAGCCTGTTGCCCGTTCCATAATGAGAAGACACCAAGTTTTATGGTATCTCCAGCCAGAGGCATTTTTAAATGTTTCGGTTGTGGGAAAGCCGGCAGTGCCGTCAATTTCGTCATGGAACATGAAAAGATGGACTTCATAGACGCAATCAGATGGCTTGGTAAAAAATATGGTATACAGATAGAGGAGAAAGAACTATCAGCTGAAGAAAAAGCCAGACAGGATAATAGAGAAAGTATGATGGTCCTTACAAAATGGGCACAGGAATATTTCTCAAGGCAGCTTGAAGTCGGAGATGGTCTGACAATCGGCAAATCATATTTTCAGCGAAGAGGCTTCACCGATGAAACCATCAAAAAGGCCGGACTTGGCTATTGCCCAGACGGTGGAAACGTTATGACCAATGCCGCATTAAAGGCTGGTTTTAGGTCCGAATTCCTTATTTCAACCGGACTTTCATTAAAGAACGAAGCATCAGGAGAACTTTATGATAGATTCCGGGGGAGAATAATGTTCCCTATTCTATCAATCAGCGGACGTGTTATCGGATTCGGAGGAAGAACACTCAGAACGGACAAAAAGGTTGCAAAATACCAGAATTCTCCGGAAAGTGACATATACCATAAAAGCAGTAGTCTTTATGGTATCTATATGGCAAAACAATCCATCATAAGCAAGGATCTGTGTATTCTGGTCGAGGGTTATGCAGATGTACTGCAAATGCATCAAAGGGGAATAACAAACGTTGTCGCATCCTCTGGGACATCCCTTACAAAGGAACAGATACAATTAATCAAGCGTTTTACATCAAACATCATAGTAATATATGATGGAGACAGCGCTGGAATCAAAGCTTCACTTAGAAGTATTGACCTGATTCTGGAAGCAGGGATGAACGTCAAATCAGTTCTTCTTCCTGATGGAAAGGATCCGGATGATTTCGCCCGCGAAAACAACATTACATATATTGAAGGTTTTCTTGAAGAGAATGAAGAGGATTTCATTTCCTTTAAAATTAGGATGCTGCTCGGTGAAAATCCTGACGATCCCCAGCAACGCCAGGAAACCATCAAATCTATTACACAATCGATTGCCGTCATTCCTGACGCCATTAACAGATCTGTATACATAAGAACATGTGCCAAGAAACTGGACATAAGCGAAACTACCATTGATAATGAAGTCTCAAGAATAAGGGCTGGACTTATTGATGGCCCTGAGGGGCGTGAAGTATGGCAGAACAACAAACGGAAACAGGATTACCTTCGAAGACAGGAGATAAGCTCTGACAAGGGTAACGGACTAACTGTTTCCTCAGTTGCAACAATTCAGAAAGCACAAAGAGGTGAATTGGAAAAAGAGTTGATCGGCTATCTGATAAAACATGGCGATACATTTATTGACATAGCAAATCCATCAGACCCAGATGACATATATACGTTTTCGGTTTTCGACTTTATTCTCCACGAAATAAGTGTCAGCGAAATAACTTTCGCCATCCCAGAATGCAAGGAAATACTGGAAATTGCACTTAGACACTGGAATGAAGAAACTCCATTCACAGCCCAGGAACTGATTACTTCACCGAATCCGGCCGTATCAAGATTAATAAGCGAAATCCTGTTTTCAGATGATCAGTGGTCTGAAGAAGAAGTCAGCGAAGAAGGCGAAATAGTAAATGAAAGTAACACTGCCGCAATAGAAAGCCGCGCCAGGGAAATAGAAATCAAAAGCAATCTGTCCATTGCCATTCCGAAGGCGATGATACTATACAAGGCCGCCTTTATTACAGACAAGATTACTGAAATGACATCAAAGGTCAAGGCCCTTGAAAGTGAAGGCAACTCTGAAGAGGTTATGAGAATCATGAATTCAATACGCGAATTGTCATCTGCAAGAGCAATCCTTATGAACAGATGCAATCGGGTTCTATAGTAAATAACACTTGCTGCATCGGAAACTCAACTTCGTATAGCTCGACAATCCAAACATGGAAATGGATATGCTGTTGGATATCATGTCGTTTTGCGATGATTCAAAAATAAAAGAAGAAACAAAAAAAGGATAAGACTAACGCTTTGTGAAAACTTCCCTTATCGTGTCATAAGTGTTTTGAAGGTTCTTCTCAGCTTCTTTAGTGGTAACCCAGACTGCAGTTTCAATATCTTCTTCTGTCTGTGGTTTAAGATCCTCTCCTTCCGAAGGGGTATATAGCATATTATACCAGTAAGTATGTTTTTCTATTTGCTGACCAGATAGTTCATAGTGATGAATGGTGGTACAGATTAAATTCCCAAGTTGTATCCTATTTTCCTCGAGTCCGGTTTCCTCTGAAACTTCACGGACTGCACACTGTTCTATTTCCTCGTCAGGTTCAAGTTTCCCTTTGGGAAGATCCCAGCATCCACGACGGAAAATCATCAGGAACTCGCCTCTATGATTCCGAACAAGACCACCCGCTGCATTTATTACCTTATACTCCATATCATCTTCTTTTTTTGTTATAAACATCAAAATTATGGTAACTTTGTGGGATATAGTTACACGCGACAAAATTACTAAAATTATGCAGAACAATATTGCCAAGACGCTTCTTAAGATTGAAGCTGTCAAACTCTCACCATCCAAGCCATTTACATGGGCTTCCGGATGGCATTCACCAATTTATTGCGATAACAGAAAGATACTTAGTTTCCCTGATGACAGGAATGCAGTAGGAGATTCTTTCGCTGAAGTTATCAAGGCAAACTTTCCTGAAGCAGAAATCGTTGCCGGTGTTGCGACAGGCGCTATTGCATGGGGTGTTCTAGCCGCAGAAAGACTGAACATGCCTGCAGTATATGTTCGCTCTGCAAAGAAGGATCATGGTATGACAAACCAGATTGAGGGTCTTTACAAACCAGGTCAGAAAGTGGTAGTTGTTGAGGACCTTATTTCAACCGGTGGGAGTTCCCTGTTAGCTGTTGACGCACTACGCAAGGAAGGACTCGATGTTGTTGGTATGGTAGCAATCTTCACATACGAATTCCAGATATCAAAGGAAGCCTTCGAAAATGCCGGAGTCAAACTTCTTACCCTTACATCATACAGTAAACTAATAAAGGAAGCCGTGGCTGAAGGTTATGTATCAGAGAGTCAACTGGCCCTTCTTTCATCATGGCGTGAGAGTCCAGACACTTGGGGGAAATAACATATGGGAAGGTACGAAAGCAAGCAGCAACAAATATTCAGACCTGCCAGCCAGATATATTTCGCTATTGAAAAATTTTCAAATTTTACTCCTATTCTGGGGGCAAAGGTTGAAAACTGGAAGGCAGACGACAACACATGCAGTTTCACTGCAAAGGGAATGAATTTCGCACTTAAAATCGCTGACAGGGAACAGGACAAAATGATCAAGATTGTTCCCGGAGAAGGTGGCGTTCCTTTCCAGTTTACATTCTGGATCCAGCTGAAACAGGTTGGAGATAATGATACAAGAATCAGAATGGTTCTGGATGTTGAACTTAATATGATGCTAAAGATGATGATAGGCGGAAAGATTCAGGGAATGCTTGACCAGTTTGCGGAAGGCATGGCCAAAGCTTTCAACAATCCTGATCCGAACGCATGGAATGTCTGACATAAAAACTGCTGCGAACATCCAATAGAATCTTATACAAAAGAACCTGAACTTTAATCCGAATGAGAAAAATAGTAATCCTCATAATAACACTGGTATCATGCTGTCTAAGCTCTTTTGGGGCAAAAACGGTGCAGAATCCTGTTATTGGACTTGCTGAACGTATTTCACCTGGATGCTCAAAACATTTCCGTTTTGAGATAGAGGATGAATTATGTGAAAATGACTATTTTTCCCTGGCATCTGAAGGTTCTAAAATCAAAATATGCGGAAACAACTGGATATCTGTTGCCACAGGGTTTAACTGGTATCTTAAGTACTACGCAAAAGTCAATATCACCTGGGGACATCCGAAGCAGACTATCGTATCTTTTCCAAAAGTTGCCGAACCCATAAGAAGAGAGACAAGTTGTCTTATCAGGTATTATTTCAGTTATAATACATTTACCTATTCCACTCCTTTCTGGAATTGGGATAGATGGCAACAGGAAATTGATTTCATGGCTCTCCATGGAGTCAATGTTGCATTATCACTGACAGCATCCCAGGGGGTATGGTACAATCTGCTTCAGAAATTCGGGTATTCACCTTCTGAAATCAAGCATGTTATCGGTGGGGCTACGCATCAGCCTCAGTTTCTTCAGGGAATAATTGAAGGCGGCGCTGATTCGCTATCACTTGACTGGTTCGAAAGACAGGCTACCCTGGCCAAAAGAATTTTCGAAGAATACAATAAATGGGGAATTTCACCTGTTCTTCCAGGATTTTCAGGAATAGTTCCAAGCGATTTCACTGAAAGGACAGGAATAAGGACGAAAAGTCTTGGCGTTTTGGGGGAGAGGAATCGTCCCTCAATTATTGATCCTGCAGATCCAGACTTCAAGAAGGTTGCTTCAGCCTATTATGATGAACTTCATCTGTTGTTTGGCAAGAGCAGATACTATTCGACAGATTTACAGAATGTCGAATTTAATACTTTGGGAATGGATATCTCCAGATTAGGCCGTGAGATCTTCAACTGCATGAGACAAGCGTCTGAAGAATCAATATGGATAACATCCAGACCTGAAATCAGTATGATAGATGGATTACCTGCAGGTCAGGTAATTGCCCTTGATGAAATTTCCGAAAGCAGACCAAAATGGGGAGACCCAGAGAGTCCTGACTATTCAAAAAACGGATATATATATCATGACTGGATATTCTGCCAGAAAATCAACTATGGCGGAAGACAGGGTTTCTATGGAAAAATGCAGAGGCTGATAAACAGTTTCTACAGCACCCAGAGGGATGTCAATGGTAGAAATCTCAAAGGAATCGGCGCGACAATGGACGCCGTTGAAAACAACCATGTAATGTGGGAACTTCTGTTTGAGCTGCCATGGAGAAAAAATACTTTCCTGGCTGATGACTGGTTGAAACAATTTATTAAAGCAAGATATGGTCACTTACCTGAGAGCGTTCTTGAGGCCTGGAATATCATATTGTCAAATATGTATACACCAGCCCCAGCAAGTTTGCAGGAGGGACCCACCGAATCTGTTATATGTTCACGTCCAGCCCTATCAGTTGAGAAGGTATCCAAAAACGGAACAACGGAATGCTACTACCTGAAAGAGAAAATAAGAACAGCTCTCTCCCTTCTTCTTGAGGAGTCAGAGAAACTAAAATACTCTGATAATTATCTGATAGATGTCCAGGAAATTGCAAGAACAGTAAATGCTGATTACGCCCAGGAAATTCTGGAAGACATAGAGAAAGCTTTCGAAAAGGGAGACACCAATGCCTTTACCACCAGCACCAGCAAATTTCTTCATGTCATATCACTCCAGGAAAACCTGATGAACTGCCGGAAAGAAACAATGGTTGGATACTGGATTGAATCTTCAATGGCAGCAGGAACATCATACGATGAAAGCAATAGTCTCCGCCGGGAAGCCAGAAGGTTAATTACAACCTGGTCGGAAGACCGTAGCATTTCAAACAATGAAGGAATGCATGACTACGCAAACAGGGAATGGGGCGGACTAATTACTGACTTCCATTATGAAAGATGGTTGGCATATTTCAACTATTTAAGCAAATATCATAAATTGCCTATAGGATATGACTATTTTGACATGGAGAATGACTGGGTCAATGCCAGGAATCCATATTCATTTACTCCATCTGCAACAAGCTATAATATGGCAAGAATAATACTGAAGAATATTAACAACAAGTAACAATATAATGTACAGAAACAAAACATGTGGAGAACTACGCATAAGTGACTGCGGAACAGATGTTCTTCTTGCTGGGTGGGTTCAGAAAGTGCGTAACCTTGGAGGAATGATTTTCATAGACCTCCGGGACAGGTATGGTATTACCCAGATTATTGTAAACGACAATGCATCTGAACAGTTGAAAGGTATTGCCTCTTCTCTGGCAAGAGAATTTGTTATTCAAGTGAACGGCAAAGTATCTGAACGTTCATCAAAGAATAATAAGATACCGACTGGCGATATTGAAATTGAGGCATCAGAGATTATTATCCTTTCTGAAAGTGAAACGCCTCCATTTACAATCGAAGAAGAAAGCAATGGTGGTGATGAGTTAAGAATGAAATACAGATATCTGGACTTAAGGCGTCCGCCACTTCTAAGGAACCTTAAACTACGCCACAGGATAGCTCAGATAGTACGCAACTATCTAGACGGAAAGGATTTTATGGAGATTGAAACTCCGTATCTGATCAAATCCACACCCGAAGGAGCCAGGGATTTTGTCGTTCCATCAAGAATGAACCCAGGTCAATTCTACGCACTTCCACAGTCTCCTCAGACTCTTAAACAGATTCTGATGGTTGCAGGATATGACAGGTATTTCCAGATAGTACGTTGTTTCAGAGACGAAGATCTTAGAGCAGACCGTCAGCCTGAATTCACTCAGATTGACTGTGAGATGTCATTTGTAAGAAGAGAAGATATACTTGACATTTTTGAAGGAATGATAAAGCATATCTTCAGCGAAATACTGGGTATTAATTTCACGGAACCATTCCGTCATATGCAATATGATGATGCTATGAGATTATATGGTTCCGACAAGCCGGACCTTCGTTTTGCAATGGAAATCCATGAATTCGGCAGAAATCTTACAGAAGGGGAATTCTCATTATTCAATGAGGCTGAATACGTAGGCGCAATCTGCGTAAAATGTGCAGCATCCTACACCCGTAAACAGATAGACGAAATAACAGAATGGGTAAAACGCCCTCAGGTCGGAGCAAAAGGTTTGATTTATGCAAGAGTACAGGAAGATGGTACTCTTAAATCAAGTGTTGATAAATTCTTCAACCAGGATAAACTCCAACTCTGGAAAAATGAAATGGAAGCTGAAGCAGGAGATCTAATTCTGATTCTTGCAGGCAAAAAATCTACAACCCAGATTCAGCTTGGTACACTCAGAATTGAGATGGCTCACAGGATGAATCTCATCAAGAAAGGCGATTTTGCTCCTTTGTGGGTTGTTGATTTCCCACTTGTTGAATGGGATGAGGAGGAACAAAGATTCTTCGCTATGCACCATCCATTTACTTCTCCATCTCAGAAAGACATGGATTTGTTCTTTACAGATCCTGGAAAGGTTCATGCAGATGCATATGATTTTGTCTGCAATGGTACAGAAGTCGGTGGCGGTTCCATTCGTATCCACGAAAGAAAGATTCAGGATAGAATGTTTGAAGTCCTTGGATTTACAAAAGAAGAGGCAGAAGCACAGTTCGGATTCCTGCTTGGAGCATTCAAATACGGGGCTCCTCCTCATGGTGGAATTGCATTTGGTTTTGACAGACTTTGTGCACTTCTTTCCGGAGAAGATTCAATCAGGGACTTTATTGCTTTCCCTAAAAACACTGCTGGCAGGGATACTATGCTTGATGCACCTTCTGAAATTGCAGACAAACAGCTCAAAGAACTTTCACTTAAAATCAATTTATAATAGAAGATGGGACTTTTCAGCCACAAACCAAAGGAAGAGAACCCTGCAGACCTAGGCGAAAAACTCGAGAAAACCCGCCGCGGCATATGGGATAAGTTAGCCCGTGCTGTTGCAGGTCACAGCAAAGTTGATGATGAAGTATTGGACAACCTGGAAGAGGTACTGGTAACATCGGATGTTGGAGTCGATACAACACTGAAAATAATTGGAAGAATCGAAGAAAGAGTTGCCCGAGACAAATATATGGGCAGTTCTGAACTCAATACCATTCTTCGCGAGGAAATATCGCTTATGCTGGATGAAAATGGGAAATCAGGAGAACTGTCCTTTGAAAAGGATAGTGAAGGAAATCCCTTTGTAGTTATGGTTGTAGGCGTGAACGGAGTCGGAAAAACTACCACCATCGGTAAGCTTGCTGCTAAATTACAGGCCGAAGGCAAACAGGTTGTGATAGGTGCAGCAGACACATTCAGAGCTGCTGCTATTGACCAATTACAGGTATGGGCAGACAGAGCCGGGGCCAGAATGGTCCGTCAGCAGATGGGATCCGATCCTGCGTCCGTAGCTTTTGATGCATTATCTTCTGCAAAATCAACATCGGCAGATGTGGTCTTTATTGATACAGCCGGAAGACTGCATAATAAGATTGGTCTTATGGAAGAACTTTCCAAGATCAGGCGCGTCATGGAAAAAATTGTTCCTGGAGCCCCACATGAGGTACTTCTTGTACTTGATGGTTCTACCGGTCAGAATGCCTACGAACAGGCAAAGCAGTTTTCTGCTGCAACAAAGGTTACTTCACTTGCCATTACCAAACTTGACGGCACTGCAAAAGGTGGTGTTGTCATAGGAATATCCGAACAGATGCAGATTCCTGTCAGGTATATAGGTGTAGGTGAAAAGGTTGAAGACCTCAGGGTTTTCAACTCAAAAGAATTTGTCAACAACATATTTGA